>CAZHPN010000206.1:0-10018 GCA_964534375.1 uncultured bacterium | reverse complement strand
AAGCTGTGTCGCCAGGGCATTGACCGCGTGATGCTTTTTCCATTCGGCCGACAGGGCGAACGCGACGGGGATCGGGATTTTGCACTCGCGCGCCACGCGCGCCGGGTCGGCAACGATGATTTCCGCGAATTGCGCGCCGTAGCGCAGGGCGATTATTTTGCTCTTGACCGGCCCGATGCCTTTGAACGCCGGCGACTTTTCGAGATAGGCCGCGAGGCCCGCGCCCGACAGGGCCGTGTTGCGTGTTGCGAGGGTCGCGGTAAATTGCCGCCCGTATTTTTCATGGGTCGTCCATTCGCCGGTCAACACGAGCGCGTCGTTTTCCGCCGCCGCGAATTTGCCCGAAAACTTGAGGGTCGCGCCGGTGTCGTCGTCGCGCAGCACGCCGGCCGAGAACGTGGGCGACGAGAAATAAATGCGCTCGACCGTCCCGGTGATCGACGTTTGCTCGTGCAAGGGCTTGGTTGGCTTGGCGGCGCGTCTGGTCATTGGTTGTTTTTGCCCCGGATGGCTTGAACGGCGCGCTGCAAAAACATGGTGGTAAATTCCCGCGCGCCCTGGCGATCTCCGCAAAAGAAGATCGGCACATGCCAATCGACGATGATCGACATTGCCGCCTGGGCGACGGAAAAGCCGGTGGCGCCGCTGGTGTAGCCCTCGCTCAAAATGTCCTGAAAACTGGCTTCGACGACGATGCACGCGAAGCGGTAACGCGCGAGTTTTTTTAGTTCGTCGTGGAATCGCGCGCGGGCGCGGATCACCGTGTTCACGAAGTCGTCGAGGCTTTTGCGCTCGACCGCGATTTCGGCCTCGTGGCCGACAACCGAGTAATCGCCCGCGTCAAGGGCTTTCAAGGTTGTGCGCGCGGAGAATCCGTAAGGCTGGCGCTCGCGCGTGTCGCAGATAAAAGTGAAAGGTTCGCCGTCGCATTCTTGTCCTGCTTGTTGTGTCATATTTTCCTCGGTGGTCGTGTTGTGGTGGTCGGTCGCCCGCGGCGCGCCCCGCCGCCGCAGGGCGCACCGTGAGGGACCGCGCCTAGAACACGGCGTCGAGGGCGTCGTTGGTCGGTGGGGGGCTTCCCGCGCCGGCCGCGGCGTTGTGGCCGAACCCGAAACCGTCTTCGGGGGCGTCCGCGACGACGATGCGGCGCAGCAGAAAGACGTTCGTGAATTGGCCTTTCGTCGTGACTTTCACGTCCAGCGTCACGCCGAACAATTCATTGATGCGGTCCGCCAACTCGTGCAGCTTCGTCAGGTCCAACCCCGCGGTGTGCAAGTCCTGTTTCAGCCACTTCACGTTTTCTTTGCTCTCGATGAGGTTGTGGCGGAAAATCAGCCGTTTCGCGTGCGGGCCGCTCAACACGCGAAGCTGCCATTTGAGGATCGGCACGTTCCGCTCTTGCGTGCGGCCGAGTTCCGCTTTCACGACACGCACCTGATAGGGGCCGTCGGGCACCGTGTCGTTCGGGTTGTCGCTCACTTCTTGCTGGTCGAAATCGTCGTCCATGTTGGCGAGTTCGGCCGTGATGTCGATGTCTGCGTTTGCTTCCGTCATGTTCGTTTAGCCTTTCTTCGTCTGTTCGTTATTGTTTTTTCGCGGCCGAGGCGAGCCATGCCGCTTTGAACGCTTGGAAATCGAGAGGCATCACTTCGGGCAACCGCCCCGTCCGGTCGCCCGCTTCCCACAACCGCGAGGGTTTGGTGATGATGACGCGCTGCTCGACCGGCTCGTTGGCCTCGTTGCGCCCCGTCGTCTGCGTGCAGTAGAGAATCACGTCAGCCATGCCGAGAACCGTCTTGCGCGCCCCTTCCGGCAGGGTCGGGACCGTCTTATTGTATTTGCCGCCGCGATCTTCGAGTTCGATCTGCTTGCTGTGCGAGATCAGCACGAGGCCATACGGCAACTGCGTCAGCTTGGTCAGAACGCGATGAAATTCGTTGTTCAAGAGCGCGAAGCCCTTGCCGAACCCGGCAATGTCGCCCACGGTTTCGACGCCGTGCTTCTTGCATATTTGGTCCGTGCAGTAGCGATAGAGGTTGTCGGCTGTGTCAATGACGATCGTGCGGAATTCGTGTTTTCCTTGGAGGATCAACGCGCACGCACGGATGAAGTCGTCCCAAGAACTAATGGGGATTTGATACGTTTCCAGGTGGTTCAGCCCCGCCTCGGTCGCCAGGAACAGCGCGCCGGGGAACTGCGACGCGAGGGTGCTTTTGCCGATTTTCGGGGGGCCGTACACGAACGTCGTTAGGTCCGCGAAGGCGCTTTTCGGCGCGGTCTTGGCCGTGGGGAGCGTGAACGACGCTTTCGCCGGGGGCGCTGCCGGCCCCGGCGCGCCATTGCCGCCCGCTGGCGGGTTCGGGATTGCCGTTTCGGGTGTTTGCGTCATGGTTTTTTCGTCCTTCGTTTGTTCGTTAGAACGTGAGGGCCGCGGCCGTGTCGCCGCCGCCATTGTTGGGGATTGCGCCGTCGAGGGCGGCGAGTTCGTCAGCGAAAAGGGCGTCGTCTGCGAGATCGACCACCGCGCCCGCCGCGTCATTCAGGAACGGGTTGTTTTCCGCGATTCCGAGCGATTCGCGCAATTCTTCGTGCGGGTCTTGGTGGCAATACTGGTTTCCCATCACAACGGGGCTGTCGCCCGACGAGCAGAGCGCGAAGTATTCGCATTTTTGGCCGAATTTCCCGAAGCATTGGCCGGGGTTTTGGAACCACGCGCCGCGGCGGCGACAATCGAGGAAGGTCTGCGTCAGTTCCCAAAGTTCGCCGGCGACGAGAGTGAACCGATCTTGCGAAATGAGAATTTCCTGCCGGATATACGCGCCGGAGTCGCCGTGCCACGTCGCCAGCCGAGCGGCAAACTCGTCGTCGGTTTCGGGCATGTTGCGCGTTGCCGTCGATTTGCCGCTCTTGTTTTTCGAGCAGAGGTCCGCGTAACGGATTTGGTATTCGGCTTCGGTTTCGCCCGCGCGCTGCTGCAACTTGTTCTTGGCGAGAATGTTGTAAAGCACGCCGGACAGGTTCACGCCGAACAGCTTTTGCACATAATAGCTGTAGAGCGTGATCTGAAAATCCGTCCAGAGGTTTTCGAGGTAAGAGCCATCGGGGTTCGTCGCCGTCTTGTGTTCCAGCAGCCAATAACGGCCGTCCTGGGTCTGCACGAGGCCGTCCACCTTGCCGCCGAGGTCGAGTTTGCGGCTGCACGCGCCCGTCGCGGGGTTGTGAATGTCGCCGCGGAAAACGCGCTCAAGAGCGACCACCTTGAACGGCTCGGACCCTTCGGGATAACGCCGCGCGTAGCCGTCAACCATTGCCAGGGCTTTCGCGTAGTCGAGGGGATTTCGCCCGGCAACGGCGCGCCCGTACTCCGCACGCAGGAAACTGCGCACCGCGGCAATGCCGACGCCGCCGTGCCAAAGGTCGAGCGCGGAATGGATGACCGTGCCGAAGTCGAGATTCTTGTCGCGCGTGATTGGCACGAGGTTGCGAATATAGCGCCAGTACGCCTTTTTGCGGCAGTTGGCGAAAACTCGCCACATAGAATAACTGGTCAAGATTTTTTCCACGGTATCTCCTTTCCGGTCCTGGGTGTTAGAGAGTTGCCCCGCCCGCCGCAATACGCAAAAACGTAGTACGCGGCGCTCGCGCCTTGGAATTTCTCAGCGGCGGATTTGCACCGGCCCCCGATGGGACGCAGGGCAAAAAATAGTTGTCCTTCAAGTTCGGCCCGGCCGCGCTTGTACGCCGCCGTCTTTTTGTAGTCGGCGATGGCTTTGAGCGTGGTCGGGTCGTGGATGGTCGCCGGCCGTTCGACGTAGTAGGTCGGGGCCGCGCACGAGGGGGAGGGCGAGGCGTTGACGATGACGGCGGGCGCGCTGAATTGTGGAGGGCTTTTGTAATGATTGAGGATTTGCGCGCACCCGCCGACAACGGCAACGGACAACGCCAGGACCGCGACCAGCGTGTTTAGGGTCGTGTAATGATGATCGGGACAGCGCGGGGTTGTCATAGTGAAAACACCGCAATCACGCCCGCGCAGATCGCGCCGAAAAAGAGCGCGCCGAAAATGATTTCTTTCACGAGTTCCCGGTCATCCATTGGCGCGCCTCGTTTTCCGGCCGGCGCTGCTGTCCGCGACGTGCAGTTCGATGCAGCGCCGCACCGCCTCGGTTTCTTCGTGTAGTGCGTCAAGGCGCGCGAAGATCGCCCGCGCCGCCCTCGCGTCAATCCGCTGCTCGGCCAGGGCCGCGCGCACCGCGGAAACCACGTCGCCGCTGTTCGCGGCGAGCGTGAGGGTTTCGAGGATTACCGTTTCGATTTCGCCCGACGCCGGCCGGATTCGCTCGACGCGACAACCGACGCGCGCCGCCAGCCACCGCACCGTTTCGACGGCGCGCTCTTGTTGGCCGTCGCTGGTCAGCACCGCGCAAATTTGCGCGATACGATCAAGCGGGTTGATCGCGCCCGAACCGTAGGGGGATTCCGCCGACGCGGGCGGCTCGATCCATTTGTGGACGAGGGAAACCGAAATTTTCATCGCGCGGGCGAACGTCGCGCTTTTTCCGCGAACCGACCCGATTAGCTCGGCGAGCAGTTCCCAGGACCGATTATCACTTTCGGAAAAAGTAATAATTGGCCGGCGCGGCGTTTCGTGATGTAAGTCAAGCATGAGAACCACCCGCAGCGGTCGCGCCGCCATACGCCGGAAGCGAATCAAGAAAGCCGTCGAGGCTTTGTTTGCAGATCAGGATTGCGCCAGCCTTCCGGCCCTTGCCGCCGCGAGTGAAATAGTGAGGGTCGGGCGCGGCGTTGCGTTTGTGCGTGAGAACGCCCTGCGCCACGAGGTCGAGGATTTGAGTACGGGGCAGACCGCTGTAAATGACCGCGCCATCGACCGAGAGAAAGCGCGGCTCAAGATTGCCGATGCCGCCGAGGGGTTTACGCATTTGCTGCGGCCTCAACTTCCGTTTGATCGTCTGGTGGCGATGCTGGCGGGGCCGGGGTCGGGTCGGCTGGCGCTTCGATTGCGATTGCGGAATCTCGACCCGCCGCGCCTTGTTGACGAGATTGACGATGAAGAAAGGCAATAACCGTCAAGCGATCGAAGCGGAGTTGCCGGCCTGGGGTCGTGTGCGCCGGCGTCAGGTGGCCGGCGGCGATCCAGTTGTGAATCGTGGGAATCGACACGCCGAAAAGGCTTGCGACTTCGCCGGTGGACAAAAGTTCACTGGTCATGGTAGCGTCGCTCGGTTGCTGGTTTTGCTGGTTTTGACTGATTTGCGGGTTTTCATGGGGTTTATAATTATGGAAATCTCTAATTTAGTCAACAAGAATTTTACGGCTTTCTTCATTATTCAATAAGTATTTGATTATGAATGAGATTTTAGCCAGAATCGACCAAGCAATTACGGCGCTGTATGGCGGGGGCCACGGCCGCGTTGCCAAATTTGCGCGTGAATCTGGCATGGCCGCCTCGACAATCTATGCGTGGTATCGTGACGACACGGCCCCATCTGCGCGTCATGTCCCCAAAATCGCCGCCTGTACGGGCATACCGGCCGATTGGTTTCTTGCCGGTCCTGCCGGCTGCTCGCATGAAGCTCTTGCCGTAGTCGAGAAAAAACTGAACCTCGAACCGTTTGCGTTAATCGGTGAAGTCGCTCCCCGTCGAAACGACAAAACAGCGAAGGTGGATGCACATGCCATCAGGGCGGGGGGGGTTCCGAATATGCCATTCGTCTACACTGAGGGGGAAAACGAATACACTTGTGTTCCATCTGACAACGCCAAAGTCGGCGATCTGGTGCTTTGCGTCGATGATGACTTTGCCGTTGTCGGTTTCCTGCTTAAAGGAAAAAGCCTGATTCATCCTATTGACGGAGGTGAGTTGCGTCATGTTCCGAAAGGCGCACGACTTATTAAGATCGTTGGTCGCTGGACCAACTTCACGAAAAAATAACAGACGGGGAGCGGCTTCTACCATTCCCCGCCTGAATGGAGTGAACGGTGCCGATTCGTCCGTACAAATCCCCCGATGGTCGGCACGGCTGGCAGATTGACGTTTCGATCACGCGCGACGGCCACACGCGACGACTGCGCGAAGTCGTCTATCGAAACAGAAAATGGACGGAAGCGCGCGAGCGCAAGCTGATTTCCGAAATGCAGGATGAGGTTTTGCTTGGCGTTGCCGCGGGCGGCGCGCTCACGTTCCACGCGCTCGCCGACGAATACCTAAAACATTCCAAGTTGACCAAGAAAAGTTACTCGGACGACGTTTGGCGTGCCGAAAAATTGAAAAAGTTTTTTGGCGCAGTTCCGGCCAGGGCCGTGCAACTTGACGCGGCCGTGCGCTATCAGGCCAAACGCGCGAAGGAAACAGGGACACACGGCCGTCTGATCGCGCCGGCGACGGTAAATCGTGAAATGGCCCTGCTGTCCGCGATCTACACCTTCGGAATTCGTACCGGACGGCTCAACCCGCCGCACAATCCTTGTCTGTACTTGAAGGCGTTGCCGGAACCATCGGTCATCGAGCGCGAAATTTCCGACAATGACTTGCTGCGCGTCTGCGCCGGCCGATCCGAGCACGTCCGTCGTCTGTTCTTGATCGCCCGTTTCACCGGACTGCGGCGCGCCGCAATCATCGGTTTGGATTGGGCGCAAATCACGAACGACGGCATCATCTATCCGACCCAGGAACAGGCAGCTTCGCGCAAGAGGGTCGGCCGCGTGCCGATTCGTGAAGGCTTGTGGGCGGCCCTCGGCGAGCGTCCAGAGAGCGGCAAGGGGCCGGTACTGACGTATCACGGCCGCAAAATCTTCGGCATCTCGAATGGGTTTCGCGCCGCCCAACGCGATGGCGGATATTTCCGTATTCACGATCTTCGCGCCGCTTTCCATAATGAACTACTCCGCGCCGGCGTCGATGAGATTTACCGTAAGGTTTTAATGGGCCACGGCCGCGACTTGGCGTTTGCGCGGTCGGTGCAGGAGCGGTACGTGCGCGTCACTGATGCCGACCTGATCCGCGAGATTGGCAAGCTGCCGTCTTGTCAAACCATTGTCAAAGCAGTTTTGGCCATGCGGACTAACGTATCGAAAGGAAACAAGAATCCGGTCCCAAGATGAAGCCCTACGAATCCGTCGGCCGGGGGTTCAAATCCCTCCAGCCGCGCAACTGTAACCCCCTGAATCTATTATGGAAACAGGGGGTTTTTCTTTGCCGGCAATCAACAGTCGGAGCGGCCTCGTTGCGCATTGTTGTGCACATCCTTTGCTGGACGGCCCGACCCAACCGTTGCGCCTTGCGCGGTGCGTCGACGGCCCTACATTCAAACCGGCGTTTCGGAGGCAGCGGCGACGAGCGCCAGTCGCTCGCGAAACTTGACGAAGTCTCCGGGCAATGGGAGGGCGCATGTTGGAACGGGCCGCAAACAACTTCTCCTGCGGCGACGGTCGACTTTCCGGCCGGCGTATGGCCACGATCGTCGTCGCCGTTGCGTCGATCATGCTGTTTTCATCGCGCGCCAATGCGGACCCGACCTACGCACGCAGCGGCGCATTCGACGCGAGCACCGTCGTCGAGATTGCCCGCAAGCTGTCAAAGTCGCCCTATGCGCCGCCAAACACGGCGCTGCCGCCGCCGATCGACAAGCTGAATTACGACCAATACCGCGACATCCGCGTCGCGCCGTCGGCCACATTCTGGACCAAACCCGGCAGCCGGTTCCGGTTGCAACTTCTGCCGGTCGGGTACCTTTTTAACGCCGCGGTGGAGATCGCGCTCGTCAAAGATGGCAGGGCCACGCACGTCGCGTTCCGACCGGAGATGTTCACCACAGGCAAGGTCGCGCCCGGCCCGCTGCCGGCGAAGGACATCGGTTTTTCCGGCATTCGTCTGCAGTTCCAGATCAACAAGCCGCGCCTTTTCGACGAGTTCGCGGTCTTCCAGGGCGCCAGCTATTTTCGCGCCGTCGGGCGCAATCAGGGTTACGGGCTGTCGGCGCGCGGCCTCGCGATGCGCACGGGCGACCCGAAGGGCGAGGAGTTTGTGATTTTCCGCGCGTTCTGGATCGAAGAGCCCGCGCGATCGAGCACGACCGTCGTCGTACACGCGCTGCTCGACGGCCCGAGCGTCTCGGGCGCCTTCCGCTTCGCCATTCAGCCCGGCGCGAACACGATCATGGATGTGCAGTCCGTGCTCTTCCCGCGAGTTGACCTCGACGAGATCGGCATCGCGCCCGGAAATAGCATGTTCATGTTCTCGTTCAACGGCCGCCGGAAGGCCGATGACTTCCGGCCGCAAATCCACGATTCCGACGGCCTGCTCATCTTCAACGGCCGCGGCGAGCACATCTGGCGCCCGCTCGCCAACCCCGCGTTGCTGCAACTCAGCGCGTTCGGGGACCACGCGCCGCAGGGTTTCGGCCTCATGCAACGCGATCGGAACCCGGCCGACTATCAAGATTTCGAGCAGCAATTCGAACGTCGGCCGAGTTTGTGGGTCGAGCCGGTCGGCGACTGGGGCCCCGGTTCGGTGATTCTCGTGGAAATACCGTCCGATGCCGAAATACACGACAACATCGTGGCCTTTTGGCGTTCCAAGGAAATCATCCGGACGGGCGCGGAGCTACGCCAAAGCTACCGTTTGTCCTGGGGCGAGGAACCGAAGGCCGCGAGCGACCACGTTCGCGTCATTGCGACCGCCCACGGCCGCGCGGACCCGCTTGCCCCGACGCCGGTGCGCCGCTTCGTCATCGACTATTCGCCCAACGTTGCGCCGCACGGCCGGCGAAGTCCGTTGCCCCACGCGGCGGTCGCCGCGTCGGCCGGGAAAATCAGCAACGTGGTCGTCAGCGACAACCCGCTCACGCACGGCGATCGCGTCACCTTCGTGTTCGACCCGGAAAACACGGAATTGTCCGAACTTCGCGTCGACCTGAAATACGACGACGGTCGGAAGGCGGAGGTTTGGCTTTACCGATGGACGAAGCCCTGAACGACTTCGGCGCCGCGCCGACGATGGAGCCAGAAGCGCCGGGCATGCCGCCGGAAACGCCGGCGCCGATGCCCGCTCAGGAGTTCAAGCGGTTCGACAAGTCCGTCCGCCGCAGGTTGGCGACACGGACCGAGCGCTGGCGCCGCTTTTCGGTGCTGGGAACGTCGGTCGTGCTCGCCGCGCTGCTCGTCAACGAGATGCGCCTGGTGTTGTCCGTCAACGGCCTGTCCGCCGACGAAATGCTGATCCTCGTGCTTTTCGCGATCAACATTACGTGGATCACGTTCCCGTTTGTGATGTCCGTCGTCGGTCTCTTGCGCAGCATGTTTCGGCGGCGGCGGAAGTCGTCGAACCCCGAGCCGCTGTCGAGCCGCACCGCGGTCTTGATGCCGACATACAATGAGGACGCCGCCCGCGTCGCCGCAGCGCTCGATGCAATGGCGCACGGAATCGCGGCGCTTGGCGAGAGCGGTTCGTTCGATATTTTCATTCTCAGCGACACGACCGACGGCGACGTCGCGCGAGCGGAACAAGAGGCGGTGTGGACGCTCCGCCGGCGGTTGGCCGGGTCGATGCGCGTGTATTATCGCCGGCGGTTGCGCAACACGGCCCATAAATCCGGCAATATCCAGGATTTCTGCGAGCGCTGGGGCAGCCGTTACGATCATTTGCTAATGCTCGACGCCGACAGCCTGATGGACGGCGCGACCGTCGTGGAACTGGCGCGCCGCATGGAAGCCGACCCGGATGCCGGGCTGATCCAGACCATGCCAAGCCTGCACCGGGGCACGACGCTGATGGCCCGGATACAGCAATTCGCGGGCTCGGTTTACGGCCCGTTGCTCGGTCGCGGGCTCGCCTGGTGGACCGGCCGCGAGGCCACGTTTTGGGGCCATAACGCAATCGTTCGCACGCGCGCGTTCATGTCGGCCGCGGGGCTGCCCGAACTGCGCGGCAAACCGCCGTTCGGCGGGCACATCCTGAGCCACGATTTCGTCGAGGCGGCGCTGATCCGGCGCGCCG
>CAZHPN010000205.1:0-10034 GCA_964534375.1 uncultured bacterium | reverse complement strand
TCGCCGTCACGACGATAAAATTCACTTTATAGACAGTCTCTATAAGACCTATAGGACCGCGCCAGCGCTTATGCAACCGCGGTGGGCGAAACGGCCACTGACGTTTGCAGCGCCTGTTCGAGATCTTCCCGCAAATCGTCGATGTGCTCCACCCCGACCGAAAGGCGAATGAGCCCGTCCGTAATGCCGAGGGCCGCGCGCTGCTCGGCTGGCACGGAGGCGTGGGTCATCAGCGCCGGGTGCTCGATCAGCGACTCGACCCCGCCGAGGCTCTCGGCGCAGGCAAAGACCCGCACCGCGCGCAGCAGGGCGCGCGCTTGCGACAATCCGCCGCGGAGCCGGACGCCGATCATGCCGCCGAAGCCCGACATCTGGCGCCGGGCGAGTTCGTGTTGCGGATGCGAGGGCAGGCCCGGATAGATGACCTGCGCGACCTCCGCGCGGCCTTCCAGCCAGTGGGCGAGGGCGAGGGCGTTCGCCTGGTGCCGCTCCATGCGCAGCGCCAGCGTTTTGATGCCGCGCAGCACCAGAAACGAATCGAACGGACTGGGCACGGCGCCGATCGCGTTTTGCAGGAATTTGAGCCGTTCGCCAAGCGCCGGATCGCGGCCGACGACCGCCCCGCCGATCACATCGGAATGCCCATTGAGATATTTCGTCGTCGAATGCACGACCAGGTCGGCGCCCAGGGCGAGCGGCCGTTGAAAATAGGGGGTCATGAAGGTGTTGTCCACCGCAACTATCACATTTCGGCGGCGGCACGCGGCGGCGATGTGCGCGATGTCGGCCAGCTTGAGCAGCGGATTGGTCGGCGTTTCCAGCCAGCACAGGCGGGTCGCGGGCCGGATCGCGGCGGCAAAACGCTCGGGCGACTGCGGGTCGACGTAGGTGAAGTCGAGGCCGCTCGCCCGAAAGACGCGCTCGAACAGGCGAAACGTGCCGCCGTAGAGATCGTCCGCCGCGACGACGTGATCGCCTTGTCGGAAGAGGTGCAGGATCGTCGCGGCGGCGGCGGAACCCGAGGCGAAGGCCAGGCCGAACGAGCCGCCTTCGAGCGCGGCGAGATTGTCTTCGAGCGCGAACCGCGTAGGGTTTTGCGTCCGCGAGTATTCGAAGCCGCGGTGCTCGCCGGGGCCGGCCTGGGCGTAGGTGGACGACAGGTAAACCGGCGTCATCACCGCGCCGGTCGCGGCGTCGGGCCGCTGCCCGGCGTGGATCGCCAGCGTCTCGATGCGCAGCCGCTCAGCCATTGGCCGCCTCCTGCCGGTGGGTCCAGTAGTTGACCAGATCGATGCGCGCGAGGAAGCCGATCGCCGCCCCTTTGCGCGTCACCACCACGCCGCCGTGGCCCGCGAGCAGCAGGCGATAGGCCTCGCCGACGTCGACGCGGTCTTCGATCTCGGGGAGCGGCCGCGCCATGACGTCGCGCACGGCTTGCCGCGTGAGATCGACGCCGTCATGCAGCAGTTTGACCAGCGTGACCTCGCTGACGCAGCCGACGTTCCGGCCGCCCTCGAGCACCGGCAATTGCGAAATGCTTCGGGTCTCCATCAGGCGGGCGGCGTCGATCGCCATGGCGTTGGGTTCGACCGCGATAATTGCCGCGGACCGCGGCTTGTACGCCAGCACGTCGCCGACCGCCTGCGCGATCGGCGCGTGGTCGACGAAGCCGTGCTCGGCCATCCAGGAATCGGAATACAACTTGGTGAGATAGTTGCGGCCGGTGTCCGGCAACAACACGACCACCACTTTCCCCGCGGGCAATCGCCGGGCGAACTTGATCGCCGCCGCGACGGCCGTGCCGGCGGAGCCGCCGACGAGCAGGCCCTCTTCGCGCGCCAACCGGCGGGCCATCGTGAACGATTCCTGATCGCTCACCCGCACCATCTCGTCGACCGCCTGCCGATTGAACGTCGAGGGAATGAAATCCTCGCCGATGCCCTCGACCAGGTAGCCTTTCGGCGCGTCGCCGGAGAGGATCGAGCCGACCGGGTCGGCGCCGACGATCACAATTTCGGGGTTTTTCTCTTTCAGGAATTTCCCGGTTCCGGAAATGGTGCCGCCGGTGCCCATTCCGGCGACGAAGACGTCGACCTGGCCGTCGGTGTCCTCCCAAATTTCCGGCCCGGTCGAACGGTAATGCGCCTCCGGATTCTTCGGATTTCCGAACTGGTTCGGGCGGAACGCGCCGGGGATTTCCTGCGCCAGCCGCTCGGCGACGCCGTTGTAGCTCTGCGGGGAATCCGGCGGCACGCTGGTGGGCGTGACGATGACCTCGGCGCCGTACGCCTTGAGCAGGGCGATTTTCTCCGGGCTCATTTTGTCCGGCATCACAAAAATGCAGCGATAGCCCTTGATCGCCGCGACGATCGCGAGGCCCACGCCGGTGTTGCCGGCCGTTGCTTCGATGATCGTCCCGCCCGGCTGGAGCAGGCCCTTGCGCTCCGCATCCTCGATCATCGCGAGGCCGACGCGGTCTTTGACGCTGCCGCCGGGGTTCAGGCATTCCACTTTCGCGAGGATCGTCACCGGCAGCCCCGCGGCGACGCGTTGCAGTTTCACCAGCGGCGTTCGGCCGATGCTGTCCAAAATGCTCTCCTGATATTTCATGACTTTCCCTCCGCGATGATCCAAAGACGGCCGAGCGGCCCGCCCCAGGCGCCGGCAGAAACCGACGCCCGGGACGATGCTCCACCTGCTTCCAAGTTAAACATTTCCGGCGCGTTTCGGAATCGATCCGCGACGGAAATGCGCCGTTGCGGCTCCACGCCCATGAGGGTCTCCTAGACCTGCGCGAAAGCCTGTTCGAAATCTTCCTGGATGTCCTCGATATGCTCGATGCCGGGGGAGACGCGGATGTGATCCGGACTCACCCCCGCCGCGAGCTGTTCGGCCCCGCTCAATTGCTGATGCGTCGTCGACGCCGGATGAATCACCAGGGTCTTGGCGTCGCCGACGTTGGCCAGGTGGCTGGCCAGCTTGACGGCATTGATGAAGCGGGTTCCCGCTTCGACCCCGCCGCGGATGCCGAACGACAGCACGCCGCCGAAGCCGTGGCGCAGGTACTTCTTCGCCAGCGCGTGGTACGGATGCTGCGGCAGCCCCGGGTAGCTTACCCAGACCACCTTGGGGTGTTTGGTCAGCCAGTGCGCCAACTCCAGGGCGTTGTCCACGTGCCGCTGGACGCGCAGCGACAACGTCTCCAGACCCTGTAGAAAGAGGAACGCGTTGAACGGGCTGAGCGCCGGCCCCAGATCGCGAAGCCCCTCGACCCGCGCCCGGATGATGTAAGCGATGTTGCCGAACGGCCCCGCCGGCCCGAACACCTCGTTGAACTTCAGGCCGTGATAGCCGGGCGAGGGCTCGGTAAAAAGCGGGAATTTGCCGCGGCCCCAATCGAAGCGGCCCGAGTCCACGATGACGCCGCCGATCGACGTGCCGTGGCCGCCGATCCACTTGGTTGCGGAGTGCACGACGATGTCGGCGCCGAAGTCGATCGGCCGGCAGAGGAAGCCGGCCGCGCCAAAGGTGTTGTCGACCACGAGCGGGATCTCGTATTCATGCGCCAGGGCGGCGAGCGCCTCGAAGTCCGGCACGTTGTAGCGCGGGTTGCCGATGGTTTCGACGTAAATCGCCTTGGTCCGTGCGTCGATCGCGCGGCGAAAATCCGCGGGGTCGTCGCCGTCGATGAAACGCACGTCGATGCCGAGCCGGGGCAGGGTGACCTTGAAGAGATTGTGCGTGCCGCCGTAGAGGTAACTGGTGGAGACGATGTTGTCGCCGGCCTGGGCGAGATTCGCCACCGCCAGAAATTCGGCGGACTGTCCGCTGGCGGTCGCCAGGGCCGCGACGCCGCCCTCCAGCGCCGCGATGCGTTTTTCGAAAACATCGTTGGTCGGGTTCATGATCCGCGTGTAAATGTTGCCGAACTCCTGCAGCGCGAAGAGGCGGGCGCCGTGCTCGGCGCTGTCGAAGACGTAGGAACTCGTCTGGTAGATCGGCACGGCGCGGGCGTTGGTGCCGGGCGCGCGTTCTTGCCCAGCGTGAACCTGCAACGTTTCAAAACGGTACGAACGATCGGGATTCGCTGCCATCGAACATATCCTCCGGGGAGGCCTTGGGCCTCGATGTTGAAAGTTGACGAAAGATTTCTGTGGCCGGACGGGTGTGGACCGGATGCCCTATTGCATCCTGTCCTCGCACACCGCCGGCAAGGTACAGGTGCATGGGCGCATGGGGCCTCGAAGTGCAGAATGGTTTTCGTATCGCGTCAAGCAACGGTTCATGCTCATAATACTACACCATCTTTGTAGTAAATGCAACTAAGAATTGTGCCGAAAAGATAGCGTTTCATCGCGGCCTCCTGCAATTCATGTATTATTGCTTATTTTTCAACTATTTACATTAGACCTTCGTCCTCGCCTGATCAGTGCACGTTTGCGATAAAACTACATCAAATTAGTGTATTATAATAGTCGGCGCCGCATTCGAGAGAGACCTTCGGCGGGCTTCTTGAACGCACAACGCCGCCGGTGTAAGGTCGCGCGCGAACCTCGTCGGCGGCGACGGTGTCGAAAGAAGCGGCCATGAAAACGATCTGCACACTGACCCTCGTGGCATTGGCGCTGCTGGCGTTCGGCGCCGCCGACAAATTCGGCTTCGCCGAGACGCCGGGCGATCGGGCCGCGGCGCCGACGGCGCCGGCCGCGGCCGCGCCCGCGGGCATGGTCCGCGTGCCCGGCGGGACGTTCGCCATGGGTTGCTCGCCGGGAGACAAAGAGTGCGGAGACGGCGAACGTCCGCCGCATCAGGCGCGGGTCGGCGCTTTCTGGATGGACGCCACGCACGTGACCAACGCGGCCTACCGGAAATGCGTGGCGGCCGGCGGCTGCACCGCGATCGACGAGCACGCCTGTTACCAGCGCCGCGGCTCGGATTGGAAACAAGGCGGCAGTTTGAGCTCTTCATTCAAGGGCGACGACCAGCCCGTGGTTTGCGCGACCTGGAACGACGCGACGGCGTATTGCCGGTGGTCGGGCAAACGCCTGCCGACGGAGGCGGAGTGGGAATTCGCGGCGCGCGGCGGCATCGCGCGGGCGCGGTACGGCGACCTGGACGCCGTCGCCTGGCACCAGGGCAACGCCGGCGGCGGCACGCACCCCGTCGGGCGGAAAGCGCCGAACGCCTACGGGCTGTACGACATGCTCGGCAACGCGTGGGAGTGGTGCGCCGACTGGTGGGACGATGCGACGTATTACTCGGCGAAACTGGCGGACAACCCCAAGGGCCCGGAGTCGGGCTATCTGCGGGTGCTGCGCGGCGGTTCCTGGTGCGATTATTCCTGGAATGTGCGCGCGTCGTACCGGGCCGGGGCCACGCCCTTCTATCACGATTACGGCGGCGGTTTTCGGTGCGCGCGCGATTGACGATGCTGATATTGGGAATAAGTTGTCGAAATTGATTTGAACCGCAGAGGCGCAGAGCGCACGGAGAAAGAAATCAAATAGCTCCGTTGCCGCCAACGGCCGCGCTGCGTCGCTGCGGCTTGCGCCCTTGTCATTTTCTTACTTCATTCTCTCGGCGACGCGGCGGACATGGCCGTGGTCCGTCGCGATTTCGCGGCCGATCAGCCGCAAGCGCATGGCCAGACAGGCGCGGCATTCGGCCGCTTCTTCGCCGGTGCAAATCTTATTGGGATAAATCTCGTATTGCGGGCGGAATTCGGCCGGCGTGACGTTCGGCATCACGACGTTCGCCCCCGCTTCGAGCGCGCGTTCGCGGCCTTGCGGATCGAGCGTGCCGACCGCCGTCGTCGCCGGCAGATGCGCCCACGGAAAAACGAGGCGCAGCACGGCCACGAGCCGCAGCGTTTGCGCCACGGTCCCGCCTGCCGCGGCGGCCAGCGGCGTCTTGGGATGCGGAATGAACGGCCCGACGCCGATCATCTCCGCGCCGAGGTCGTGCATCCAAATCACATCGTGCGCCAGCATCCGGACAGTCTGGCCGGGCAAGCCGACCATGACGCCCGTGCCGAGTTGATAGCCGAGATCGCGCAATGCCACGAGGCACGCCATTCGTTCGGCCAGATTGTCGTCGGGGTGGAGCGCGGCGAATAATCCCGGGTCGGTCGTCTCGATCCGCAGCAGGCAGCGGTCCGCGCCGGCCTCGCGCCATAACCGGTAGGTTTCGCGGTCGCGTTCCCCGACGCTGAGGGTGATCGCCAGGTCGGTCTCGGCCTTGATCGCGCGGATGATGTCCGCGAGGCGTCCGGCGTCGTACCAGAGGTCTTCGCCGGATTGCATGACGAGCGTGCGATAGCCGAGCGACGCCGCGAGCCGCGCGATCTCGACGATTCGTTCCGGCGGCAGGCGGTAGCGATCGAGCGCGCCGTTGCCGCGCCGCAGCCCGCAGTAGCGGCAGTTGCGCCGGCAGATGTTGGAGAACTCGATCAGCGCGCGCAGATGCACGGCGTCGCCCAGCATGTCGCGGCGCACGCGATCGGCGGCGGAGAGCAACGCGGGCGCATCGGCGTCGGCGCAGGCGAGCAGCGGGATCAGCCAGTCTTCCGCCGGGCGCTCCTGCGCCAGCGCGCGCCGCAGGGCGTCGGCGAACGAGACAGCGGATTCGGGTTGGAGCGGGTCCATCGGGTCTTTCGCGGCGGTCATCCTTTTCTCGGCCTGCGGCGCTCCTGTCAAACATACCGGCATCGGCGCGCCAGCGCAATCGAGGCCGCGCGGGCCGGGCGGGGCGGCGATTCCCCGCGGACGGGCGCCGCCGCCCGGAATCCCCCGCCGGGTCGACGTTGATAAGACATGCCTCATTTGTCATTGCGTCGCCGTAAATCGTTTGGCGGCGCGCATTTTTGCGCGGTCGGCGACGTTCGCGAAAACGCGCCGCCCGTTTGGCGCCGCCTTTGCACCACCGAACGCGGTTTCTCGGACATCGACGCGCCCGCGACGGCGGCCCGAGTTATTTGCGCCGCCGCCTCGATCTCCGTACGCGCTGGATGACCGGACCGGCCCGGGTGGGCCAAAAAGGAGAGCGAGATGAAGAGCCGCGTATTCGGATTAGCCGCCATCGCAATGATGTGCCTCTCGCTACTGGCCATCTATTGCGCGCCCAACACCCCATTCGGCGCCGACGGCGCGCCCATCAAAGCCGTGCGGCACGCCACGCACGCCGCGCGGGCCGGCTTGCCGGCCGTCAGGCCGGCTCTCCTGCGCAATCGGACCAAAACCGGCGACGACGGGCCCGCTTGCACCGACGGCTGCGTCGACGACTACCAAAATTGCCAGCCCGGCACAGACGCCTTCAACTGCGGGTCGGGCGGCGCCTCGTGCGCAGACTGCACCCTGGTCGGCGACGAGTGCGCCGACGGCAGTTGCGTTTGCGACGGTTGTGTCGACAACAGCGGCATCTGCCAGTTCGGTTCCTCGGATGAGGCGTGCGGCGCCAACGGCGTTACATGCGTCGATTGCGCCGGCCTTGGCCAGACGTGCGACCCGGTCGCCCAGCAGTGCACCTCCCCCGGCGGCGACGACACCGCGCCGTTTGACGACGACACGATTCCGGTGGACGACGATACGTACGCGGTCGACGACGACACATACGCGGTCGACGACGACACATGCGCGGTCGACGACGACACATACGCCGTTGACGACGACACGTTCGCCGTAGACGACGACACGTTCGCCGTAGACGACGACACATGCGCAGTGGACGACGACAGCGTCCCCGTTGACGACGACGACGACACGTTCCCCGATGACGACAGCTCGCCGGACGACGATTCATCGCCGGCCGACGACGACTCTTCTCCCTGGTCGTGCCAGTCGGTGTACGACGACATGTACGGCGTCTGCGAGATCACGCTTTACGACAATCTGAATCATCCGATTCCCGAGAGCACCGCGGTCGCGAACTGCAACGCCGATGTTCCACCGTTCGAGTTGGACGGGCCGTACGCGTTGTGCGTCGAAAGTTACCCGGCCGATTGCCCGGGCATGCTGACCTGCATTCAAAACACCCCGGACGATGACGACGACAATGACGACAACGACAACGACGACAACGACGACAACGATAACGACAATGACAACGACGACAACGACGACAACGACGACAACGACTCCGCCGCCGTTGACGACGACTCGGCTGCAATCGACGACGACTCGGTGTTGGCCGACGATGACTCGACGCTGACGGACGACGACTCGGTCTTCGCTGACGACGACACCCTGTTTGCCGACGACGACTCGGTCTTCGCCGACGACGACACCCTGTTTGCCGACGACGACTCGACGCCGGCGGACGACGATTCCACGCCGGACGACGATTCCGCGCCCGTCGACGACGACACGATGATCGCGGACGACGATTCGTCGCCGCCCGACGATGACTCGTCCCCGGCCGACGACGACTCGTCCCCGGCCGACGACGATTCCAGCCCGTGGACCTGTCAGGCGGTGTACGACGACATGTACGGCAATTGCGAAATCACGCTCCAGGACGATCTCGGCCAACCGCTGACGGAGAACGATGCGCTCGCCAGTTGCAACGCCGCGGCGCCGCCGTTCGATCTGAATGGCCCCTATGCGCTGTGCGCCGAGACCTACCCGACCGATTGCGCGGGAATGCTGGCCTGCATTCAAAGCGCCCCCGACGATGACGACGACAACGACGACGACAACGACGATAATGATGACAATGACGACAACGATGACAACGACGACAACGACGACAACGACGACAACGACGACAACGACGATAACGACGACAATGACGACGACGATGATTCTGTGATCGTCGACGACGACGCGATGGATGACGACTCGACCGACGATGACGACAACGACGACAACGACGACAACGACGACGACAATGACGACAATGACGACAATGACGACAGCGTTGACGAGATGCGCGTCACCGCGTACTTCAACGGTTTCTGGAACGGCGGCGACTTCGCGACGGACGTGGTCACGGTCGACCTTTACGACGCGGGTATGAATTTGGCCGGCGAGTTCCTCGCGCAGCCGGTAGCCGACGACGGGACGATCACCGTCGATTTAGCCGGCTCGGGCGTCGCGTCGAACGACTATTACGTGGTCGTGCGCCAGGCAAATCACCTGGATATCATGACCGCCGACCCGGTGGCGCTCACGAATCCGGGCGTCAATCCGGTGGATTTCTCCCAACCGGCCAACGTCGCGTGCGGGACGAGCGCGATGACCTGGGAAGGCGCCTCCGACGGCGGAATCTGGACCATCCCCGCGGGCGACGCGAACAAGGAGGGCGCCGTAGATCTGTTCGATTTCGGAACCCTGCTCAACGAATGGGGAACGGCGGGTCCGGCGGCGGACTTCAATCGCGACGGCGCCGTCGATCTGCTCGACTTCGGGCTCCTGCTGCAAAACTGGGGCAAAAGCGACTGCGAATCGATTCCGGCGGAGTTGGTCGGCGCGCCGGCAGACGAGCGCGGCTCGAGGACCGAAGGGGAAGTCCGGCAAGCGTCGGCCAGCGATTTGCCGTTTGCCGCCGAGTTTCGCACCATCTCGCTCGACGCGGAGTACAACAGCGGCGTTTTCGAATTCGCGAAGCCGTTTTCAATTGCGGAGAGCGTCATCGGAAAGGTGGTCGCGACCCTAAAATCGCGCGTCCGCGGGGACCGCGATCCCAGTCAAGTGGTGGAATATCGTTTCAATCCGGACACGAGCGATTTGTGGGCTCCCGGTTCGACGCAGTCGATCCTGGTGGACGTGCGCACGAACGAAAGCGGCCTGCAAATCGGGGGCTTCCAAATCAATTTCACGTACGACAATTCGGCCACGGGGATTTCGCTCCAGTCCATCGACACGAACACGTACATCTCGACGGCGGAAATGTCGCTGAACATGTCCAAGGACGAGGACACCGGCACTGCGTCGATTGCGCGCTTCGTTGCGCCGGGTTCGGAGGACAGCGGATTGGCGGTCACCACGGACTGGCAGACGATCGCCAATATTACTTTTGCCGTGAAGATGGCCGCGACG
>CAZHPN010000204.1:0-10102 GCA_964534375.1 uncultured bacterium | reverse complement strand
GTGCGGAATCTCTCCGCGACGCGGGTCCGCCACGGTGTCTTCTCGCCCCTCCCTGTGCCGGGGAGGGGCGCGGCCACGCCGGGCGTGGCCGGGGGAGAGGTCCGCCCGAAATGCCGATTATTGAACTGTCAATTTTGCAAGAGGCTCTACTGACATCTGTCTTTTGACTTCTGACTACTCTCTTCCGCCTTCCGTCTCCCCCGCTCCGCCCGCTCGCCCGGCTTGACGCCCGGCCGCGATCTGTCTATACATCGTTCCAAGCCGCAAACATTCCGGATTCTCTCGCCGCACGGCGCGACCGGCGGCTTTCGCGATCGAAAACGGCGGATTGCCGAACGCGGAGGTCTTCGCTTGAAACGCAATCACTGGCTTCCCATCCTGCTTTTGACGGTTATCCTGCTCGCCTGCGCGTTCGCCTGCGGCAAAACCGGCAGCAGCAGCAGCAGTCAAACGCCGATCGTGCCCGACGACGACACCTCGCCGGACGACGACACCTCGCCGGACGACGACACCTCGCCGGACGACGATTCCTCGCTGGATGACGACACGTCCACGGGCGACGACGATTTTTCGCCGGACGACGACGACGACAGCGCCGCCGGGACCATCTGGGCCGACTCCGCGTCGGGCTTGATGTGGCAGAACGGCGCGGCGGTCGGCTCCGGCGCTTATCTTTTCGCGGCGGCCGTGGGCTATTGCGATGCCCTGAATTGGGGCGGTTACGCCGACTGGCGGCTGCCGACGCTCGGCGAATTGCGCAGCCTGCTGCGGGGCTGCGCCGCGACCGACGCCGGCGGCGCCTGCGATGCCGACAACGTGTGCCTCAAGGCCAGTTGCGACAACGAGGCGTGCAACGGCTGCACGGCCAACCTCGGCGGACCCGGCCCGGGCGGCGCCTACTGGCCGCCGGAAGTCACCGGCGCCGTCGGCTGGTATTGGACCTCCTCGGAGGTCTCGGGCCTTGGCTCGTATGCCTGGTACATCGACTTCTACCTCGGTTTCATCGGCTACAGCTACTACGTCGGCGACAACTTCACCGCGCGTTGCGTGCGCGGCGGCGACGACGATGACAACGACAATGACGACGACGACCAGACGCCCGACGACGACGACGACGACAATGACAACGACGACAGCGTGCAAACGGTGTGGACCGATCCGACCAGCTCGTGGATGTGGCAGAACGGCCCCTCGGTCGGGTCCACCCAGGTCGATTGGTCGGGCGCGCAAAACTACTGCGCGAGCCTGAAATGGGCCGGCTACACCGGCTGGCGACTGCCGGACATCGACCAGTTGCGCAGTTTGATCCGCGGCTGCGCCGCTACGGACACGGGCGGTTCGTGCGACGTCACCGACGGTTGCCTGAGTTCGTCGGCGTGTTGGAATGCCGCGTGCAGCACGGGCTGCGCCGATTCCGGCGGCCCCGGACCCGGCGGCGCCTATTGGCCGTCGCAGATTTCCGGCAACGCGTTGTATTACTACTGGTCGGCCTCGGCGGACCAAGACGGAAACAACACCGCGTGGGACGTCTTGTTCATCGACGCGGTGATCGACCATCCGGCTGCTTACGAAAGCAACGCGGTGCGCTGTGTGCGGTCGAGCGGAGGCTGAGAGGCTGGGGAAGACGGAATGGCTGTAGCTCGGCGACGCACAGGTGGCGGCGATCGCCCGGACTCCAATGTCCGCCCGGCCCTTTTCCCTTTTGCCTTTTGTGCTCGGCGCCGGCGGAAACATGTTTGACGGCGTCCCGAAACGGCTCGACCTGACGCTCACGAAAACCCGCGCGTTTCGCAATGGGAACGTATTGTTGGTTTACCAACCGACTTCTGACTCCTGACTGCTGGGTCCCGCCGCCCGCCTTCCCCTTGACGGCATCGCGCGTTTCGGGCTAAAGAAACTGCCGGTCACGCCTTCTTGGATTCATTCGCCCGAGCTTGCGACCAGGCGTGTTCGTTTGAAAAAAATGGCTTGCTTGTCGAGTAAGGAGGGCCGCCGATGAGACGCCGCAGTTTTCTCCTCGTTCTCCTGTTGACGACGGCGCTGCTCGTTGGCGTGCCGGCCTGCGGGAAATCCGGCAGCAGCAGCGGCTCGGCAATCGACGATGACGCCGCGCCGGATGATGACGACAACGACAATGACGACGCGTCGCCCGCCGACGACGATCAGTCTCCCGCAGACGACGACGCGTCGCCCGCCGACGACGACACCGCGCCTTCCTGGTCGGCGATGACGAGCGGGACGACGGAGACGCTGTTCGGCGTTTGGGGAACCTCGCCGTCGGATGTCGTCGCCGTCGGCATGGCGACGATCCTGCACTACGACGGCTCCGTGTGGACGCCGATGGCCGTTCCCAGCGGCGACGACGACAATGACACGTCTCCGCTGGCCGCCGGTCAGGAGACGTTGCAGGCCGTTTGGGGCGACTCGTCCGCCGACGTCTTCGCCGTCGGCTTCGAGACGATCTTGCACTACGACGGTTCCGCGTGGTCGGCCATGGCGCTGCCGATCGGGACGGATTCCTTCACCGGCGTTTGGGGCGGCTCCGGCTCCGCCGTGTTCGCCGCGGCCGGCGGAATCCTGCGCTACGACGGTTCCACGTGGTCGCCGATGACCACGCCCAGCGACCCGCCGGTGGATGCGATCGCCATCGGCGGAATCTCCTCCGCAGATGCCTTCGCCGTCGGCATGTGGGGCGTGCTGCACTACGACGGTTCCGAGTGGTCGTCGATGACGACCCCCGGAACGCCATGGCTGTACGCCGTATGGTGCAACTCCGCCTCGGACGTGTTCGCCGCGGGCGTCGAAGGCGCGCTGTTGCATTACGACGGTTCCGCCTGGTCGCCGATGACGATCCCGACCGTTGCGACGGCCGTAAACTTCGCCGGCGTTTGGGGCAGCTCCGCCTCGGACGTGTTCGCCGTCGCCGACCACGGAGCGATTCTGCATTACGATGGCGCGGCGTGGGCGGCGACGGCGTGCCCCGCGGCCGACTATTACGGCGTTTGGGGCAGTTCCGCCTCCGACGTGTTCGCCGTCGCCGCCGACGGCGTGATCGTGCATTACGGCCCGTAGCGGCGCGGCACGGCTTTTCGCCGCGAAAAAAGGGGAGATTTTCGCAATGAACGAGAGTAGACTGCCGCTTTCGCGAAGCGGTGAGGCCGACATCGAAAACGCCGTAAAAAATGCCCGGCAAAACGAACCCGCCGTGTTGGTGGTCGACAACGACGCCGGCATGCTCGAGGAAATCGGCCGCTTTCTGCAGACGACCGGCCGGCGGCCGCTGCTGGTGCGGGATAGCCGGCAAGCGATCGTCATGCTGCGCGAAAACAGCGCGGCGATTCGCGCGGTCATCGTGAACTTCAACATGCCCGACATGGACGGCGACCACCTGCTGCAACAACTGCGGCGCGCGCAAGACGGTATCCGCATTGTGTTGTGCATGCGAAACTCGCGGCAGGAAATCATGCGGCGCTCGCCCGAGCCGGGCGTCGTCGCCTACCTGCGACACCCGTTTTCGCTGCTCCAACTGGCCGACGCGGTCTACTGCGCCGTCAACGACCGCTCCTAAGTCGCGACGACGACGATCTCTGCCGTTCGGCCGGCGGCTGCCCGTGCTGACAACATCCATTGCCGCAGGGGCGGCCCGCCCCGCGCCGTTTGGGGGCCTTCTCGTCGGACCTTGTCGTGCCCCAAATCCCGGGGGCCGCAGCCAGCGCCGCTTCTGCCAACCGCAACGGGGACGCGCACGTAGTCCCGCCTCTGCGCCGCTCACAACCGACATCTGGCAGCTGGCCGCGAACGCCGTGGCTTGCTTTCACGCATACTCCAGGCAATATTGGCACGCCGTTTTTTGCACGGTTCGGGCTGCATGAACAAATACTGTCGTATTTTTTTCGGGCGCACGGCAGTCCTCACAGCCGTGGGCGTGCTCGTTTGCACACTCTTTGCTGCGGTCGAGTCCCGGACGCGAGCGGAAGCGGCCGAACTGGCGGACAATCCGCCGCCCACAGCGCATGACCGGGACGCCGGCCTGTCGCTGGCGCGGTTTCCGAGGCACCCGTTGTTCGCCAGCGACGGTCCGTCGAAAGACGACGTTTTTCAAGGCGATGACGGCGATTGCTACTTTATGTCCGCCCTCGCCGCTTTGGCGGAGGCGCATCCCAGCTTTATTCGCAAGACGGTGACCGACCTCGGCGACGGCACGTACCTTGTACGTTTCTTCCGGCCGAACGGCGAAAAAAATTACATCCGCGTCACGGGCGAACTTTGGGTGGACGCCGCCGGGGCGCCGCGGTACGCGAGGCTCGGCCGCGAAGGCTGCCTCTGGGTCGCGCTGATCGAAAAAGCTTTCGCCGTTTGCCGCCGCAAGCCGGCCGGCTACGGCTCGCTCATCGGGGGCAACGGGACGGCCCTGAACAACATCGTCTGGAAATACAACCATCTCCTGATCGACGAAACCAACGCCCAGCCCGATGACGTTTTGGACTGGTTCAAACGCGGCGCGCCCGACGGCCCGTTGAAGGAACTTATTCACACGCGGGTTGCCGAGTTTCTCGAGCGGGTGGACGCCGAGCGCCACGGCGGGCACGGCATGGTCATGGGCGGGCCGGTTGGCTTCAGCGACCGCACCCCGCTCGTGCCGGCGCGCGCCGGCCCGGCCAAGAGCACGTATCGCCGCGGCCAACACATTTACATGGTGGACCACGTGCAGCGCGACGCGGCCGGCCACCCTGCCGGCATCGTGCTGCGCAACCCGAACGGGCGATATCTCACGCTGACCGATTTCGTCCGAATTTATTTTTGTTCCGGGCGCGCCGCGACGGTCGAACCGCCGGTCGAACGGGATTTGTGATATCGAAGATTGGGGCACGGGCGGGACCCGCGCCTACGGACGCCGCATCTCAACGACGGGGGTGAGTGGCCCCTCACCCTCCGCGACCTCCGCGTCTCCGCGTGAGACAATAAATCCCGCCCTCATCGCCCGCTCGACCCGCTGCAAACCAACCGCGCGTTCGCCCAATCGGCATGGTCGCCGACAACGCTGTCGGTCGCCGGCGTCACGATGAGCTTGAGTTCGCGGCGGCCGGCAAGATCGACGCTCATGCTGCGGGCCGCCTGGCCGCTTTTGACGTCGCCGCTGTCGTACAGCTTGACGCCGTCCGTCCAGACCTGGAACACGACTTCGCCCCCGCTGCCGGTTTCGTCGTCCACGCCGACGTCGGCGGTGAAGGTCGAGCAGCCGCCGCCCAGTTGATAGAGAATCTGCGACGCGGCGGAGGCGCCCAGCCCGCGCGCATATTTCACGCCGGCCACGGTCAACGGATGCCCGCCGGCGCTGCGGTCGAGGCCGACGTCCCAGAAGTAATTCGCCGCGTATTTCCAGGGCAACGCGCTCACGTAGGTTGCGCCGGCCGGCGGCAGGTTTTCGGCGCCCGTGACCAGCAGCATTTGCGATTTGAACGGCCCCAATTTCGTGCTGTAGCTGTTCTTGAAGTCGCCGAGGAATTCGTGCGTCCAGAGGTCGCGCACGCGGGCCGAGCCGGCGGCGAGCCCGATCTCCTCCCAATCCACGGTGACCGTGCCGTCGGTGAGAAAGTCGTTGAACAGCAGCACGGCGCGCGCCCCGTCGAGCGTCAGCGGCCTGGTCCACACCTCGGGGCCGATCAGGTGCGTCATGCGCCGCCCGGGCACGCCGTCCGGATCCTGATCGACGGCGATCACCTCTTTGTTCGTCAGGATGGCCAACGTCCCCGCGTCCATGTTCCGCAGGTCGTTGCCGGCAATGAGCGGCGCGGCCATCATCGCCCAGAGGCTGAAGTGCGTCTGGTAATCCTCGTCGCTCATGCCGCCGTTGCCCACTTCGAGCATATCCGGGTCGTTCCAGGCACCCGGCCCCGCGAACGGCGCGTTGGGTTCGGTCTGCAGCATGTTCCACCACATGTTGAGGAACTTGTCGGAAATATCGCCGGTGGTGCGCCAAAGCTGACCGTCGCGCGGCCCCCAGATCCACGGCGCATCCTCCCCCCACTCGCAAATGCTGAGCACGATCTTGCCGCCGGCGGCCTTGATGGCGTCATGAAACACAGCGTAGCGCTCTTCCGGCACGAGGCCGGTCGTGTTGCACCAATCGACCTTCACATAATCCACGCCCCAGTCGGCGTACGTTTGCATGTCCTGGTATTCGTACCCGTAGCTGCCCGGTTTGCTTTGGCAGGTTTCCGTTCCGGCGCAAGTGTAAACGCCGAATTTCAACCCGAGCTTGTGCACGTAGGCCGCGAGCGCCGGGATGCCGCTGGGAAAACGCGCCGGGTCGGCGACGATCGTGCCGTTGGCGTCGCGCGACGACTGCCAGCAGTCGTCCAGGTTCACGTACATATAGCCGGCTTCGCGCATCCCGCTGCTGACCACGGCGTCGGCGATCTGCCGGATCGTGGCCTCGTCGATATCGCAGGCGAACTTGTTCCAGGAATTCCACGCCATCGGCGGCGTCGCGGCCAGCGTTTCGCAGTCGCAATCTTTCGGGCAATTGGCGCAGAATTCGCCGAGGGTGCAGACGCCGTCGCCGCACGAGCACGCGCAGTCTTGCGGGCAATTCAGGCAATTTTCTCCGGGCGAGCAAATGCCGTCGCCGCAGAAAAGCGCCGGGGTGGTGTCGTCATCGTCGTCATCGTCGCCGTTTGCCGGGCGATTGCCGGAACTCGCGGCGCCGTGGCCGCCGCACGAGAATCCGCCGAGAATCAGAAGTACGCTGAGAAAAGCCAGCGCCGACCAAGCCAACTTCATGAGGGTGCTCCTTCGCCGAGACATTGAAAAAGCTACCCTGTGCTGGCGGTTCATGCAAGACAAGGTTCCGGTCGAGGGCCGGGTCTGTTTTTCACGCGTGTCAGGGAAACTATTGTGTTCCCACCGCGACGCGCAAATACCGCAAGTGGCCATCGAGAACCACCTGCGCTGGCCCGTCGGCGGCGTTGCCGTTCGAGAGGAGGTTGCCCTCCTGGTCGTAGAGTTCCCAACTGCCCGTCGCTTTGCGAGGCAGCGGAACGCTCACCGGAACCTGCGTTTCGAGAATCACCTTGCTGTGCCACAGTGCGACTGTCCACACGGCGGCGTCGTCGACCAGCGCCAACGCAAGTTGCTCCTGCGGCCAGTGGAGCCTCGCGCCCAGATCGCCCGCATAACGGGACTGGCCGATCGTTTTGTGCGCCCCCAACCACGCTTTGTACGACGGTTTGGGCGACGTTTTGTCGTGCGGCCAGGTGAACATGCCAAAGGTGGCCTCGGTGTTCCCCTCGCCGTATTCCTGATCCCAGAAAGCATACGAGTAGTAGTAATCCACACCGGCCGCGAGCGCGAGCAGGAGGCTGCGCGCCGCGTAGGCGGCCTGCCGGTCGGTTCCGAGGTGGTAGTCCGGCCAGCCCAGCTCGGTGATGTAGATCGGCTTGTCGGAACAGCCCATTGCCGCCAGCCGGTCGCGGGCCGCCTGGATGACGCCGACAAGGTCGGGATATTTTCCGATCAGGAAGTCCAGCACGAACTCCGGGCTTACGAACTGCGCGAGGGTGTAGGGATGAATCGCCAGCGCGTCGAAATAATTGCAGATGTCGGGATGCCCCGCGTACATCGTGGAAAGAAAGCCGAAGAGGCCGTTCTGCAGGAAATCCTCGATGCCGGCGGCCGGCATGAGCCCGCCGAGGAGCACGGTCGCCGCCGAATCATTCGCATGGACCGCTGCATAGCTGGTCTTGAGCATTTCGCCATAGTGCAGCGGATCCGGTTCCGGCGGCCAGGTCCAGGCGCCGTTTTCTTCATTCCAGATCTCGTAAATGTCGATCCGATCGGCAAAGTGCGCGGCCACGTGACCGGCGAAGTCCGCCCAGACAGTTGGATCGATTTCGCTCGGACTGCCGTCCGGCATGGCCCAACTGACGCCATAATCGAGTATCGCAGTCACCTTAATGCCGGCAGCCGTAAACACGTCGACCATCGTGTCGTATTTGTCGAGCGCCCAGACGCCTTCCTGGGGCTCGATGTCGCCCCAAAAGAAATCCGTACGCGCCATCGTTATGCCGGCTTCGTTGAGTCGATCGGTTTCGAATTGATGCACCGTGTCGAAATCCGTTCCGTCCATTTGGCCGTTAATCGCGAGGATTTCGTCGAGCTTTTTCCCGAACGGCGAAAATCCGGCGTAGGGGTCGGCCTGCGTGTCGTCGTCGGTTGGCGAGGCGTCATCGTCGGTCGGCGAACCATCGTCGTCGCCCGGTGAGCCATCATCGTCGGCTGGCGAGGCGTCGTCGCCCGTTGGCTGACTGCTGCCGCCCGAGCTGCCGCAGGCGACTACGCAAGCAAGCACGGCTGCTGCCAGAAGGCTAAACAAAAACCAATTATCGTATTTCACGATGTTGTCTCCGTTTTCCGCGTCCTGCTCATTGCGCCCGCCGCAGGATCCACCTTCTCAACGGTTCCGGCGCCAGGCGCGCGATCTGGATCGGTCAATCCTCGCGAGACGATCCGGAGCACGTCCGCGTAAACGGTTGCGGAAGAGTCCGCCAAAATGTCCGGATGAAATCGTTTCGTCAGCGCCGCGATGCCGACCAGCATGCCCCAGGCAAAAACGCCCAGCCGTTTCGCGTCCCAGCCCTTAATAAAAACCCCTGCTCGTTCGCCGTCGGCAATCAGTTCTTCGACGCGGGCGAAGGCGCGGGCGAGTTGCGTGCTCAGCCCCTCGCGAACGGCCTCCGTGAGATCGGCCAGGCGGAAATCCGCCTCAATCGGAAAGGAGAGGTCCGCGGCGTAGTCGACATCCGCCATGTAAAGCGTCACCGCGTTGCCGATTGCAGCCAGCCGTTCTTTCGGCTCTTTCGGAAGGTCGAGGGCCTCGAGTTGCTCGTTCAGGTGTTCCAGTCGGCGAGCCAAAAGGGTGCAAACGATGTCATTCTTCGAATGAAAATAGGCGTAGATCGTCGGCTTGCTGAATTCCGACGCCTCGGCGATTTCGTCCATGGTGGTTCCGACCACCCCTTTTTCCCGAAACAGCTTTCGCGCCGTTTCCAGGACAACCGCTTCCCGCGCCTTGCGTTCGCGTGTCAGTCGCTGCGCCGCAACGCTCATGCCGCCCTCCCGCCGCTCAGGAGCTTGCACTTTACGATCAGTTCAATATTTTACTAACGGTAATGTATCGAATCGGCGCCAGCGCGTCAACCGAATTGCGGCGGGCCGATTGGAAGCCGGAGAACAGGCAGACCCTCGCCCATCCAATTCCGGCCAAGAGGCGCCGGGTCGTCCGCGGCGCCGAGAGGATCAGGTCAAAGATTCATATTTTTAGGCAATGCTTTCTCCGCGGCGGCTGCTATATTTTGGCGTGTGGCCACCAAGAAACGCCGGAGGCGATCGTGACAAAGTCCGTTAGTTCCTTAGCAGACGGAAGAATTCTCGTCGCTTATTTCTCCCACAGCGGCAACACGCGCGAACTCGCCGAGCAAATCCATGAGCGCACCGGCGGCGATGTTTTTGAAATTGCGCCGGTGAATCGGTATCCGGCCGATTACGATGCGGTTGTCGCGCAGGCCGGGCGGGAACTGAAAGCGGGCTTCAAGCCGGCGTTGAAAACAAAGGTCGAAAATGTCGGCGCGTACGACGTGATTTTCCTTGGCTACCCGAACTGGTGGGGGACCGTGCCCCGGCCGATTGTTACATTTCTCTCCGAACACGATTTGTCGGGGAAAACGATCGCGCCGTTTTGCACGCACGAGGGCAGCGGTTTGGGCCGGAGCGCCGCGGAACTGGCGAAACTTTGCCCGCGGTCGACCGTTGTCGACGGTCTGGCGATACGGGGCAGCGACGTGAAAAATGCGCAGAACAGGGTGTCTGCGTGGCTGAATTTGCTACGCCGGTAAAAGGCGACAGGAGGACAGACAATGCAAAAGCGTAAACTGGGCAAAAGCGGTCTCGAAGTTTCGGCTCTTGGGCTCGGCTGCATGGGGATGAGCTTTTCGTACCCGCCGTTCCCCGAGAAGAAGGACATGATTTCTCTTCTGCGGGCGGCCGTGGATCGCGGCGTCACGTTCTTCGACACCGCCGAAGTGTACGGCCCGTTCGTCAACGA
>CAZHPN010000203.1:0-10265 GCA_964534375.1 uncultured bacterium | reverse complement strand
TAGCGGCGGACGCCGGGCGGGCGTTAGCGGAACTCGGGATTCGGGACTCGGGACTCGGGACTCGGGACTCGGGACTCGGGACTCGGGATTCGGGACTCGGGACTCGGGAGTAGGGAATAGGGAATGGCTGACGATCAGGGCGTCTTCTTGTTAGTCGCCGGCCCCGCCTTCACTTTCGCGAGAAACTCCTTGAACCAATCCTTGTTGCGCACCGAATCCAGATCGCTGTCCTTCATCATGTGTTCGACGGAAGGCAGTTTTTTGTGGCGCAACGCGTCTTCCAACCAACTGCGGCATTCGTCGTCCTTGCCTTCCAAAGCGGCGAGGCAGGCGAGATTGTACGTGCCCGCGCCCGGCTTCATTTTGTTCGCCGCCAGCAGCTTTTCGCGGGCGGCGGCGAAGAAACGCAGCGCCTCGGCGCCTTTCGCTTTTTTGGCGCGCAGAAAAAGCCGGCTGCCGAAGTCGGCGCAAACGGCAGCGTTCCCGCCGGCCGGTTCGCCGTTGCAAATCTTGGCGAACAGTTCCCAGGATTTCTTGCGGTCTTTGGCGACGCCTTTGCCGTCTTCGTACAGCCACGCGAGGCTGAAGCAGCCCCAGGCCTCCCCGCCGTCGCACGCCTTCTCGTACATTTCCGCAGCCTTGGCCAAATCCTTGGCGCCCGCCGCGCCGAACGCGTAAAGTCGGCCGAGGTCGAAGCACCCGTGGGCGTAGCCGCCGTCGCAGGCCCGCGCGACAAAGTCGAGGGCTTTGGCCGAATCCTGGGGCACGCCGGCGCCTCTGTAGTTCAGCATTCCGTAGCGGGAGCAGCCTTCCATGATGCCGAGGTCGCAGATCTTTTTGTAAATTTCCGCAGCCTTGGGCCAGTCCTGCTTAACACCCTCGCCGCTATCGTACATGTCGGCGACGTAGAGGCATCCGAGAGGAATTCCGCGGTCACAAGCCTTTCCCTCCAGTTCGAACTCCTTGACCGCGTCTTTAGCGACGCCTTCGCCCTTGCCGTACATCGCGCCGAGGTTGATGCACGCGGGCATCTCTCCTGCGTCGCACGCTTTCTGGTACAGCTCCGCGGCCTTGCACAGGTCCTTCGACGCGCCCGTACCGAATTCGTATGCACGGGCGAGGCCGAAGCACGCGCTCTGGCCGCCGCCGTCGCAGCCTTTCTTGTAAAGTTCGACAGCCTTGGCGGCATCCTGCGAAACTCCCCGCCCCGTCTCGTACATGGCGCCGAGGTTGGCGCAGCCGTGGGCGTACCCGCCGTCGCAAGCCTTCTTGTAAAGTTCGGCGGCCTTGGGCAGATCCTTGAGGACGCCCTTGCCGATTTCGTACAACCATCCGAGGTTTTTGCACCCGGCGGCGCTGCCGCCGTCGCAAGCCTTCTTGTAGAGTTCGGCGGCTTTGGGCCAGTTCTCTTCGACGCCGTTGCCCTTTTCGAACATGACGCCGAGGTTGAAGCAGCCGGTCGCGTTGCCGCCGTCGCAAAGGCGTGCCGCGATCGTTGCGGCGTCCTCGCCGGCGGGCGGCGACACCGGCGGCGCGGAACCCAAAACCAACAACGACAGCGCGGCGGTCAGGAGCGCGGCGAGAAGCCGTCCTCGCGTGGTCACGGCGAACCTCCAGCGGTCGGGAAGGGCAGTTGCGATTTTCATAACTACGCCGACGGGTTTTTGCCGTCAAGATTCGGTTCCGGGTCCAGCGAACGCGGTCAGCAGGTCGCGGCAATCGGTGGGACGCGCTTTGGCGCCAGGGCCGGGCTTCGCCCGGCCGAGAACTGAATAAACACCCCGTAATGTTTCACGGATTAATCATAAGTTGGTTCATGTTTCACGTTTTTCATTTCGTGATACATAAACCTGCCCGGGGTTATTTCGCGTACTTCCTTGTGCAGTTCCGCGGCTTTGGGCCAATTTTCTTCGTCGCCTTTGCCCTCAACGCGGCGGTTGGGAGCGCGCCGAGAAGCCGTCTTTGCCTGGTCACGGCGAACCTTCACGGGTAAAGAACATTAAAGTTACTTGACAACAACGGCCACTTCTTATTAGACTGCAATTACAACGTATGGATGAAAAACGATTAAGGGCGCGGCGCCTCGCCATGTGGGCAAGTTTCCGAGTCACTGATGCGTTCTATGAGGTGTGACCAGACCAAAACCAGCCATTAACGAGGAGGTGTCTCATGATTTCCGGTCGTGCGTGGGTTAAACGTAATCTCGGATTTGATCCCATTGCCGTCCCGGCGCCGGCGAACACTTTTGTCACCGCGGCCGTTGCGAAAGGGACCGCCACTGTTGAGGATTATCAGCGCGAAATCATTGACTTCGATTCCGACGGCCCAGCAGGCGCAGCTTTTTTCGCCTTTACGACCGCCACCGGCATGTCGCGTTTTGAGGAAATTCCGTGGCCGGCGGATCTGGCGCCCAAACCCGACGCCAAAGCCCGCAAAGGGCAGGGCGGCGCTTTGCCCCAGGCGGACGTTCTCGTCGTGACGTGGACGGTGGAGGAAGGGCACGCGCTGAGTCGCGTCCTGACGCCAGGGAAAGACTCGCGAAACGACTATGTGCCCTACAAGCACAAATTCGCCGCGATCGCGAAGAAGATGCGCAAAGGGTGCCCGGCGCTGAAAGCCGGGAGGCTCGGCAGCTATTGGACCACCACAATAGGGGAGGCGAAAGTCGTGGTTTTCAAGTCCGAGTCGCATCTGTCTCAGGACACAAAAGAGCCGCCGCGGCCGAATGCCACGCTGCCGAACGAGGACATGTGGCTGCAAATTATCGATGAAGTGAACCCCAGCCTCGTCATCACGACCGGCACGGGGGGCGGCATCGGCAAGGAATGGGAGGTCGGCGACGTCGTGGTCAGCCCCATCGTATGCTTCGACTGCCTCAAGTGGTTGAAGGGCGAGCCGTTTGCCGACGCCACTTATCAAAGCGCGAAAATCGACACCAAATATTTCACGAAAGCGCAGAGCCTCTTCAACGCCAACGCGGACCGGTTGCCCAAGGACAACACCCGGCCGCCGAAGATCGCCCTCAGCCATTCCGCCCCCGACGGCGTGGTGACCACGGATTTCTTCGGTTTCGACACCTCGGACGACCACTTCAAGCTGCAAAATAAAGGCCACCTGTCGGAAATGGGAGATGCCGTCCTGGGTTTGGTTCAGGCGAAACGGCACGAGTCCCGCCCGCCGTGGGTGGCGGTGCGCAACGTATCCGATCCGCAAATTGAGGCGAAAGGGACGCTCAAAGATCAGGCTTACCTCGCCGCGCAAATCTACAAGGGGTTTGGGCGTTGGAGCTCGGTCTGCAGCGCGATTGTCTGTTGGGCGCTCATCGCTGCGAGAAACGGGAAAAAAGTAATTTGACAGTATTTCGCTGACGATGCTATCCGCCGGCCGCCGCGAAGCGGAAAACGTTGGTTAGCGGACGCGCGCAGGAATTTCGGCGTCGAGATTCGGGCGTCGTGCCTCATGCTAGCCCTCGTGCGACCGACGCGGGAATGAACGACCGCGAGAAATATACTGGCCCGGGAATTCCCCGCTGACCTTCCCCTTGATCGCGTAACGAAACCGGCGTCGAATGTGTCCAATGAATCGGTGTTCCAATTCGTAGCGCCGGCGGGATGTTTCTCGGAGGGAAAATGAGCGGCGGCAAGATGGCCTTGGCATTGTTGCGGACCTTCAGTCTGACGCTCGTGGCCGTCGTCGGTCTTGCGTGCAATTCGGACGAACGCGGCGCCCAACGGTCCGGGACGAAGATCGTGCAACCTGACAACCCCGACCGCGAATCGTATCGCCAAGCCTGCGACGATGGCGACGCTCTGGCCTGCGCCGAGCTCGGCATGGCCTTCGAAAAGGGCGCTCATGTTCTGGTGACCGACGAGCAGCGCGCGGGCGAGTTGTTCGAGAAAGCGCGCGACGGCGGCGTCCTGGACGGCTGCGTCGGCCTCGGCTATTGCCTGTCAAACGGGCGGTGCGGAGTGGCGAAAGACGAGCGGCGCGCCGGCGAGTTGTTCGAGAAAGCGTGCGACGGCGGCAATCTGCGCGGTTGCGCCAACCTCGCCTGGTGCTTCGAACGCGGAAATTGCGCGCTTCGGAAAGACGCGAGAAGCGCGACGGAATTATATGATCAAGCGTGTCAAGGCGGTGATTCGGCCGCGTGCAAATCTCTCACGGCCATGATTAGCAGCGAATATCGCGACGCAATCAAAACCGTCCGCGACCGCCCAGGCAAGCAACATGCGAAAGAATGCCTGGTGGGCCGAATGGCGGCGTGCGCGGCGCTCGGCGATTGCTTTGATTACGGCGGATGCGAGGTCGCGAAAGACCCGCAGCGTGCGGTTGTACTGTACGAGTACGCCTGCCGCCGCGGCGGGGCCGCGGCGTGCGCGGCGCTTGGCGACTGCTTCTCCGACGGAGGATGCGGCATCGCGAAAGACAGGGAACGCGCGGGCGAACTCTACCTGCAGTCGTGCGATGGCGGAGATTGGCGCGGATGCTGCGGTCTTGGCGGCTGTTTCCGCACGGGCGACTGTGGTTTTCCGCAAGACGCGAAATGCGCGGCCGACTTGCCGGAAGGTCCGTATTGCTACCGCGAGATTTGCGGCAACCCGAGGATGGAGGAAGCAGAGCGCGCGCGCAGGCTGTTCGCGGAGAGGTGCGAACGCGACAAACCCAGCCGGTGCGTCGACCTTGGCTATGCGTACGAGTACGGCGTCGGCGGCGTCAGGCCGAACGGCGATCGAGCGCGAGAAGCATACAAGTGGGCGTGCGACCATCACTACGCCGACGGCTGCGGAAAGCTGAAACAACTGCGAGATTACGACGCCGCCATCTTCCGTATGACGGGGCTGGCCGACCCGGCCGGCGAGGGCACGAACGCAAAATAGAAAAGGGCGAACATTGCGTTCGCCCTTTGGTGGCGTGTAATTTTGCGGGTGGGGACACCCGCGCAGGTTTTGGCGCCCAGGTCCGCTCCCGGGACCGCCGCCGTCCCGGCGGCGGGTTCACCTGGCCGGCGAGACGCCGGCGTTCCCAGGGCGGGTGGAGACGCCCGCGGTCCCAGGTCAGGCCGATTTGCCGCCTTGATACAGCGCGTCGATGTCCTTGCCCCAGCGCTTCATGATCTCGCGGCGTTTCACCTTCAGCGTCGGCGTGAGGATCCCGTTTTCGGTGGTGAACGGTTCCTTCACGACCAAGACTTTTTTCGGGATTTCGTAGCCGGCGAGTTCGCCGCAGACGCGTTTGATTTCCGCCATGAACAATTCGGTGGTCTTCGGATTGTCGACCAGTTGCTCCGGCGTGGCGTCGGGGATGGCGTTTTCCTTGGCCCATTTTTTCAGCGCCGGGAAGCTCGGCACGAGCAGCGCGACGTTGTACGGCTTGTTGTCGCCGCAGACGACGCAGTTTTCGATGTACGGGCTGAGCGTGATCGATTCCTCGATGCCCGACGGGAAAACATACTTGCCGTTTTCGAGCTTGTACTGCTCTTTGATGCGGCCGGTGATGTAGAGAAAGCCTTCGTCGTCGAGGCGGCCGCGGTCGCCCGTGGCCAGCCCGCCGTCTTTCCGCAACACGGCGGCCGTCTCTTCGGGCAGATTGTGATAGCCGACCATGACGTTCGGACCGTACGCGACGATCTCGCCGTCGGCGCTGTCTTCGCCGGTGATGGTTTTGTCGATCTCGACCGCGCTGCCGAAAATCGGCCGGCCGACGCTGCCCATTTTGCACGCGCCGGGCGCGTTCACGGTGTGCGCCGGGCTCAGTTCCGTCATGCCCCAGGCTTCGTAAATCGGAATGCCCAGGCCCTCGATGAACTCGGCGACCTTGACGCTCAGCGCCGCGCTGGAACTGACCGTGAACCGCAGCCGCCCGCCGAAAGCCTGGCGGATTTTCGCGAACACGACCTTGTCGGCGACGGTCAACTGCAGCGCGTTGACCAGGCTCGCCTTGCGCTCGGCCTTGAGTTGGCGCTGCTTCGACGCCGCGGCGACGCCCATGTCGTACAGATACTTGCCCACGCCGCCCTGCGCCTTCATCTTGGCGTTCAGGCCTTCGTAAATCTTGTTGAAGATGCGCGGCACGCCCACCAGGATGGTCGGCTTCACCAGCGCCAGATCGCTGATGATGGTGTCGGTTTTTTCGGCGAAGCCGGTGCCCGCGCCGACGTACACCAGCATGTGCAATTCGGCGGTCTGGCCGAAGCTGTGCGCCCACGGCAGAAACGAGAGCGTGCAATCGGTCGGGCCGAAATCCTTGAAGGTCATCAGCGCGCCGATGGCGTTGCTCGAAAGGTTGCGGTGCGAGAGGAGCACGCCTTTCGGATTGCCCGTCGTGCCGGAGGTGTAAACGAGCCCGGCGATATCGTCGCCGGCCGGCTGGATCGACGCCACCGGCTTTTTCGCGCCCTGTGCCTCGAGTTCCGCCATGGTCGTCACGCCGTCGGCGGCGCCTTCGATCAAGACCACGTGCTTCAGCGTCGGAATCTCGGCGGGGAAATCCTTCACCTTTTCGTAGATCGACGGCCGCGCGACGATCAGCACTTTCGCGCCGCAGTCGGCGACGATGTACTTCCAAATGCGGACCAATTCCGCCTCGTACATCGGAATGAACCGCGCGGCGAGGCCGTACGTGGCGTAGGCGGCCACGGCCCACTCGGTGCGGTTGTTGGCGATGATCGCGACGGCGTCGCCGCGTTTGACGCCGAGGCCCGCCAAACCGGCGCGGAAATTATCGACGCGTTGCGCCACCTGCCGGTACGTCACCCAGTCGTAGCCGGTTTTCTGGGCGTTTTTCGTGCCGAACAACGGATTGTCCGGGAACTTTTTCACGCTGTTTTCGAACAAGGCGATCAAATTGTCGGGACCGGGAATTTTCGGAAGCTGGGCCGGCATGAGTGTCCTCCTTAAAATGTAAACGCCTTTGTAATCTATTTTCCCGTTCGCGCAAGAGGGCGCCCGGCGCGGGCCGGAAGACTGTGGCCAGTGGTCAGTGGTCAGTGGTCGGCCGCGTCAAGGCGCTCGCATGTCACCCGAACCAGGTCGTGCAAACGGTCCCGTCGATCCTGTTGATCCTGTCAAAAAACTATCATAATTGCGCCGAATTCATTCGTCGCCGCGAACAACCCGCGCGATGCGGTTCTCGAGCATCATCAGGTCGGCCAGCACGATCGCGGCGGCGGCTTCGAGGATCACGGGGAACCGCAGCGCGATGCAGGCGTCGTGGCGGCCGACAATGCGCAGTTCGCGCGGCTCGCCGGTGAGCAGGTCCACCGACGGCAGGGGCAGGGCGATGCTCGCCGGCGGGCGGACGGCCGCGCGAAACACGAGGTCATTGCCGTTGGTCAGGCCGCCGTTGATGCCGCCGGCGTGGTTGGTCGCGGTCCGGCCCGCGCGGTCGACGATCGCGTCGTTGAATTCGCTGCCCCGCAGCCGCGCCGCCGCGAAGCCGTCGCCGAATTCGACTCCTTTCACCGCCGGGATCGCGAAGGCGAGGTGCGCGAGCAGCGACTCCGCCGAATCGAAGAACGGCTCGCCCAGGCCGACGGGCAGGCCGCGGGCGACGCACTCGACGACGCCGCCCAGCGAATCGCCGGCGGCGACCGCCTCGGCCAGCCGCGCCTCGTAATCGGCGGCGCCGCCGATTTCGACGATGCGGGCGCGGATGTCGACCGGCGCGAGGATTTTCTTGGCGACGACGCCCGCCGCGACGAGGCCGACGGTCAGCCGGCCGGAGAATGTGCCGCCGCCGCGGTAGTCGTTCCAGCCGCCGGATTTGACGCGCGCGACGAAATCGGCCTGGCCGGGCCGCGGCGTGTTTTTCATCGCCTCGTAGCTGCTGGAATCGAGATCGCGGTTGGCGAATTGCAGCAGCAACGGCGCGCCGGTCGTGCGGCCGTTGAAGACGCCGCTTTGGATCAGCAAACGATCGGGCTCGACGCGCGCCGTTGTGCCGGCCCGCCCCGGGCGCCGCCGCACGAGGTCGGCCGCGAAATCGTCCGGCGCCAGCGGCAGGCCGGCCGGGCAACCATCGACGATGACGGAAATCGCCGGGCCGTGCGATTCGCCGGCCAGCGCCACGCGAAAGATTCGTCCGAAAGAATTCATGATTTCGGCTCCGCGATCGAGAGCAAATCCTCGAAAAAATCTGGATAGGATTTGGCGACGCAGCCTTCGCCGCGAATGTTCACGCCGTCGCGGCTCGCGAGCGCGGCGACGGCCAGCGCCATGGCGATGCGATGGTCGCCGTGCGAGTCGACCTCGCCGCCGGTCAGCGGCGCGCCGGCGACCAGCAGCACGTCGCCATCGACGCGCAGCGCGGCGCCGATCTTCCCGAACTCGGCAATCAGCGCCGCGGCGCGGTCGCTTTCCTTGTGGCGCAAACGGCCGACGCCGGTCAGCGCGCTCGTGCCCGCGCAGCAGGCGGCGAGGGCGGCCAGCGGCGGAAAAAGGTCGGGGCAATCGGTCGCGTCGAAGGCGAAGGCGCGCCGTTCGTCGCGAACGACCGTGACGCCGTCGCCGCCGATTTCCACGCGCGCGCCGGCGAGGCGCAGGGCGTCGAGCACCGCGCGGTCGGCCTGCTCGGATTGCGGATCGAGCCCGCGCACCGTGACGCGCCCGGCGATCGCGCCCGCCGCCAGCAAGAACGCCGCGCCCGACCAGTCGCGCTCAACGATGTACGTCTGCGGTTGGTATTTTTGGCGGCCGGGGATCTCGAATTCGGCGAGGTCGTCGTCGCAGCGAATGATCCCGCCGGCCTGGCGCACCATCGCCAGCGTCAGGCGCACGTAAGGTTTGCTTTTCAGGTTCGCGACCGTCAGCCGCGAATGGCGCCGGCAGCGCGGCAAGGCGATCAGCAGGCCCGAAAGGAACTGCGAACTGACGGCGCCGTCGACCGTCGCGCGGCCGCCGCGCAGCGGCCCGCACACGCGCAACGGCGGCAGGCCGCCGGCGGTTTGCGCTTCCGCCCCGAGCGCGCGCAGCGTGTCTTCGATGAAGCCGACCGGCCGCCGCGCGAGCGAGCCGGTCGCGGTCAACGTGAGAGGCCGTTTTTGCAGCGCGGCGACGGCGGCGAACATGCGCATGGCGAGGCCGGATTCGCCGCAGTCGAGCGTCTCGGTCTCCGGGGCGCCGCCGCCGGCAAGGAAAATGGACCGCGAAACCGGATCGAGCCGGACGCCGGCCGCGAACTCGGTGGCGATGTCCAGCGCGGACAGCGCGTCGTCGGCGACGGAGAAATGGCGAATCTCGGACTCGCCGCGGGTGAGCGCGGCCAGCGCGAAGGCCCGTTGCGTCATGCTTTTGGAGGGCGGGGCGGCGACGGACCCGTCGACGCGGCTAGGCTTCACGAATTTCATGGACGATCTTTTTCACGACCGCGTCGAGCGAGCGCCGGCCGGAATCGACCACGAGGTCCGCCGTCTCGGCGTACCGCGGCAGGCGTTGCGCGTGCAGTTCGCCGGCCGAGAGGCCGTCGGTCGCGGCCAGCAGCGGCCGCGCGCCGTCCGACGCGCGCGCGACGCAAACGTCGAGCGCCGCCGAGAGCCAGATCACGACCGCGTTCTTGCGCAGCCGCCGGCGGTTGTTCGGATCGAGCACGGCCCCGCCGCCGCAGGCGACGACATCGCCGGCCGCGAAGGGCAATTTCGCCAACGCCTCGCTTTCCATGCGGCGGAACGCGGGTTCGCCTTTGGTCTGGAAGATTTCGGCGATGGAACAGCCGGCCATCGTTTCGATCTCGCGGTCGAGGTCGACGAAACGGCGGCCGAGATGCGCCGCCAGCGCCTGGCCGACCTCGCTCTTGCCGGCGCCCATGAAGCCGATCAAGGCGATGCCGCGGCCCAGCCGCTCGCGCGGCGACGCCAGCTTCGTCAGCGCCGGCTCCATCTCGGCCGGCGTCGCGGGCCGGCCGGTGAACAGGCGGAACGAGGCCAGCGCCTGGTGCAGCAACCACGACAGGCCGCTGATCACGCGGCAGCCGCGTTCGCGGGCGGCGTCGCCGAGCGGCGAGGCGGCGTAATTGGCGTCGAGCACGACCAGATCGGGGTCGAGCCAGTCGGGGTCGACGGTGTTGACGTGCGCCGGCAGGCAGGAGACGAGCAGGTCGGTCTCCGGCAATTCGTCGCGCAACGCCGGCAACTCGGCGGCTTCGCAGTCGAGATTTTGGGCGATCGCCTCGGCTTTGGCGAGCGTGCGATTCGCCAGCAGCACGCGCGCCGCGCCCGTCTGCCGCAGCGCGTAGACGGCGGCCTTCGCCGCGCCGCCGGCGCCGACGACGAC
>CAZHPN010000202.1:0-10289 GCA_964534375.1 uncultured bacterium | reverse complement strand
CGCGCCACGACCTACCACGTCAAACTGCTGGAAAAGGCGATCATCGCCGGCATGCGGCACAAGGGCTTCTCGGTGATCGAGGTCTTCGAAGACTGCCCCACGGCCTACGGCCGCCGCAACAAGTTCCGCGGCCCCGTCGAGATGATGAAGTACTGGAAAGACCACTGCGTCAACATCGAGGCGATGGACGCGCTCAGCCTCGAAGACGCGAAGGACAAAATCCCGATCGGCATTTTCGCCGATCGCCAGCGGCACGAATTCGTCGAAGAACTGCACCGCACCGCGCGGCTGGCGATGGAGGATTGAACGATGGGTCTGAAACGGCTGGAAATCCGGCTGGCCGGCAGCGGCGGCCAGGGCCTCGTCCTCGCCGGCATCATCCTCGCCGAAGCGGCGATCCTCTTCGATAATAAGAACGCGGTGCAGACCCAGAGCTACGGGCCCGAGGCCCGCGGCGGCGCCTCGAAGAGCGAGGTCATCATCAGCGACGAAGTCATCGATTATCCCAAGTGCGAGGAACTGGATATCCTGCTCTGCCTCAATCAGAAGAGCCTTACGGAATACGGCGATGCGCTGAAAAAGAACGGCATCATGATTCTCGACGCCGAACTGTGCATCCCGCCGCCGGGCAGCGAATGCCTGATTTATAATATCCCTTTCACGCGCCTCGCGCGCGACGAAATCGGCAAAGTGTTCGTCGCCAACATCGTCTCGCTCGGCGCCATCGCCGGCCTCACCGACTGCGTCAGCCGACTGGCGCTGGAGCGCGCGGTGGTCGGCCGCGTCCCCAAGGGCACCGAGGAACTCAACCTGCACGCCCTGGCCGTCGGCTTCCGCGAGGCCGCCGTCCGCCGCGTCACTGCCCCCGTCCGCGCGGAAAACCAGTAATCGCAACAAATTGTGTGGCGCAGCCGCCCTTGGCCGTGCTTTCCCGGGAGCGCCGGCGTCCCGCCGGCAGTTTGGCTTTCACCGCCGAGATTTCGGGCATCCACCGATTGCACCGATTGCACAGATGTCGCGGAATTTCAGCCCTTCTCCATGTCAGGTCCGCGCCCGTCCGACGCCTGGCTTCCGGCTTCTGACTTCTGACTTCCGCCTCCCAGATTATTTTGATATCACTTATCACCCGCAAACACCGCTAAACGTCATTTTACCCGTCGCGATCGCAGATATATGTCAGCGCGCAACCGGCCAAATTAGGTAAAATTACGAAACAAAGCCAATTTCGGCGACCGCCGCAGACGGGATTCGGAGCTCGGGGTTCGGGATTCGGGATTCGGGGTTCGGAGGGCGGCCGACCACTGTTCACTGTTCACTGTTCGCTGACCACTGGCCACTGGCCACTACTGATTGAATCGAAACGGCACGACCACCGTCCGGGGGGCGCCGGCGAACGTGGGGAAGCGCATGAGGGCGACGCGGCGCAGCAGGCATTGCTCGATTTCACTATTGCCGAGCGTCGAGTCCGGCAGGGCGACATTGGAAACCGAGCCGTCGGGGTTGATGCTGAAGCGGATTGAGGCCACGCCCTTGGCGTCGGGGTTCTTGGCGAAGCAGAAGTTGACGCGGCCCATGTGCTCTTTGATGGTCGCCTTCATGGCGGCGACGGCGGCTTGATCCGGTTGGGCCGGCGTCTCCGGCGGGGCGTTCCATAGTTTGGCGGCGCCGGCCGCCGGCCGGATCGCGCTCTCGTTCGCCTGCTCGCGGATGAGCGTCTCCAACTGGTCCACCGCCAGTTCGGCCTCGGCGTCGTCGGCGTTGACCAGCAACGCCTTGCGGAAGCTCGCAATCGCCTGCTCATAGCGCTCGTTGCGCGCATAGCCGCGGCCGAGCGCCAGGTAGTATTCCTCGACCTTCTTGACGCCGGCCTGCGCGATTTCGTTGTCCGGGTCCAGCCCCAGCACAAACAGGTACATGCCGTAGGCGGAGTCTTCCGGCGGGTCGGCGACGCGGCCGGCCTGGAAGCACTCATCCGCCTTCGCCAGCAGCGCCGCCACGTTTTCGGGAATCGGGCGGCGCGCCGGCCGCTCCCACGTGAAGTTTTCAATGACCACGTCGACCATCGGCTCGGGCTTCAGAGGGGCATGCACGACCGGCGCGGCGGGATCTTGTTGGGTCGAGGAGGCGAACGCCGCCGGCGCGATGCAGCATAGCAGCAAGGCCGAGGCGACCGCCGCGACCGCCGCCACGCGGGGCAGCTTCGCCCTGATCGCTTGGATTTCGTATCCATCGAGGCTTTTCCGAGTTCGCGAAGCTTTCACAGCACCCTTCCTTTCCACGCATCGATAGTACTTTGCAGAAATGATGCCAACATTTCGGGGGCAACGCGTTTATCTGTCATTTCAACGGGTTGCGTCGATCAAATGGAAACGCGCGCGCCGCAAAAGGGCGAACTGCGCCGGCAAAAGCGCTGAAAACCCCGCGTCCCGCCGAAAAGTTCGCGCGAAAACCGGCGCCCGCCCCTGGCGCTGCGGCCCGCATCGTCGCGCAACAAAGTCGCCGCAAAAAAGCCGTCACACTTGACAGCAGCGTCCATAAAAAACTAGGGTAGCGCGTTTGCTCAAGAGAGAACTCACATGACTGAGGATACGAACAAGCTTATCGATCAGCGCAAGGAGAAGATCCGGGCGCTGCGGGAAATGGGCGTCAATCCGTTTCCGACGACAATCCCCGTGACGCACACGGCGCGCCAGACACAGGCGCTGTACGGCGAGAAGACGGCCGAGGATCTGGAAAGCTGTCCGGACCGGCTGGCCGTCGCCGGGCGCATCAAGGCGATCCGCGATTTCGGCAACGCGATCTTCCTCGATCTGTTCGACCGCACGGGCAAGCTTCAGATCCTGCTCAGCAAGAAGCTCGTCGGCCCGGAAAAACAGGCGTTTTTCAAGAAGTTCGCGGACGTCGGCGACATCTTCGGCTTTCGCGGCCAGCCGTTCAAGACGCGCACGGGCGAGTTGACCATCGCGGCGCACGAGCTGACGCTGCTGGGCAAGAACAGCCGGCCGCTGCCCGAAAAGTGGCACGGCCTGCAGGACCTCGAAACGCGGTTCCGCCAGCGCTACGCCGACCTGATCGCGAACCCCGAAGCGGTGGAAGTGTTTCGCAAGCGCAGCGAGATCATCCGCCTGATCCGCGCCTTTTTCGCCGAGCGCGACTTCATCGAAGTCGAAACGCCGATGATGCAGTCGATCGCCGGCGGGGCCAAGGCGCGGCCGTTTTGCACGCACCACAACGCGCTGGAGATGGACCTGTTCCTGCGCATCGCGCCGGAGCTTTATCTGAAGCGCCTGGTGGTCGGCGGCTTCGACCGCGTTTTCGAGATCAACCGCAATTTCCGCAACGAAGGCCTGAGCGCCCAGCACAATCCCGAATTCACGATGATCGAATTCTACTGGGCGTACGCGACATACGAACAATTGATGGACCTGACCGAAGAGTTGTTCCGGCATCTGGCCGAACAGATCTGCGGCAGCCCGTCGATCGTGTACCAGGGCCAGCCGCTCGATTTTTCCAGCCCGTGGAAGCGCCTGAAGCTGACGGAAGCCGTGCTGGAGCACACCGATTTGCAGGCGGCCGATCTGACCGACCGCCAAAAGCTGGTCGATTTTTGCAAGGCGCAGGAAATCGAAATCGTCGGCCATCCGAACGCGAGCGAACTGGTCACGCTCGTGTTCGAGGAACGCGTCGAGAGCAAGCTGATTCAGCCCACGTTCATTTATCACTACCCGACCGCGGTCAGCCCACTGGCGCGCCGCAACGACGAGAATCCGGACGTTGTCGACCGCTTCGAACTGTTCATTTTCGGGCGGGAACTCGCGAATGCGTTCAACGAGCTGGCCGATCCGGAGGACCAGCGGCAGCGGTTCCTGGCGCAGGTCGAGGCCAAGAAGGCCGGCGACGAAGAGGCCCACGACTACGACGCCGACTACATCCGCGCGCTCGAATACGGCTTGCCGCCGACCGCGGGGGAGGGCATCGGCATCGATCGCCTGACCATGCTGTTGACCGACCAGCCGAGCATTCGCGACGTGATCCTGTTCCCGCTGCTGAGAAAGGAACAGGTCTAGTCCGATGGGTTTCGCCCGCTTCGTCGGCCTGCGATTTTTACGCCCCAAGCGGCGCAAAGTGGCGCTCTCGATCATCACGATTATCGCCGTGACCGGCGTGGCCGTCGGCGTCGCGACGCTGATCGTGGTGCTGGCGGTCGTCACCGGCTTTCAGCAGGACATGACGACGAAGATTCTGGGCACGCTCAGCCACATGATGGTGATGTCGCACAACGGCGAACTGGAGCATTGGCAGGACGTCGCCGAGAAAGTGAAGCGCCTCGACGGCGTCGCGGCCGTCACGCCGTTCATCTTCCGCGAGGTGATGGCGGCCACTTCCGATCACGCGACGGGCGTGATTCTGCGCGGCATCGACCCGGCGTCGGCCGCGACGGTGACGAGCATCGCCAACAGCGTCAAAGGCGACGCGCTGGATCAACTGCGCGTCGAGCACAAGCCGCTGCGGCCGCCCTCGGAAAAGGCGCCGGACAACAAGACGTACCCCGGCATCCTGCTCGGCCACGATTTGATGGCGTCCCTGCGCGTGTTCCCGCAGGAAGAACTGACGATTGTCAATCCGATCGGCGAGGCCGGGCCGATGGGGCCGGCGCCGAAGAGCAAAACGTTCGTCGTCGTCGGCGAGTTCCAGAGCGGGTTGTACGAGTTCGACGCCAAATTCGGCTATCTCGATCTCAAGGTGGCGCAGGACTTCTTCAACGCCGACAATACGGTGACCGGCCTCGAAGTCCGCCTCACGGACATGTGGGAGACCGAAGCCGTGACCGAACGCATCCGCGCGGCGCTCGGCTGGCCGTATTACACCCGGGACTGGAAGGACATGAACCGCAACCTCTTCACGGCGCTGAAGTTGGAGAAGCTGGTCATGTTCATCATCCTGTGCCTGATCATTTTCGTCGCCGCGCTGAATGTTTTCTCGACGCTGTACATGGTGGTGATGGACAAGCAACGCAGCATCGCGATGATCGTTGCGATGGGTGCGTCGGCGAGTCAGATTCGCCGCATCTTCATGTTCCAAGGCTTGGTGACCGGCGTGCTCGGCACGGTGCTCGGCGCCGCGCTCGGCGTCGGCGTCTGCCTCGCGCAAATGAAATACAAGTTCGTGGCGCTCGATCCGCGCGTGTACTTTATCGACACGCTGCCGATTTCGTTCACGCTGTTCGATTTTTTTGTGATTTTCGCGGCGTCCCTGGGTCTGATCATGGTGGCGACGGCGATTCCCGCGGGCATCGCCAGCCGGTTGGACCCCGTGCGAACGCTTCGTTACGAATAAGGAACGTCATGCCGCTCGTTGAAGTTCGAGGGTTGGTCAAAACCTACACCGAGGTCGGCGCGCCGCTGGAAGTCCTGCGGGGCCTCGATTTCACGATGGAGCGCGGCGAAATGGTCGGCGTCGTCGGCGAATCCGGCGCCGGCAAATCGACCTTTCTGTATGTGCTCGGCGCGCTCGAGCGGCCGACGGCCGGCACGGTGGCCTTCGACGGCGAGCCGGTCTTTTCCGAGAAAACGCCGAACCGCGCGCTGGCCGCTTTTCGCAACCGGCGGGTCGGTTTCGTCTTCCAATTTCACGGCCTGATCCCCGAATTCGACACGCTCGAAAACGCGATGATGCCGGCGCTGATCGCCGGGATGTCGCGCGCCGACGCCGCCAAGAACGCCGCGGAGGCGCTGCGCGAACTCGGCCTCGGCGAGCGGCTGCGGCACAAGCCGGGCGAGTTGTCGGGCGGCGAACAGCAGCGCGTGGCCTTTGCCCGGGCGCTGGTGATGAACCCGGATCTGGTGCTGGCCGACGAGCCGACCGGCAACCTCGACGCGGCGATCGGCGAGAAGCTGTGGGACGTGATGTTCGACGTCAACCGCCGCCGCGGCGCCAGCTTCATCGTCGTCACGCACAACGACCGCCTCGCCCGGCGCATGCCGCGGCTGCTGCGCCTGGTCGCCGGCAAGCTGGAGAATCTCACGTGAGGCGCGCCGCGGGCTGGCTGCTGCTGGCGGCGCTGCTGGTCGCCGGCCTGGCGGCGACGGCGCACGCGACGCCCGTGGTCGTCGCCGGCGTGCGGGTCGAGGGCGCCAAACGCATCGAAGACGACGCCGTCCTGGCGGTCGTGACGACCAAGAAAGGCGACGCGCTGGACCCCGAGCGGCTGGACGCCGACCTGCGCGCGGTCTTCGCCCTGGCCTATTTCGCCGACGTGCGGATTGAGTTGCAGGATGCGCCGGAAGGCAAGATCGTCATCTTCGTCGTCGAGGAAAAGCCCGCGGTCAAGGAATTCGTGTACGAGGGCAACGACGAGGTCAAGAAAGACAAAATCGACCAGGCCGTCGACCTCAAGCCGAACACCATTTTGTCGGTCGCCAAGATCAAGGAGAACATCGAGAAGATCCGCCAATTGTACGAGGCGGAAGGCTTCTTCATGGTGGACATCACCTACGAGATCGAACCGCTGCCGAACAACCGCGTGAAGGTGGTCATCCGCATTCACGAATACCGCAAGATTTACATCAAGCGCGTCGATTTCGTCGGCAACCACGCCTTCACCGACGAAGAACTGCGCAAGGCGATTCAAACCAAAGCGGGCGACATCGGCAGCTACGTCACCTCGACCGGCGTCTACCGCGAAACGATGTTCGCCCAGGATCTCGAGTTGCTCCGGCGCTACTACGCCGACCGCGGCTATTTCGCGCAGATCGGCCGGCCGGTGGTCACGCTGTCGGCGGACAAGCGCTGGATGTACATCTCGGTCGCGGTCAACGAGGGGCCGCAGTTCTATATCGAAAGCGTGACGCTCGACGGCGATCTGCTTTTCAAAAAAGAAGACTTGACGAAGTTGATCACGATCAAAGTCGGCGAGGTCTTCTCGCGCGCGAAATTCGACGGCTCGCTGGAGGCGTTGAAGAACCGTTACACCGACGTCGGCTACGCGTTTGCCGACATCGAGCCGCAGATCGAGCCCGATCCGGAAACGCGGCGGGTGAAGACCGGCTTCAAGGTGGACAAAGGCAAGCTCGCCTACATCGAACGCATCGAAATTCACGGCAACGACCGCACGCGCGACAAGGTGATCCGGCGCGAGTTGCTGATCACCGAAGGCGACCTCTTCTCCGGCCCCGGCATTCGCGATTCGAAAGCGCGCCTGATGCGCAAGGGCTATTTTGACGAGGTGTCGATCAAGTGGCGCAAGGGCTCGTCCGACGAAATGGTGATCGTCACGATCGACGTGAAAGAGACGAATCAGGGCCAGTTCATCGTCGGCGTCGGGTTCTCCAGCCTCGAGAACTTCATCGGCACGGCGCAGGTCAGCCACAACAACCTCTTCGGCTACGGCTGGAAGGTGTCGTTGCAGGGCGAACTCGGCAAGTACCGCCGCAACATTCAGGCGCAATTCCAGGATCCGGGCTTCTTCGATACGCGCTGGATCTTCGGCCTGACGCTGGTCAACATGGAACGCGATTACTTCTCGTTCTGGCGGCGCGACCAGGCGGCGACGGTCAGTTTCGGCCACCCCCTGTATTTGGACATCGAAGCGCACGTCGCCTACAACTATTCCTACGTCGATATTTACGACGTGGCCAGCAGCGCGTCGCTGTTCCTGATTCAGCAGCAGGGGCAGAAAACCAAGACGAGCGTGACCTTGACGCTGCTGCGCGACACGGTCAACCACCCGTTCGATCCGACCGACGGCATGCGCCTGACGGCGTCGATCGAATATGCGACCCCGTACCTCGGCGGCTCGCTGAACTTCTTGAAATACACCGGACTCGCCCGGCGGTACGTGCCGATCTACTGGGGCGTCTCGGTGATGTTCAACGGCGAAATCGGCTACGCGCAGAACCTCGATCGCGGCATGCTGCCGGTTTCCGAGCGCTACTTCCTCGGCGGCCTCAACAGCGTCCGCGGCTTCCTCTCGCGCTCGCTGGGGCCGATCGAAACCAGCGACGTCATGCGCCACACCGACGACCCGGCGTCGATCACCGAGCAGGTCAGCGACGTCATCGGCGGCAACAAGTATTTGCAGGGCAATATCGAGCTATTGATTCCGATCGTGGAACAACTGAAGATAAAAGGGCTGTTGTTCTACGATGTGGGCAACGCCTTCATCGAGCAGAAGCCCTTCGACCTGACCTACCTGCGGCAGAGTTGGGGCTTTGGTTTGCGGTGGATCAGCCCGATCGGGCCGTTGCGGTTCGAGTGGGGCTTCCCGCTGCACAAACAGAAAGACGAACGTAACCAGGTGTTCGAATTCGGCATCGGCACCTTCTTCTAGGCGAAAGGAGCTTGCGCAATGCGCAAAACAATCATCATCGCGGCGTTCAGCCTCGCGGCGCTGGCGCTGGCGACCCCGGCGTTCGCCGGCAAAGTGGGCTTCGTCGATCTGCAACGCGTGTTGGATTTGACGACGATGGGCAAAGACGCCAGCAAAGAGATCGCGGCGAAGGCCGACGAGTTGACGATCAGCGGCAAGAAAAAAGAGCTCGAGCTGCGGACGATGGGCGACAACTACCAAAAGAGCGAAGCCGCCCTGTCCGACGCCGCCAAGCAGTCCAAGCGCGAAGAACTGCAGAAAAAGGCGAGCGAATTCTACCAATTTCAGCAGCAGGCCGGGTTCGAGATGGAGAACTTCAAGCTCGAACGCTTCAAGAAGGTCATCGCCAAGGTCAAGGAAATCTCGACTCGGCTGGCGACTTCCGGCGGCTACGACCTGGTGCTCCTGAAAGTGGAAGACCAGGCGACCGAAGGCTCCGTCGTGCTCTACGGTTCGTCGTCCGTCGATCTGACCGATCAGATTGTGCGCCAGATGAATCAGTAGCCGAGGCGCCCCGTCGCCGCGGCACGAAGCCCGCATAACGAATGGGCGCAGGGGCGCACCGTCGGCTGCGCCTCCGACCGGGGGGCAACCATGAAGCTTGCGGAATTGGCCGAGTTGCTGGGCGGCCGCGTCCACGGCGACAGCGCGCGCGAAATCCGCGGCGTGGCGCAGGCCGCCGGCGTGCGCGACGACGAAGCGACCTTCATCGACGACCCGAAATACCTGCCGCTGCTGCAAGACCGCCATCCCGGCGCCGTGCTGGTGCGCGCCTTTTCGCCGGAGTTGCCGGCGCCGCAGATCGTCGTCGCCGAGCCGCGGCTGGCCGCGATTCAAGCGGCCGCGGTCTTCGCCGCCGAAACCGCGCCGGCCCCGGGCGTCGACCCGCGCGCCGTGGTCGATCCGACCGCGACGATCGACCCGACGGCGACCGTGATGGCGCTGGCGTACGTCGGCCCGGGCGCGACGATCGGCCCGCGCGCCGTGCTCGCGCCGCAGAGCTACGTGGGGCCGGATGCCGTCGTCGGCGCCGGCTGCGTGCTGCACCCAGGCGTCCGGGTCGGCCGGCGCTGCCGCTTGGGCGAGCGCGTCGTCTGCTGGCACAACGTCTCGATCGGCGCCGACGGCTTCGGCTTCACCCGCATCGGCGACCGCCACGTCAAGGTGCCGCAGAACGGCATCGCGGTCGTCGAGGACGACGTAGAAATCGGCGCCAACTCTTGCATCGACCGCGCGACGTTCGGCCGCACGGTGATCGGCGCGGGCACGAAAATCGACAATCTCGTCCAAATCGGCCACAACTGCCTGATCGGCAAACGCTGCTTGATTGTTTCGCAGGTGGGACTTTCCGGCTCGGTGACCGTCGGCGACGACGCCGTGCTGGCGGCCGGGGCCGGCGCCGTGCCGCATGTGCGCATCGGCCGCGGCAGCGTGGTCGGCGCGCGCGCCGCGGTGCGCCGCGACGTGCCCGACGGGGCGATGGTCGGCGGTTTCGTCGCCAAAGACCACATGGCCTGGAAACGCGAGACAGCGGCATTGACGCGGCTGCCCGAGGCGATCAAGGAACTGAAGCGCCTCGGCATGCGGGTGGATGAACTCGAGAAAAAATAGAAGTCGGAACGAACTGCAGGGGCGATGTTTGCCATCGCCCCAGTGAGAAGCCGGCCGGACCTCACACGGGGCATGTCGATCCCGAACCTCACTCGGAGCCACGGAGCCACGCAGAGACGGACAGCGATTCAATCGCGTCGCGGTTGATCGACTGCGGACACCCGCGGGTGTCCCCACCCGCATTCATATTGTGCTGTGTGGCGCAGCCGCCCTCGGCTGCACTACCTGAAAAATTGCCCTCACCCGGACCTCTCCCAAAGGGCGCATAGGCTTTAGGATAAAGAGCGGCGACGCTTGGAAAAGCGGATTT
>CAZHPN010000201.1:0-10473 GCA_964534375.1 uncultured bacterium | reverse complement strand
CCAAGCGTCGCCGCTCTTTATCCTAAAGCCTATGCCCCGACGCGGAGAGGGGCCACGGGGAGGACCCGCAGTCGCTGTCGGGTCGGCAAACAATCTCGCATAACCCTCGAATTCCCTTTCGCAGATGCGAGAAGTGATTTTTGCGAGAAGCTCAAACGGCAGAAGGCGGAGTTGCGGGCCGTGCGGCGCCTCTTCGAATCCCGGGTCCGCCACGCTTCTTCTCGCCCCTCCCTGTGGCGGGGAGGGGCGCGGCCACGCCGGGCGTGGCCGGGGGAGAGGTCCGGAGCGAACGCCGATTATCGAACTGCAATTTTTGCAAGAGGCTCGACAGTCTCTATAGCCGCCCGATGCAGCGCGGGCGCGGTCCTCGACTACTCAAATTCAATATTGGTCGGCGTAAAGGCGATGCGAATCTGCGGTCCAGCCCCTTCCCGCACAAAGAACAGCGCCAGCGAGGAGCGATCGCGCAGCCGCAGCAAGGTGTATTGCGCGCGGAATTCCGGATCGCGGTAGAGATCCACGAGCCCCTCGAGTTCCTGCACGAACGAGTTCAACGCCGGTTCGCTCTTGAGAACGGACAGCGCGTGTTCGCCGCCCAGCGGATCGACCAACACCTGTTCGCCGGTCTTCGGATCGGTGCGGTAGTACGGCAGGTTCTTGATCGGAAACTTCTTCGGAAAAACCTGGCACAAGATGAGGTCCGGTTTGATGTCGAGGATCCGGCGCGGGTCGAACTTCTCGTGACCGGCCAGGCCGCGACCGAGCGCGGCCTGGCGATGCGCGATCACCGGGTCGGCAATGCCCAGCGCGTCGTAGGTGCGCAATTTGCTGTAATACGGCGTCACGCCGGCCGCCAACGTGAACAGCGTTGTGCGGCGGTCGGGAATCAACCGGTGCAGCGCTTCGGCCATCGGACGATACAACGCAAGATACGCGCCCTCTTGCAGAAATAGCGTGAAATGCGGTGGGTAGAATAGCGTCCAGACCTGGCTGGCGACGATCGCGCCGATCGCCAGGATTTTCCGCCAGGTCGCCGACGCCGGCCGGCGTTCGTTCGCGCGTTGCAGCCAGAGCGGCGCGACATCCGCCATCAGCCACGCGACGAGCGGAACCGCCGGCAAGAGAAATCGGGAATACGGCATGTAATCGCCGCCGAGGTAGACGGCCACGGCCAGTTGCGTCAGCAGCCAAATGAAACCGATGCGGAGGCGCGGCTTCAGTTCGGCGCAGCGCCGAAAGTAGTTCGCCGTCAGGCCGACTGTCGCCGCGGCAACCGGGCACGCGACAAACCAGGTGGCCAGGTACTCGAGACCGCGCGCCGCCAAGGCGGGGCTGCCGCCGTCCAGCTTCACATAATAGGAAATGGGAAACGGGCGGCCGAAGTAATGCCAGCGCCACGCCAGCACGGGCGCGAAAATCGCGACGAAGAAACCGCCGGCGAGGATGGCGTTTTTCCACCGCCGCGCGCGCGGGCCGTAGGCGGAGACGAGACCGATCGCCAGCCCGGCGAACACGACGGCTTCCATCCGCACGATCGCGGCGACGCCGAGCGCCAAACCGGCCGGCCACGCCGAACGGCCGCGCTCGACGCAACGTTCGACCGCGAGAAAACCGCCAAACGCCAGGGCCGCAAAGAAAACGGCTTCCAGGCCGGAATGCAGGTAGACCCACAACGCCGGTTGCGTGGCGGCCCACCAAAAGCCGGCCGTCGCCAGCGCCGCGGGGCCGGCGGCATCCTTGCGCCGCGTGGTGCGGGCCGCCAGCGCGAACAAGATGAACAGGAACCCGAGCACGTTCAGCAGCAGCGCCGTGCCGAGCGGATCGAAATAAAGGAAGCGCTTGGCGAGGCCGATCAGCAGCGCGAAAAAAAACGCCGTCGAAGATTCGACGCGTTCGCCCGGGTTGAAATTGAGGCCGTGGCCGTCGGCAAAATTCTCGGCGCACCGAAAGGTGATAAACGCGTCTTCGAACACGGCGAAATGGAAAAGTTTGCCGACGATCACGCAGAACAACGCCAGCAGGAGAATCTGGCGCACGCGCCGGCGGCGCCGCGCCTCGCGCTTGCGGCGTCGCGCCGCCCGCCACCGCCGCCACAGGCGGACGGCCCACGACGGCTCCGGCCCCAGCGGCGCATCGACCTGTGGCTCGATCGGCGGCGGGCCATCGCCGCGATTTGCTGGCGCGAATTCGCTGTCCGTTGTTCTTCCCCGAACGTGGCCCGCTGAGGTTCTGACGCAGATTTCCCCGGCGCTATGTTTTGCATAATTCCGGCGCCAAGGCAACGGCCGCGCGACGGAAAATCGTCACGCGGCCGGACCGAACTCCGCCAGCGCCGGCGGGTACGGCGCGAAAAAACTCTGTTGCTGCAAATAGGCGACGTCGTCACGGTCGATCCACGAAACCAGAACCGCGTTGACGGCGGCGAGCGGGATGCGGCGGGCGCGGAAGCGGTCGAGCAGCGCCAGGAATCCGCGTTTTTCCTGGGCGGTCAGCGCCTTCTTGAAGTAGCCGAAGGCGTGTTCCAAAACGTTGATCGTCGGGCCCGGCTTGATCGCTTGCGCCAGCGTCGCCAGCAACATCGTCTGGTAATTTGCGGTCGTCTCGTCCAACAGCCGGCGCGCGGCGTTGGCGACGATCGCGCCGAGTTGCTTCGCGGTCGTCTGCCGGCAAGCCATCAACAGGAGTTTATGGCGGGCCTGAAAATCGACGAGCGCGCGAGCCGTCCGCAACCGCCGCGCGCGGCGGAAATCCGCCAGCGTGAACAGGCGCGTCAGAAACCGCTCGCGAACGGCGAAACTCGTCAGGCGATCTTCGTCTTCCGCGGGGAGCAGGGGAAAGCGCGCCACGGCCTCGCCGGCGAAGAGCCCGGCGGTCTTGCCGATCGGGTTTTGCGACTTTTTCCCGCGATAGAGTTTGACGTCGGTCAGGCCGCACGACGGCGAACGCGCTTTGAACAGGAAACCGTCGACCGGCGGCAGATGCGCGAGCGCGTCCGCCGCGCAGGCCCGCATCGATTCAGTCAGGTCGCGGTTTGTTTCCGGCTGCCACAACCGCCGCTGACCGCGCCATTCGACGACTCGCACCGGCGGCCGGGGCACGCCGAGCCCGATTTCCATCTCCGGGCAAACTTCGATGACATTGACGAACGGCAGCAAGCGCGCCGCCACCGCCGATTCGCTCACTTCGCCGTTCCAGCGGCACGCGGCGCCGGCGAAACACTTGCTCAGGAAAATCGTCGGTCTCGCGAAATCCGGCATCGGCCTGCCTAGCCTCGTGTTCAGCGTCCCGGCGGGACCAGGTCATTGCGCACAAACAAGAAGTTCGGCCATGGCGCCTGCACGCGAAAACCATCGGTCTCGCCCTTTCGAAAAAGCTCGCCCATGTACCGGTAGCGCGTGAGAATGACCTGCAGATAGGGGTATTGCAGGCCGTCGAGCACGATCGCGTCGAATCGCCCGCGGTCGAATGCCGCGGTGATCTCGGCCGCCAGGGTGCGCCGCAGCGCCGTGTCCGGCGTGAGAAAGATGTCTTGCCAAATCGCCACGTGCGAGTAACTGCGCTTGCCGATGAACGGGCCGAGATAGCCGTGCGCCGGGATAAAAACCTCGCCCGGAAAAGCGCGCAGCGTCTGCAGCAACCGCGCGCCGGCCGCCGCGGCCGCCAGGCGCGGAACCTGCGCCGCGGCGTCGTATCGCAACAACGCAAACTGCACGAGGCACGCCGCGCCGATCGCCGCCGCCGCCAGCCGCCGCCGCGGCGCGGTCTCGGAGAAACGCTTCGCCGCATCGGCAAAGCCCAGCGCGGCGACAATGGCCATCGCCGCCGCGGCGGTCAGAAAATCGTTTTCCGCGCCTTGGGCTTTCGTGTAGGTCAGCCACGAAATGCCGCCGGTCCCGGCCAGCAGGGCCGCGTAAAACCAAGTCGTCGCGCGCCGCCGCCCGGCGACGAGATGCGCCGCGACGGCCACCGCGGCGACGGGGGTTTGGCCCAACACAAATTCCGTCCAGAAGGCCCATGGCGGATGGCCGTTAAATGGCTGTTGCGCCGGAATGACGAAACAGTAGCGCCAAACCCACCCCCCCGAAGCGCGGTCGAGCGCCGCCGCCGCCGCCGCCAGCGCGGCGAAATAAGTCGCCAGCAACGGCAGGGCGCGCCGGCGTCGCACGACAACGACCCAGCAAAGGATCGGCGCGATCGCGGGCAATGTCGTTTGCTTGGTGAGCGTGGCCACGGCGGCCAACAGCCCGGCCGCCACGCCCGCCGCCGCCGACTCGCCAAACCGCACAAGGGCGACCGCGGCCAAAAAAAACAACAGGAACAGCGAATCCACCCGCGCCACATCGAGCCAGTCGCCGCAGGCGCGATACGTCGCGGCGAAGAAGCCCGCGGCGAACAACGCCCATAACGCCCCGCGTTTTTCCCGGCGGACGATTTCGAAAATCAGGCCGAAGCAGCCCAGCGACGCGATCAACGAGACCAGGCGCAGCGGCGCGAAACCGTCGCCCAACGCGCGGCACGCGATCGCCGCGACGTAGTAATAAAATGGCAAGTACAGCACCGCCAGGAAATCCAGCGAGGGCGGCGGATAGAGCGGCAGACCCGCGACGACCCGCCGCACGTGGTCGAGGATCAACCCCTCGCCCCACTGCAACTCGAACGGATAGCGCAGGCGCGCCAGCGCGACGGCCACGTACAACAGCAGGAACCCGGCCGACAGCGCGCCGATCAACGCCGCCACGGCGATGACCACGGGCGAACGGCCCGCGTCGGTCTCTGGGGTTTTGCGGTCAGCCATGTCTTCCACTTCCGGTCGCATCATCTTCGGAAACCGCCGGGTCGTTGCGCACGAACAAAAAATCCGGCCGCGTCACAATGCCGGACTTCGGCCAAAACTCGTCGTTGCGAAAAAGTTCGCCGACGTAGCGATAGCGCGTCAACAGGATCCGCAGGAAGGGGTAGTCCAGATCGTCGAGCACGATCGCGTCGAATCGCCCGCCGGCGAACGCCGCCGTGATCTCGGCCTCCAGGGCGCGTTTGGCCGCGCTGTCGCGCGTGTGAAAAACGTCTTGCCAGCCCTGCGCGTGGGAGTGGCTGCGTTTGCCGATTGACGGCCCGAGATAGCCATGCCCCGCAATGAACACCTCGCCCGGAAAGACGCGCAGCGTGGCGAGCAGCCGCCCACCGGCGGCCGCGTCCGCCGGGCTCGGAACCAGCGCCGCGGGGTCGTAACGCAGCGACGCAAACTGCGCCAGACAGAGGGCGGCGATCGCGGCGATCGCCAGGCGCTGCGCCCTCGGTCGCCCGGCAAACATCCGCACCGCCTCGGCGAAGCCGAGCGCGGCGACGATCGCCAGGACGGCCGCGAGCGGCAGAAAATTGTTGTCGGCGCCGCCGCTTTTCGTGTACGCGAGCCAGGAGATGCCGCCGGTTCCGGCCAGCAACGCCGCGTAAAACCAGGTCTCCGCGTTCCGCCGCCCGAACCACCCGCCAGCGAGATACGCGACCGCCGCCATGGCCGCAATCGGCGTTTGGCCGAAAATGAAAACCGTCCAGAACGCCCACGGCGAATGGCCGCTCATGGGCTGCTGCGCCTGATATGTGAAGCAGTAGCGCCAAAACCAGCCGGCCGACGCCCGATCGAGCAGAAACGCGGCGACCGCGAACGCCGCGCCAAAGCTCGCCAACAACGGGACGGCGCGCCGGCGTCGATAGAAGACGGTCCAGCAAACCAGCGGGGCCAGCGCCGGCAACGCCGTTTGCTTGGTGAGCGTTGCCGCGGCGGCCAACAAGCCGGCGGCCACGCCCGCCGCCGCCGAGTCGCCGAACCGCACGCACGCGATCGACGCCAAGAGGAAGAACAGGAACAGCGAATCGACGCGCGCCAGGTCGAGCCAGGCGCCGCACGCGCGGTAGGTCGCCGCAAAGAGCCCAGCGGCGAACAGGGCCCAGAGCGCCCGGCGTTGCTCGCGGCGAACAACCTCGAAAATCAGGACAAAGCAGCCGAGCGCCGCGATCGACGAAACGACCCGCAAAGCAAACAAACCATCGCCGAACGCCCGGCAAGCCAGCGCCGCAACATAGTAGTAAAGCGGCGGATAAAGCGCCGGAATGAAATCCAACGACGGCGGGGGGTACAGCGGCAGGCCCGCGATGACCCGCCGCACATGGTCAAGCATCGACCCCTCGATCCATTCCAATTCAAACGGAAAGCGCATGCGAAAATACGCGACGGCGGCGAAAACCACGAGGCCCGCGACCGACGCCGTGGCGATCAGCGCCTCGGCGGCGAGGGTAAACGGCGAACGCCCCGGTCGCGCCGGAAGTTGTTCGCTTTCGCTCATCTTTCCTGCTCCCATTTCGGCCGTCTCACGGCGGAGCGAGGTCATTGCGCACAAACAGAAAATTCGGCCAGGGCATTTGCTTCGGAAAATCGCGCGTCTGGCCGCGCAACCGATACCTCTTCAATATGGTTTGCACAAATGGGTAATACAGGCCGTCGAGGACGATCGCGTCGAACTGCCCGCGCTCGAACGCGGCGGTGATCTCGGCTTCGAGAGCGCGCTTGGTCGCCTCGTCGCGCGTGCAAAAAACATCCTGCCAACTCATCAGATGCGAGTGGCTGCGTTTGCCGATCGACGGGCCGAGATAGCCGTGCGCGACGATGAAGACGTCGCCTGGAAAAACGCGCAACATCGACAACAATCGCGCGCCGGCCGCCGCGTCCGCCGCACTGGGAATCAGCGCCGCGGGGTCGTAGCGCAGCAGCGCAAACTGCGCGAGACACAGCGCGCCGATCGTCGCGGCCGCCAACCGGCGGCGCCATGCCATCGCAAATGCGCGCCCGGCCGCGTCGGCAAATCCCAGGGCGGCGACGATCGCGAGCGCCGCGGCGGCGGGCAGCAGACTGTTGTCGACGGCGCCCGCTTTCAGGTAGGTCAGCCACGAAGTGACGCCGGCCCCCAGCAACAAGGCGGCGTAAAACCATGTTTCGGCGTTGCGCCGCGCGCGCTGCCCGGCGACGAGAAACGACGCCGCGGCCACGGCGGCGATCGGCAGGTGGCCGAACACGAGGCCGGTCCAAAACGCCGCCGGCGAATGCGCAGTCAACGGCTGTTGCGACGGATAAACGAAACAGTAGCGCCAAAACCACCCCGCCGAGGCGCGATCGAGCAGCCAAACCGTCGCCGCCGAGGCCGCGGCAAAGGTCGCCAGCAACGGCCAGGCCCGCTGGCGGCGATAACAGACGGCCCAGCACAGCAGCGGCGCCAGGGCCGGGGCCGCCGATTGCTTGGTGAACGTCGCCGCCGCGGCCAGCAAGCCGGCGGCGACGCCGAGCGCCGCCGACTCGCCAAAGCGAACGAGGAGGACCGTCGCCAAGAAGAAGAAAAGGAACAAGGAATCCACGCGCGCCAGGTCGAGATAGTAGCCGCACACGCTGTTGGCCGCCGCAAAGAGTCCCGCGGCGAAAACGGCCCACAGCGGCGCGCGCGTCTCTCGGCGGACAATCTCGAAAATCACGGCGAAACAGCCGAGAGCGGCGGTGAACGAAACCAGGCGCAACGGGAAGAATCCGTCGCCGAAGACGCCGCCGGCCGCCGCGGCGACATAGTAATAAAACGGCGCATAAACCGCCGGAATGAAATCCAGCGACGGCGGCGGATAGACCGGCAATCCGGCCACGACGCGCCGCACGTGGTCGAGCACCAGTCCCTCCAGCCATTCCAGCTCGAACGGGAAACGCAGGCGCAGGGCCGCAACGACCGTGAAAAGCAGCAGGGAGGCGACGGAGGCAGCGCCGATTAACGCCGCCGCCGCGAAGACAAATGGCGAGCGAGCGACGCGGCCGTTGGTGTAATCGGGGTTTTCGGGATTGGCGGCCATGCGCACGATCGGCGATCACTCGCCCTTCTTGCCGACCGGAATCCGGAGGCGCATGCCGGCTTGCAGATACTTGCCGCTGACTTTGGGATTGTAGCGTCGGATCATGTGCACCGACGTGTTGTAATGGCTGGCGATCGAGGCGAGCGTGTCGCCGTGCTTGACGCGGTAAACGATCGTGCCGCCGTTGCGCCCGCCGGCCGGCCGCTTGAGTTGCGCGACTTGTTTGTCTTCCAGATAGATCTGCTCCGGCTGCGCCGCCGCCAGTTGTTTCTTGATTTGCTCGGCTTTGGCGCCGGGCACGTACAAACGATATGGAATCGAATTGGGGGGCGTCGTCGAGCCCAGCAGTTCCGGGTTGATGGCCTTGAGGTCTTCGTACGACACGCCGATGAAATCCCCGAACTGCCGCAGATCGACGACGCCGTTCAGCTCCACCGTCGTCACGTCCAGCGCCGGTTCGGGCGAGACAATAATGCCGTACATCTCCGGGTCGCGCGCAATGATCGCCGCGGCGAAGAATTTTGGCACGTACGAAATGGTCTCGCCGGGCAGCGGCAGGCGCCAGTAGTCGGAATGCCCGGTGGCCGCGATGACGCGGGCCACGCCGTTCTCGCCGCAGTTGTAGGCGGCCAAGGCCAACGCCCAATCGTTAAACATCGCATGCAGGTCTTTGAGGTAGTGGGCCGCGGCGCGGGTGGACTTGATCGGATCGCGGCGCTCGTCGACCCAGTCGTCGATCGTCAGCCCGTAATTCTTGCCGGTGGCGGCGACAAACTGCCAGACGCCGACCGCCGCCGCTCGGCTGTACGCGTAGGGGGAAAACCCGCTCTCGATGATCGGCAGATACGCCAAATCTTCCGGCAAACCTTCTTCGCGCAGGATCGCCCGGATCATCGGCAGGTATTTGGCGCCGCGGGCGAGGTAGCGCTCCATCGTCACGCGGCCGGTCAAAGTGAAGTAGCCGAGCCAGTGCTCGACCTCGGGGTGGAAGTCGATGCCGATCAGTTGCTTTTCGATGGGAACGGGGGCGAAGCGGCCGGTCAGGCGGCCGATCCGCAACTGGGCGAGGCATAGCTCGAAGAACAGCGAATCGATCTTCTTGGCAATGTCGGGGGTTTTTTCGCGATCGATCGGCAGCAGCAGCACCTGCAGCGCCTGATTGTTCAGCGCCAGGGCCTGATCGTAGTGAGCGGCCTGGGTTTCCTCCGCGCCTTTGGCGAACAGCGCCTGCGCGTGATCGAGAATCTCCGCCGGGCCGGCTCCGGCCAGCAATTCCGGGGACTTGGGCTGCTTCACCAGATCGAGCGCATCGCCCGTTTTCGGGACGCTGTCGACCTTCGCCCCCGCGCCGGCGGTGGCGCAGCCGACGCTCGCGATGAGCGCGGCCAGGGCGGCGCAAGCAAGCAAGTAACGGACCATCCGCTTCCTTTCGCAAACCGAAGTTTGGAGTTTGCCACAAAACAAAGCGGATTTGAAGGGGAAATTTGCCGCGGTCGGTTTGGGCGATACTGGATTCGAACCAGCGACTTCCACCGTGTGAGGATGGCACTCTACCGCTGAGTTAATCGCCCGAAAAAACGGCGTATTATTACAACAAAAAAGGCGCAGCCGCAAGCGAAAAATGGGGGCGGGCCGAACGCGTCTGTCATAGGTTGTTCCCGGGCGTCCAACCGTCCAGTAGTGGCGCCAGTCGCTTCTCGCCCCGCCGGGCAGTCGTGCCGGGCAGTCGTGCCAGCCACTTCTGCGGCGCGCCCGCGGACCGCCGGGCAGTGGTGCTGCCGGGCTGCCGGGCAGTGGTGCCGGGCAGTGGTGCCGGGCAGTGGTGCCAGCCACTTCTGCGGCGCATGGCGTCACGTGCCGCCGGCCACGGTCGCCGACTGCTAATCTCCTCGCCAAATCACGCGTTTCGTGAATATTCGGCCTCCCAGAAAACTAGAAACGGTGTTTCACGCACGGTAGTTTACCGGCGATTTGTGCGTCGGATAGTTTTTCGCCTTTGTTGCAGATGTTTCGGAAGATTCGGCCGGCGCTTACGATGCGCCTAATCAGGCGCGGGCGGCAACGGGACGAACGGTGGCACATAACAACCGGGCGGGAACTGGTAAATGGCGGCAGGCGGCTGCTGCCAAAACAGGTCGCGCGCGGCGCGATATGCTCTGACGAACATGTTGTACGCGCCGCGATGGTCCTGCCGGGCAGTGGTGCCAGCCACTTCTGCGGCGCATGGCGTCACGTGCCGCCGGCCACGGTCGCCGACTGCTAATCTCCTCGCCAAATCACGCGTTTCGTGAATATTCGGCCTCCCAGAAAACTAGAAACGGTGTTTCACGCACGGTAGTTTACCGGCGATTTGTGCGTCGGATAGTTTTTCGCCTTTGTTGCAGATGTTTCGGAAGATTCGGCCGGCGCTTACGATGCGTCTAATCAGGCGTGGGCGGCAACGGGACGAACGGCGGCACGTAGGAACCGGGTGGAAATTGGTAAACGGCCGCAGGCGGCTGCTGCCAAAACAGGTCGCGCGCAGCGCGATAGGCGGCGACGAACATGTTGTACGCGCCGCGATGGTCCAAGCGGGCCTCTTTGGTCGCGGCG
>CAZHPN010000200.1:0-10507 GCA_964534375.1 uncultured bacterium | reverse complement strand
TCGTTCATGTACGGCCAGAGGTATTTCGGCGGGCGGACGAACAGGACGCGCATCTAGAATTTTCCCCGCAGGCGCTGGCCGAATAGAATTCGTGCGCCGCGGACCAGCATGGGCAGTCCGATGGAGCGAATCCGGAAGAGATGGCGGAACACCATCTTCGGCCGCATGTAAAATCGCCACGTCGCCCGGCGGTGCAAGCGGAGCAGCGCGGCCGCGGTCAGCCCTGCGGGCACGTACGGCAATTGCGTCGGATCGACCTGGAACGTGAAGAAACGCTCCCACGCGTCCGGCGGAATTTTGCCGTCGCGCTCCAACTCGTCGTAAAGCGCCGAACCCGGCAGCGGGACCGTCAGCCCGAATTTGGCGAAGTCGATGTCCAGTTCGCGCGCGAACTCGATCGTGCGCCGCGTGATTTGCGCGGTCTCGCCCGGCAGGCCGAGCATGAAGAACGCCGTGATCTCCAGGCCCGCGCGCCGGGCCGTCGCGACCGCCTCGCGCACGGTGGCGACCGTGAAATTCTTGCCCACGCCGCGCAGCACGCCGTTGTCGCCCGACTCGACGCCGAACAAAATCCGGCGGCAGCCCGCGCGTTTCATCGCCCGACACAGTTCGTCGTCGACCATGTCCACCCGCGTTTCGCTCGTCCAGGCCGCGCGGTCCGGCACGCCGCGCGCGACAAAGGCCTCGCAGACGGCCAAACCGTGCGCCTTGTGATACGGAAAGATCGGATCGACAAACCCGATGTGCCGCACGCCGAACGCGCGCGACAGCCAATCGGCTTCGGCCGCGATTTCCGCCGGGCGGCGGGCGCGGTGCTTTTTGCCCTGGTAACCGAGGGCGCAGAACTTGCAGCGGTAGGGGCAGCCGCGCGTGCCCAGCAACGCCAGACAGGGCCGTGCGACGGTGACAAACGGCAGAAAGGTGTACCGTCGCCACGGCAGCAGCTCCCACGCCGGCCAGGGCAGCGTGTCAAGGTCCTCGAGATGCGGCGCCGGCGGGTTCGTCGTCGCGCCGCCGTTCCGCCGATAGCTGACGCCCGGCAGGCCGTCCGGCGCAAGTCCGGCGGCCAGCGCCGCGACCAACTGCGGAAACACCGTTTCGCCTTCGCCGTGCACGACCGCGTCGCAGCAATCCTCCGCCAGCAACTGCTCGGCGAACAGCGAGGCGTGCAGGTTGCCCAGCACGATGCGCGCGTGCGGCGCCTGATCGCGAATCGTCTGCGCCAGCGCGGCAGTGGCGCGCGCGGTCGGCGTCAACATGCTCAAGCCGACGACGTCGGCGCCCCATTCGCGCGCCAACCCGGCCACGTCGCGCGGCGAGCGGCCGGCGACAAAGTTGTCCAAAAGAAGCGTGTCATGGCCGGCGCGGCGGCATGCGGCGGCGAGATAGGCCACGCCGATCGGCGGCATCGGCTCCATCAAGCCGGCGTAGTCGCCGAAACCGGCGGCGATGTCCATGCCCGGATTGATCACCAACACGCGGGCCATGCTTACGGCCTCCGGCCCGCGGCAGCGAAGACCCGCGCCCACGGGGCGATGACGGGATCGGCGCGGCAGGCGTCTTCGGCGGCGAGGACCGCGTCGACATAGGCCGGATCGGCCAGCCGCGCGTCGTCGATGGCCTGCCAGAACGGGCCCTCGCCGAAATAGTGCGAACCGACGATCTCCGCGCCGGCCAACCCGCCGCCGGCCAGCAAGGCGGCCAAACGCGGTCGATCGAAATACCTGACCCAGCGCTCGCCGGGCCGCACGAGCGGTTCGCCGCGACAGGCGGCCAGCAATTCCCGCGGATCGTTCGCGCCGCCGACGGCCAAACCGCCGGGGCCGCCCTCGACCGAAATCGCGATCAACCCGCCGGGCTTGACGACCCGGACGATGCGGCGCAACGCCGCATCTGGTTCCGCCACGTAGCTGAGCGTTTCGATCGCGAACGCCGCGTCGAAACTCGCCGGCGGCAGTTCGTCGAGCCACGTCAGATCCGCGAGGTGCAATTCGACGTTGCTGCATTTTTCCGCCGCCAGGCGCCGCGCGCAAACGGCGAGCGCCCCGCGGCTCGGGTCGAAGGCGACGACGCGCGCGCACCGGTCCGCGAGAATCCGCGCAAACCGACCGACGCCGCAACCGGCGTCGAGCGCCGCGGCCTCCGGCGGCAGCGCCGCCAGATGCGGCGTCAGCCAGCGCAGGTAGGCGGCGGTGGACAACGCTTTCAAATGAAAATACGGCGACGCGGGCGAAAGGAAATCAGCTTCGGCGGCGCGCTCGTCCCACGCCTTTTCCCAACCGAGCAGATTGTGAAAATCCGGATGCGCCTTTAGTAATTCGGCGCGCGTTGACGCCCCGGCATAAAAAAAAGCGGTCAGACCTTCCGGCGACGGGCTTCGTTCGTCAACGGTCATCGCGAGTGGATAGATTACGGCCACCGACCCCCCGGCGACGCGCCACGCGGCCGATTGTAAGGCGAGCGCGTCGTCGTGCGGCTAGCGCGCGGGCGGCGTTGGACGCGGTTTTGGTGACGGACGCCATTCCATTAGGTTTCTCCTCACGCTTGGGTTTATGCAACACTCGCTAGAATATAAGCGTGTTCACGCAGCAGCGTCAAGCGCGGAGAGCCGCGCGGACCACGCGCGCCAAAACCACCAGGCCGCCGACGAAGCGTTCGGCCCAGCGCCGATGTCGAATTCGTCCGCTCTGCGCCATTTCGTTTTACGACGAGCTGGCCGGCGGCGTAGCTGACCCTCCAAATTCCGACCTGCATCCTAAGGGTTTCGCGGACCTTGACGCTTGTTTTTTTCTTGCCTATACTCCCGCCGCTTCACCGAGGTCGGGTAGCTCAGCTGGTAGAGCAGCGGACTGAAAATCCGCGTGTCGACGGTTCAATTCCGCCCCCGACCACAAGTAAGTATTGACGAAAAACGGGACGTTGGCTGAAAATTGCCACGTTCCGTTTTTTGTTTTGGCGAGAGATGGCGAGCCACGGAGACACAACGCGGTCGATGGCGGCAACCAAACGAATCTTGACAGCAAGGCCCGGCTCGCGTGAGTATGCGGCCACTAACTGTCTCTCCGGAACTTTACCCTGAGTTCGGGACACGCTCGTGAAAGGAGTCGACGATGCAAGCGGAAACCTATGCGAATCCGGCGCCGCTGGGCCTGATGGGCTTCGGCATGACGACCGTGCTGCTCAACATCCATAACGCGGGCTTCTTCCCGTTGGGGTCGATGGTTCTGGCGATGGGCATCTGCTACGGCGGGCTCGCGCAAATCGTCGCCGGCATTCTCGAATTCAAGAAGGGCAACACCTTCGGCATGACGGCCTTTTGCTCGTACGGGTTCTTCTGGCTGTCGCTGGTCGCCCTGATCATGCTCCCCAAAATCGGCTGGGCCGACAAGACTCCTGAAGGCTTCATGGGCTGGTACCTCTTTATGTGGGGCCTGTTCACCTTCTTCATGTTCCTCGGCACCCTCAAGGGAAACCGCGCCCTGCAGGTGGTGTTCGGAACGCTGGTTGTCCTGTTCATGTTGCTGGCGATTCGCGACTGGTTCGAGTCGCCGGCCGTCGGCACGATCGCTGGCTACGAGGGCATTCTCTGCGGCTTGAGCGCCATTTACACCGCCATGGGCGAGGTGCTCAACGAGAAGTTCGGCCGGACCATCCTGCCGCTCGGCTGACGGCGACGCAGAGGCTTCGAAGCGGGAAGGAGCGGCCGCCGATGGCCGAATTTGCGCCCGGCAGCGTCACTTTTTTGATCGCCTTTCCGGCCTTCAACGAAGCGGCGGCGATCGGCCCGCTGCTGCGCGAGGCGCTGGCGGCATTGCCGGCCGGCGGCGGGGTGCTGGTCGTCGACGACGGCAGCGGCGACCAGACGGCGGCGCTCGCGGCCGAGATCGCCGGAACGCAGCCGGTGCAGCTTGTCCGGCACGGCGTCAATCGCGGATTGGCGGCGGCGGTCCGCACGATCATCGAGCAAGCTGTCGTGCTGCTCACGCCGGACGGTTCGTTGGTCATTCTGGACGCCGACGGTTCGCACTCGCCGGCGCAGATCGCCGCCTTGCGGGAGAAAGCCGCGACGGGTTGCGACGTGGTCATCGCCAGCCGTTACGCGGCGGGCGGCGAAATCCGCGGCGTGCCGGCTCATCGCCGCTTTTTCACGACGTTCTCGAAATTGATATACCGCGCGATGCTCGGTCCGCCGCCGGCCCGCGACCTGAGTTGCGGTTATCGCCTGTACCGCGCCGAGTTGTTGCGGCGCGCGGTCGCGGCGTTTGGCGACAATTTGATCGTCGAAACCGGCTTCGGCGTGATGGTCGAACTGCTGACGAAGCTCGCCTGGCTCGGCGCGCGCGTTGGCGAGATCCCGCTGGTCTTGCGTTACGATCTGAAGCAAAGCCCGTCGCGGATGCGCCTGGGCCGCACGATCCGCGAGTTCATTTTTCTGCTGTGGCGGCTGCGCGCCGAGCGCGGGCGGCTCCGTCCGCCGAAGGCGGCCTGATCGATCTATACGGTCGGCCGCCGGCCGACGAGATCCGCGTCGTTACCCGCCGAAGGGCGGCGCCATCGTCCGCTTGTACAGCGAGAGCAGATGGGGGGCGGGGCCGAGTTCCTGTTGCAACCGGTACTCCGGATCGATGTCGTAATAGAGCGACCAATAGCGCGGAAAACCCGAATACGCCAAGTTGCCTTCGACGAGCCAATATTCGGCGCGATCGGAAAACCGAAATCTCGGGCTCAGCAATCCGAGCTGCTGATAGCCTCGCAAAACGGTTGCCGCGCCGGAATTGTTGTCCAGGTTCAAGCCCTGCGGAAAGCTGCGGGTCAGCAACTTGACGGCCGCGGGCGGCACTTCGGACCACTCCATCGGATTGAAGCCCAGCCGCATCGCCCCGCCGCGAAAACCAACCAACGCGCCGTAGTACGATCGCTCGTAGGGATGCGTCGCCGCTACGCCAATCAACCCGGGCAGCAGCAGAACGCCGCCGAGGATCGCGACGACGACGACGCGCCGCCGCGGCGTTTGGCTGGCGGCCGTCAAGCGCGCGGCTGCCGCGGCGAGCCCGACGCCCGCCATGCCGCAAAGCAGGATCTCGGTCAACAGAAAAAGCCGGTCGCCGTTGTAGACCGGCACGGACGGCGGGCAGACGATCAGCACGGCGAACACCGCCAAGAACGCGAACAGGCTGACCAGCGGATCGAACGGCCGCTTCCGGAGCCGCGCCAACGCAACCGCCGCAAAGGCAAGAATGACCAACGGCGTCGCCGCGAACAGCGTCGCCAGCGGGTACGTCCAGGAGTGAACCGCGTAGACCGCGCCGCGGAAATAACTCGGTTCGACGACATGCTGCGCGTGGAATCGGAGATAATCGATCAGCCGGACGAAGGTGTCGTTCCATAACCAGGGCCAACTTGCGACGAAGGTCAGGGGGCCGAGCAAGGCCATGAAAAACAGGTTGTCGGCGACTCGGCGGCGGTCGAACAGGTAGCCCCACAGAAAAAGCGGCACGACGAGAAAGACGCCGTTGTTTTTCGTGGCCATCGCCAAGCCCCAGACGACGCCGCAAAGCACGGCGGCGGCCCGGCGTTCCAGCCCGCGAACGAAAAGCAGAGCGCACAAAACCGAGAGCGCCGCCACGGGCAGGTCCAGCCCGCAGGTGAAGGCGTGGGCGACGATCCGCGGATGGGCGATCACGGCCAAGGCGCCGGCAGTCGCGGCGAGCCTGCCGAAGTTCGGCGCGATCAGGAAATACAGCGAAACTTGCAGGACCAGCAGAAAGAACAACCCGCCGACGCGGGGCCCAGCCAGCGGCCCGAAAACGCGAAAGAGCCGGCCGCAGAGGCCGTAGACGGTCTTCGCCAGCGGCGGATGCTCGTGGTTGATCGCATACGCGTCGTCGCGGGCCTGAAGCTGCCGGGCAAGCGCCGCCGCATCACCGCTGGCGACCGCCGCCGCGCCGCCGATCAGCCAATCGGCGTACGACCGCCCGGCGGCGATGTAGGGGGTTTCGTCGACGGTGACCGGCAGTCCGCCGGCCACGAAGGCGAAGAGGACAAGCGACAGCACACCCACAGGGAGCAACGGCAACGCCTGGCAGTTTGTTGATTTCATCGATACAGCCTGGCCTCCGCCCATGACGCTTCCAGTTTGCACTGCGACGGATCGACGAGATCGTGCACGTTCAGCTTGAGCAACTTCGTGCCGCGCACGTCGACGTCCACATACGCCGGCGGCCCGCCCGGAGTCAGCGCGGCGCTCTGATAGACGAGTTGATTGTCGGCCCAGACGTCGAATTGCGCGGAAACGGGTCCGTTGCAGGGGCCGGTGTGGTTCAAGCCGGCGAACGCCTCGAACACGCGGAAACGGCCGTCCAGGCGATACAGTTTTTCGGTCGGGTTCCCGGCGACCGGGAAGTTCAGGCCGGCGTCGAACGGGATGCGGCCCAGCGAGATGTGCTCGCGGACCGGCGCGGCCTCGTCGCCGCGCAGCCCCTCGCCGGCCGGGGCCAGGTTCTCCAGCCGCGCAAACGGCGGCGGGCACAGTTGCAATGTTCCGTAGACAACCGCCGCGCACGCCGCGACGATCAGGACGAGGCGCAGGCCGCGAACCGGTTCGTTCGGCGGTTCCTGCTTGGGGCTCGCCGCGATCTTTTTGTCACGGAACCAAACGAGGATCGGCACGCCGAACAGCAAGAGCAACAGAGCGGTTTTCCACCACGGCGGCTGATAGCGGAACGCGATTTCGTGGCGGCCCGCCGGGCACTCGACGGCCACGTACCCCGGCGAAACCATGATCGGCCGCACGGCCTGCCCATCGAGCGTCGCCCGCCAGAAGGGGTGATACGTCATCTTCAGCATCACCACCGCGGGCCGGTTCAGGTCGACGGTCGCCGTCCAGCGCTCGCCCCGCGTTTCGCTCGTCACGCTGCCGGGGTCGCCGACTTCCGCCGGCGAATCGAAGCGGATCGGCCCGTCGAAGACGGCGCGTTTGGCCTCGTGCTCGCCCGCGGCGGTTCGTTCTTTGAGCCGAAAATGCAGCGGGTCCGTCATGCGCACGACCGTCGCGAACGGTCCGTCCGGGATGTCCGCGAAGGCCATCCGCATGAATTTCCCCTGGCGCGGCAAATCGCTGTCCAGCCAGATCGCGACCATGTTCCAGTAGGTATGCTTGTCGGCGCGCAGCAAGATCGGCGTGTCCACCACGCGAAACAAGTGGTTGCCGGCCGGCGTCGCGTAGATCGCGTAGGAGTCGTCGGCGAAGACGGGCGTCAGGCCCCAGTAGCGATCGTCGCGCCACGACAAGATATGCGATACGCCGAAGAGGTCGAGTTGGTCCCAACGAAACGGGTCGAGCCAGTACGTGAAGTCGCCGGGCAACGCCCAGCCGAACGGCAGGTGTCCGAGCAGCGGGACGCCGTAGACGCCGGCGACAAAGTACATCGGCGCGCCGGCGATTCGGAAATGGTCGCCCCAACCATTGCGCGCCCCGGCCCAGACGCGCGTGACCGATTCACGGCCGAGCGCCGCAAAGAACGCCGGGGTCCGCGGCGCTTCGGCTTTATAGTCGCGGTGCAGATCGCGCACCAGGTCGCGGTTCATCGAGAGCACGCGCCAGGGCCCGGCCATGATCCCGATGAAGACGACCGCAGCCGCCGCCACGGCCGCGCCGCGCCAAGCGGCTTTGTTCGCTCGGCCGACGCGTTCGCTCAGCCAGGCGACGCCGACCCCGGCGAGCGCCGCGCCGAAAAAGTGGATGCCGAGGATGAAGCGAATGAACTGCATGTCGCCGGCCATCGGCAGCGCGTCGAACAAGCGGCCCCAGGTCGTTCGCCCGGCGAACATCAGCAGCGAAAACAAGAAGCCGACGGCCAGGGCGACTTCAATCCGCCCGCGGCGCAGCGAAACGCCGAAGCCGAGCAGAACCAGCGGCGTCAACAACGGCAAACGGCCGGCGTCGAAAAGCTGGCCTTTGAACAGGTTGATAAGGGTCCATGCGAACCCGAACGAATCGAACCGGCTCAAGGGTTCGTAGTGGCTCACCGCCGCGTGATACGGCGCGTTGCGCATCACCGGAATCAGGAAAAACGCCGCGGCGGCGCCGGCCAGCGCGACCAGCGCGACGAGGCGCTTGGCCGCCGGCAACCGCGGGCCGGCCAACCCCAGCGCCCACCAAAGAGCCAAGGTCGGCAACAGCAGGTACGGCAGAAACAAGTGCGCGAAGAACAGGCCGGCGAAGGCGACGAGCGGCCAGAACGCCCGGTTGGTCCGGCCGGTGAGCCACTCCCACACCAGCGCCAGCGTCCACGGGAAAACGGCCATGCCGAAAAGCTGCGTGAACAGCCCGACGCCGTAGGGCAGATACGTGCCGAACTCATGGCCGCACGCGAGCTGCGTGCCCGCGGTCAGAGACAGCACCGCGCCGGCCAGGGCCGCATTTTCCGAAAGGCCGAAGCGTTTCGCCGCGAAGTAATAACTCCACGGATACGAAAGCAGCAGCAGCACGACCAGCAACTGATAGAGAACGGCGACGGGAACCAGCTTGAAGGCCAACAAATAAAGCGCGGCAAGCGTCAGATGTCCGCCCATTTGATAGTGACCGAACAGCGGGAAGCCGCAGGCCCAGGTCGTCGAGAAAAAGTCGAGCGGGTTTTTGAACGCGGCCGCCCGATCGGCCATCTGCTGCGCCATGACCTGATGCAGGTTGCCGTCATTTACGTCGTAAAACCGCAGCGTCGCTTCGGGAAGAAGCTGAATCAGGAAAAAGAGCGAAAGGGCGAGCAAAAAAAGATAACTTCGTTTCATTTTCAAAAACCTGTCATTTCGGCAGCGCGGGCAAATCGTGTTTTCCGCTTATACCTTGAAGCGCCGTGAACACGCAACGGCGATCCGCGGCGCGGGCGGTCCGTCTGGCGAAAGATTCCGGCCGGAGCATCGCAGCCCCGGCCGGAGTCGTCGATTCCCAGCGAAATTTCGCGCCCGAACCGGCGCCGCCGGTTTCGGATCTTCGTGGCCGGACGTTATTCCGGCGGCGCATTCGGCGTCAGTCGCTCCACCGCTTTTTCCACACGTTCCAGGCGAAGCCGCAGCTCTTCGTTCTGCGCCCGCAGTTCGTCGTTCTCGTTTTTGAGTTGCCGCAGCGACTCGACGGCCAATGCCTCGAAGCCTTCGTACGACACGCTTTTGTAGCCGTCGGGGCCGGTCGTCACCCAGTTCGGGAACACCTGCTCCACGTCTTGCGCGATCATGCCGAAGTGACGCCCGTAGCGGCCCGCCGGATCGATCCATTCGAACGACACGCCCTGCAACAGCAGCAGCGTGTACAACGGGTCTTTCAGGGCCCAGACGTTCGTCTTCAACCGCGCGTCGGACGACCGGAACAAGCCCGTCGTCGTGAACGCCGCGCCTTCGATCCGCAGGGCGAATTCGTCGTTGTTCGTCTGCGTCACGGTCAAACCGTCGGCCAGCGTCGCGTGGCCGTCCACGTCGAGGCTGCCGCCGAGGTGCGTGTTGCCGCGCACGTCGAGCATGCACATCGGCTCTTCCGTGCCCACGCCGACCGAACCGAGCACGATCGCGTTCGCCCGCACCCAGAGGTCTTCCGAGCACTCGATTGCGCCATAAACCGTCAGGTCGTGCAACGCGTCCTGGTTGCCGATCTGGACGTTGCCGGCGGGATAGCTGATGCTCGATTCCTCAGCCGGGCACTCGCCGGCCTTCGGATCGACCGCAGCGGCCTGGCCGTTGGCCATCGCCCGCGCGATCACGGGCGAGTTGCCCGCGGCGCCGCCCAGCATGGTTGCCAAACCGAGCCGAACGGTCGACCAAAGCGTATCCGGCAACTCGCCAACGGAGGGCGGATGCTTCGGATCCCGCATCGTCTCTTGCGTGGCGATCGTTTGCCACTCCGTGCCGTCGCAGAATTGGTATCCGATGGCCGGAACGAACTGAATTTCGCCGGTGTTGTCGGGAACCGACGGACACGCTTTTCCGGCAGTGGCGCCAATTCGCACGCCGCCCGCCACGTCGATGGTCGCCGCCGGAACCGAGATATTCACGCCGACGTAACCGCCGTTGTAATAGATGTTGGAACCGGATTGGGTCCACAGCGTCGGACCGGAAGGACCGGTGGGACCAGAAGGTCCCGTGGCGCCGGTCGCGCCCGTCGGACCGCTCGGCCCCATTACGCCTTGCGAACCCTGCGGACCGGACGGACCCGTCGCGCCCGTCGGCCCACTCGGACCGGCCGCGCCAGTTGCGCCGGCGGGACCGCTCGGCCCCATTGCGCCGGCAGTTCCTGTCGGACCACTGGGTCCCGCCGGGCCGGAAGCGCCTGCCGGACCGCTGGGTCCCGCTGCGCCGGTGGAGCCCGCCGGACCGCTCGGACCGCTGGGACCCGCCGCGCCGGTAGAGCCAGCCGGGCCGCTCGGACCGCTGGGACCCGCCGCGCCGGTAGAGCCAGCCGGGCCGCTCGGACCGCTGGGACCCGCCGCGCCGGTAGAGCCAGCCGGGCCGCTCGGAC
>CAZHPN010000199.1:0-10526 GCA_964534375.1 uncultured bacterium | reverse complement strand
GTTGTCGTCATTGTCGTCATTGTCGTCGTTGTCGTCGTTGTCGTCGTCGTTGTCGTCGTCATTGTCGTTGTTGTCGTTGTCGTCGTCGTTGTCGTCGTTGTCGTCGTTGTCGTCGTTGTCGTTGTTGTCGTCGTTGTCGTTGTCGTCGTTATCGTCGTTGTCGTCATCGTCGCCGGCAGCGGTATCGTTGTCGTCGTCAGCCGCCGTGTCGTCGTCGTTGTCGTCGTCCGCCGCGACCGTGTCGTCATCGGGCGGATTGCCGCCGCTGTCGTCGTCGCCGCCGACGACGATCGGGCCGCAGGCCGTTCCGTAAAGCAGCAGCATCGACGTCAATGAGAAGAAAAACAGCAAATTGCGGAGTCTCATGGCAGTGCCTCCATGGCGCGCGCCTGTTCCGACCCCAGGGGAAAGTTCCGAAACGGCGATGAATGGTCCAGAACATTTATTCGATCCATGGACTCGCAGCCGAGCGCCACGGCGAATGGTACTCATTACTAATAAGGCGGCCGTTGCGGCCCGTCAAGGTTGCCTATTGCCCAGGTCGGCGGGAACATTTGCTTTTTTCGTACGTCGCGAATTTGCTTTGAACCACCGTGGCTCAGCGCGGCCGTTGGCCGCAACCAAAGGCGCGGAATAGAGAGAACGCAGATCTGACATTAATTCAACGCGCGGTGATCTCGGTGTCTCTGCGGTGCACGCGGCGAGGTAATTTGGTTCACCTCGCTATTGCGGCGCGCCGTACCGTTGGCGCAGAGCCAGATTGATTTCGAGGACGTTGACGATTTTCTCGCCGGCGAGGCCGTACCACGGGGCCGAGACGTTGTCGTGCAGCAGCTTCTCGATCTCGGCGCGCACGGCTCCGGGCTCGCGCTTCAGGTCGGCGGCCCATTTGCCGGCGACGCGGTCCAACTGGAATTCCGCGTTGGCGAGCGTGATGTGCGGATCGAGTCCCGAGGCCGACGCCGTCACCAGGTCGGCTGGAACGTTTTGCAACTCGGCGTCCGCGTGATCTTGCCGCCACATATCGAAGAAATCCGACTGAATGTCGGCGCCGGAATTGGCCGGCTCGATCACGCTCTCCGTTGCGCCATTGGCGCCGGGGTGGGTCGCGACCACCGGAAACATCCCCGGATGCTCGGCGGAAAAACTTTCGAAAAACGGCACGGCCAGGTCTTCCGGGGCCGGCTTGGGCGGCAGCGGATTGGCGGCGCCGAATTTGGCGATCGCGTCGGCGTGCGTTTTGGCCCAATTCTCGACGAACGACTTGTGCAGCGCGTCCGTTTTCACCCAGGCCTGCGCCAGGCCGTTGTGCGCGTCGGCCCACTGCGCGACGAGATGCGGTTGCCCCTGAAATTTGTCGAGTTGGAACCAGGCTTCGACATCCGGCGCGACCGGCTTGCGGGCGTGTTCGCCCTGGCGATACGTGACGATCGGCCCGAGCGCGCGCGCGACGCGATCGCGCAACTGATAATTGGACGCGGCGTAGGCCGACGAGGCCGAGGCCGAGGCGTCGTAGGACGCCGCCGACGGGCGCGGCCAAAAATATTCGTCTTTGGTGAACGGCTGCGCGATTAGACGCGAGCCGACGGGTTTGCCGTCGGGGCCGTCGATCATGCTGCCGTTGGCCTGAAACGGAAACGCGGCCTGCCCGATCGCCCACAGGGTCAAGGGGTACAGTCCGCAGACGACGAACACGAGCGCCGCCAGGAGCAGAACGGATTTCGTCAGAATCTTCATGTTCAGTTCCCCCTGCCCTTACGCGACCAAGCGCAGACCGACCATCGCGAGGTCGATCAGCTTGATGCCGATGAACGGGACCACGACGCCGCCCAGGCCCCAGATCAACAAGTTTCGGCGGAGCAAAGCGTCGGCGCCGACGGGGCGAAAGCGGACCCCTTTGAGCGCCACCGGAATCAGCAGCGGAATGATCAGCGCATTGAAAATGACCGCCGACAAGATGGCCGAGGTCGGCGAGTGCAGGTGCATGATGTCGATCGCCTTCAGCCACGGCAGCGTGCCCGCGAACAGCGCGGGGATGATCGCGAAATACTTCGCCACGTCGTTGGCGATCGAGAACGTGGTCAGCGAGCCGCGCGTGACCAGAAGCTGCTTGCCGATTTCGACGACCTCGATCAACTTCGTCGGGTCGCTGTCGAGGTCGACCATGTTGGCCGCTTCCTTGGCCGCCTGCGTGCCGGCGTTCATCGCCAGCGCCACGTCCGCCTGGGCCAGCGCCGGGGCGTCGTTCGTGCCGTCGCCCATCATCGCGACCAGCTTCCCCGCCGCCTGCTCCTGCCGGATGTACTCCAGCTTCCGTTCCGGCGTCGCCTCGGCGAGAAAATCGTCGACGCCGGCCTGCCGCGCGATGGCCGCTGCCGTCAAAGGGTTGTCGCCGGTGATCATCACCGTCCGCAGCCCCATCTTGCGCAGCCCTTCGAAACGCTCGCGCATGTTGGGCTTCAAGATGTCCTCGAGCATGACCACGCCGGCGATGTGCGGGCCGTCGGCCACCACCAGCGGCGTGGCCCCGTTCATCGCGACGCTCGCGACCAGCGTGTCGAGATCCGGCGTCGCCGGGCCGTGCAGGCCGGCGACGAACTTGACGATCGCATCCGGCGCGCCTTTTCTGATTTGCCGCCCGTCGGGATAATCGACGCCGCTCATGCGCGTCTGCGCGGTGAACGGCACAAACGTCACGTCGGCCGGGGCCAGCAGCCGCGCCTTCGACTGCGCCTCGAACAACTTGACGATGCTCTTGCCCTCGGGCGTTTCGTCGGCCGCCGACGCCAACGCGGCCAACCGGCCGACTTCCAGCGGCGCGTACTTGCCGAGGGGCAAGAACGTCGTCGCGTTGCGGTTGCCGATGGTGATCGTGCCGGTTTTGTCGAGCAGCACGACATCGATGTCGCCGGCGAGTTCGACCGCCTTGCCGCTCTTCGCGATGATATTCGCCTGCAGCGCGCGGTCCATGCCCGCGATGCCGATCGCCGCGAGGAGGGCGCCGATTGTCGTGGGAATCAGACAGACCAGCAGCGCGATCAAGGTCGGCACGTCGGTGCCGAGGCTATGGAGCTGTTTGGGCAGGCCGAGGAAGCCGGTCATATAGTGTTCCGCGTTCCAGGCCATCGGCCACAGCGGAATGACGACAATCAGGAAGATCAGGGTGAACGCGGTGAGCAGCAAGGTCAGCGCGATTTCGTTCGGCGTGCGCTGGCGGATCGCGCCTTCGACCAGGGCGATCATCCGATCGAGGAACGAATCGCCCGCGCCGCTGACAATCCGCACGACGATGCGGTCCGACAGCACGACCGTGCCGCCGGTCACGCCCGAGCGGTCGCTGTTGGCCGCGCGAATGACCGGCGCCGATTCGCCCGTGATGGCCGATTCGTCGATCGCGGCGATGCCCTCGACGACCTCGCCGTCGCCCGGAATCGTCTGCCCCGCCGCGACGACGACGGTGTCGCCCGGTTTGAGATCGGTCGACGAAACATCCTCGATCTGGCCCGCCCGGATCAGCCGGTGGGCGACGGTGTCGTGGCGCGCCCGCCGGAGCGATTCGGCCTGCGCCTTGCCGCGCGCCTCGGCGAGCGCCGTGGCGAAATTGGCGAAGACAACGGTCAAGAACAACCAGAAATCGAGCGCGATGAAATAGCGGATCGACACCTGGCTGGCCGCTTTGCCCCAGGCGGCCTCGCCGATGAACAGCAGGGTCAGAATCGCGCCGATCTCGACCACGAACATCACCGGGTTGCGCCACTGGACGTCGGGCCGCAGCATGGCGAAGGCCCGCTTCAAGGCGTACGTCGCTGCTTCTTTTTCCAACAGATGCCGCGGCTTGACGCGCCGCGCCGGTCGCGGCAACGCCGCGGGCGAAGGCTGCGTCTGGTCGTCTTCGTCGAACAGGGGAATCGAGTTCATGGCTCAACCTCCAAACGGCATCGGGCCGAAATGTTCGGCCACGGGGCCGAGCGCCGCGGCCGGCAGAAACAACAGCGCGCCGACAATCAAGACAACCGCCAGCAACAGAAAGCCGAAGGTGGCCGTGTCGTCGCGCAAGGTGCCCAGACCGAACGGGCTCGGTTTTTTCGCGCCGAGCGACGCCGCCATCGCGATCGGCGCGATGATCGGCAGGAAACGGGCGATCAACATCACAATTCCCGCGGCGATATCCCACGCGATCGCCGTGGGCGCCGGGCTCGTCGCGTTGAAGAAGCCGTAGGTCACGCCCAGGCCGTCGAACGCCGAGCCGTTGTTCGCCGACGCGGACGAAAACTGATAGAGCATTTGCGAGAAGCCGTGCGCGCCCGGATTGCTCACGGCGTCGAGCCCCCACTTGGTCGCCGCGAACAGGCCGGTCGGCCCCAAAATCATCAAGGGATGAATCAGCAGCGCGATGATCGCCAGCTTCACCTCGCGCCCGCCGATCTTGCGGCCGAGGTATTCCGGCGTGCGGCCGACCATCATCCCGGCCACGAAAATGCCGATGACGATGTAGACCAGCATGTTGATCATGCCCACGCCCTTGCCGCCGAAAACGCAGTTCAGCCACATGCCGACCATCGGCGAGAGCGCCGCGAGCGGATTGAGGCTGTCGGATTCCGCGTTGACCGCGCCGCAGGTCACGTCGGTCGTCAGCGCGGCGAAGGTCGCGCCGGCCGACACGCCGAACCGCAGTTCCTTGCCCTCGAGATTGCCGGCGTGTTGGTCGACGGGCAGGCTCGCGAGGGTCGGAGCTTGCACGGGCTGCGCGCCGTCGGGCGCGGTCGCACTGGGAACGTCATACGTTTGTGCGCGCGCCTGGCCGGTCAGCCCCGGATTCGGCCGCAACGTGTCGAAGGCCACCGACCAGACGATGGTGCCGGCCATCATCGTCAGCATCACCGCAAAGATGACCAACGCATGCCTTTTGCGCTTGAGCATGCGGCCGTACATCAACACCAGCGCGAACGGGAAGATCATCATCGCCAGCGTGTTGAAGAAATTGGAGAAGCCCGTCGGGTTCTCAAACGGGTGCGCGGAGTTCATGCCGTAGAAGCCGCCGCCGTTGGTGCCGAGCATCTTGATCGACTCGAACGCCGCCACCGGCCCGACGACGATCGTTTGCAGTTTCGCGGCGCCGTTGTCGGCCGCGCCCATCGCGCCCGGCTCGAGCGTCGCGACCGGGTGCGTCGTGTCGAGCGTCATCGGGCTGCCCTGGGAAATGAAGAGCAAGCCGAAAAACAACGCGGCCGGCACGAACATGTAGATGACCGTCCGCCACATGTCGACGAAGAAGTTGCCGAGCGCCGAATCGCCGCGCAACGCGCGAATGATCGCCGTCAGCGCGCAGAGCCCGATCGCGGCGGACAGAAACAGATTCGCGATGCCGAAAAACACCTGGCTGAAGTTCGACAGGTGCTGCTCGCCGGCGTAATGTTGCAGGTCGGTGTTGGTCATGAACGAGACGACGCTGTTGAAGATCGTGCTGGGCGCCAGCATCGTCTTGCCCGTCGGGTTCCACGGCGTCCACGGCGCCAACGCCAGCACCAGGAAGCCGAAGACGAACAGCAGCGTGTTGAACGTCAACAGCGAAGCCGTGTATTGCTTCCAATTCTGCGGGCCGCTGTCGAGACGCCGTTCGATCCAGCCGAGAAATGACGGCGGTTGATGCAGGCCGTCCAGCACCCACGCCATGTAGCGGCTCAGCGGAAAGGCGAAGACCGTCGCGGTCGCCAGCAATAAGAACGGCAATAACCAAGTTTGCAGAAACATTGTTTCTTCTCCGCTTTTCGGGATTGGTTTAGAACCATTCCGGACGCACAAGCGCCACCACGAGATAGCCGAACAAAAACGCCGCAGCGCCGATCGAGACGTAAATCATCGCCGCCTCCTTAAATTTTCTCGCAGAAATTGAGAAACAATTTGCAGAGCCCCATCAACCCCAGGCCCAGGAAAAACATCGCCGGCAACCAAAAATAGAGGTTCATCGCCGTTCCCTTTCCGGCGGCCGTTTGCCGGCCGCCCGCATCCTTGCCGCTTTTGACGGCGTCGCTTTGCGTCCTCACGAAAAAAGCTGCCTGTAAAATACGCGCGGACCAATCAAGATGTCGTTAAGAGTGAACCGTGAGATATAAAAAATATGTTAATTCGATAAAAAGACGCGTTCGCGGGAGTAGTGGTCAGTGACCAGCGGCCAGTGATCAGTGATCAGTGATCAGTGATCAGTGTCCAGCGCTCGTCAGCCGTTGTATCGAGGCAATCCGCGTGCAGAACAAACGCCCTCAATTGTCCCACATGTTCGTGTCGAAAGCGACGAACGCGGTGGACCGAAGCGGCGAGGCGGCGGCGCTCGGGATTGCGAGACCTCTCACCGCCGCCACGATCTTGCGAACGCGCGCTGTCCAGCGGGCGGCCGGCCGGCCGGCGCGATGGTCCCGAGCGTTGTTCAGCCGCTCCTTCGCAAAGACGATTGCCATTTTTACCTCGCGTCCAGAACCTCGCGAACCTTGTGGGTCAGCGCGGCGACGGTGAACGGTTTGGATATGAAATTCGTTCCGTGGTCCAGAACCCCGTGATGCACGATAGCGTTGTCGGTGTACCCGGACATATAGAGCACCTTTGTTTCCGGCCGAATCGGGGCCAGCAGTTCGGCGAGTTGCCGGCCGCTCATCTGCGGCATCACGACGTCGGTGAGCAGCAGATCGATCGGCCCTTGGCGCTCGTCGCACCGCGCGATCGCCTCGCGGCCGCCCGCGCAGACGAAGACCGTGTAGCCGACCGAGGTCAGGACCTCCGCCACCAAGCGGCGGACGCTTTCTTCGTCTTCGACGACCAGAATCGTCTCCGTTCCGGGCACGCCTTTGGCCGCCGATTTCTTGGCCGGCGGGGTCGACGAATCCGACGCCTCGCGGGGCAAATAAATCTTGAAGGTCGCGCCCTGGCCCGGCTCGCTATAGACCCAGATGTTGCCGCCGCTTTGCTTGACGATGCCGTACACCGTCGAGAGCCCGAGCCCGGTGCCTTTGCCTTTTTCCTTCGTGGTGAAAAACGGCTCGAACACCGACGCCTTGGTGGCCTCGTCCATGCCGCAGCCGGTGTCGCTCACCGCGAGCATCACGTACGGCCCGGGCGCGACCCCGACGTGGCGCGCGGCATATCGTTCGTCGAGTTCGACGTTGGCGGTCTCGATCGTCAGCTTGCCGCCGTCGGGCATCGCGTCGCGGGCATTGATCGCCAGGTTCATCAGGACCTGCTCGATTTGCCCCGGGTCCGCGCGGACCTTGCCGAGGTCCGGGGCATGCACCGTCGAAATATGGATATCCTCGCCGATCAGCCGGCGCAGCATTTTTTCCATTTCGGCGATCGTCTTATTGATATCCAGCACAACCGGTTGCAGCACCTGCTTGCGGCTGAAGGCCAGCAATTGGCGGGTCAGGCCCGCGGCCCGCTGGCCGGCGTCGTAGATTTCCTGCATGGGTCGCCGCGACGCATCCTCGGCCCCGAGCCGCTCCAGACAGATCTCGGAGTAGCTGTTGATGATCTGGAGCATGTTGTTGAAATCGTGCGCCACCCCGCCGGCCAGGCGGCCCACGGTTTCCATCTTCTGCGCCTGGAAAAGTTGCGTCTCGAGCTTCGTTTTTTTCTCTTCGTGCGCCTTGCGTTCGGTGATGTCGCGGGCCACGGCGACGGCCGCCACGATTTTCCCGTCGACGGCGATCGGGGAGCTGGTCACCTCGCCGAAGCGTCGCGAGCCGTCTTTGGCCACGAATATGTATTCGGCCGCGTCGATCGTTTCGCCCGCGATCACTTTGTTGGCGTTGGCGACGGCGCGCTCGAGGTCTTCCGGCGCGACGAGGTTCAACTCGGCAAACGGCTTGCCGATCAATTCCTCAGGTTTGTACCCCAACATTTTTTCGATGGACGGCGAGAGGCTGAGGAAGACGCCGTTTCTGTCGAGAGAGAAGATGAAGTCGCTGACGTTGGCGAAATGCAGGCGGTACGTCTCCTCGGTTTTGCGCAGCGCTTCTTCCGCCCGCTTGCGTTCGGTGTTGTCGCGAATGTTCAGGACAATGCCGTTCACCGCGGGATCGCGCAGCAGGTTGCAGCCGACCGTTTCCAGGTCGATCCAACTGCCGTTCTTGTGGCGATAGCGGTATTCGACCCGGCGCACGGCGCCCGGCTCGGCGAGGCCGGCGGCAAAAGTCTCCGTCACACGCGGCAGATCGTCCGGGTGGACGCCCAGGAAACCGATTTCGCCGCGCAGTTCCTCCGGCGCGTAGCCCAGAATTCCCGCGATCGAATCGCTGATATAGGTCATAGCGCCGTTTTCGTCGATAATTTGGATGATGTCGTTGGAGTTCTGCACCAGCAAGCGGAAACGTTTCTCGCTCTCGCGCAACGCCGCTTCCGCGCGCTTGCGTTCGGTGATATTGGTGGCGACGCCGATCCACTTCCGCGGCAAATCGTGTTCGTCGAAGATCAGGCGGCTGTGGTCGGTCCATGTGTTGTAACCGCCGTCCGCCCGCCGGATGCGGATCTCCGCGCAAAAGGCTTTCCGGTGCGCCATCATTTCCTCGACCGCGGCGATGAACGGCGTGGCGTCGTCGGGATGCAGCAGGTCGAAGAAGCCGAGCTGATCGCGCGGATAGCCGCCCGGCGGGAAGCCCTGGATCGCGTCGATGTCGCCATAGAACTCGGCGACGCCGGTGCGCATGTCGCGCTCGTAGATGACATCCGTGGCCAGTTGGGCGGCGAGCCGAAAGCGCTCTTCGCTGTCCCGCAGGGCCTGCTCGGCGTGTTCGCGCTGGCGAATTTCCGCGGTGAGGGCTTCGTTCTTTTCCGCGAGTTCGAACGCCTGCTCCGCGATGCCGGCCAGATGCGAATTCCGGGCGGACAGATAAAACGCCGCCAGCAACGTCAGGGAAATCCCGGCGACCAGCACAATCCACGCGCGGTTCGTCGAATGCGCCGCGATAAACACGTCGCCGGCCGCGAACTCGAGCTTCCAACGCCGACCCGGCAGGATCAGTTCATCGGCTCGCACCAGCTTGCGCCGATTCGGTTGGGCGTCCCAATTGCCGGCGGCCCGCCGCGGCGCACGGCTGGCGGAACTGCTCTGGTAAATGAATTGCTCGTCCGCCGGCGCGTTCGCGTCGGATATCCGAATATCGATGCCGGAGGATTCGAAGGGCTTCATGGATTTCTCGGCGAGGTCGCCGGCGCGAAACACGCCCAACGCGAAGCCGAGCAGGTTGTCGCGGCGATCTTGCTGCGATTCGTTGGCCGACTTCTTTCGGTAGACCGGTCGATAAATCAGCAACCCGAATTGTTTCCCGGTTTCCTGCACCAGGGTAATGCGGGCGGTCGCGATCGTGGCCCCGCTGTCTCGCGCGACGTTCAGCGCCGCGAAGCGCGCGGGGTTGGACGACAAATCGAAACCGACCGCGGCGACGTTTCCGGCCAGCGGCTCGACGTAATAGACGGGAAAGTACTCGGCGCGCGGCGCGGCCCGGACCATGACGCCGTCCGTTGTTTTCTCGGTGAACTGAAAGTCGGCGAGGCCGTCGTGGCGCGCCAATTTTTCGAATTCGTCCCGATTTTCGCGCCGCACGTCGGGAATCCACTCCAACGCTTGGATTTCCTGGTGGCGCGCCAGCGGCGAGGCCACAAAGGTCCGAAAATCGTCGCGGGTTACGGAACTCGACGACTCGAAAAGCGCCCCGAGGGAATCGAGCACCTCGAGATTGCGATCGATGCTCCCCTGGAGGGCCGCTTTCTGGATGTCCGCCCAACCCGAAAACGCCGACTCGACAAGGGCCTTTTCGACGCTGCGGAGCACTTGGAAAAACACGAGCGAAAGTCCGATGCCGATGACGAGCGCCAAACCGGGAGTGTAAGGTTTTCCGAACTTCGACTTTGTGGCTGTCCGAAAAAGGCTGGATAGGGCGCCCATCGGGATTCGGTTCCTTTTTTCGGTCGTCCGACACCACGCCCGCCGCCAGTAGGAGCGGAAATCGGATTACAGTGGCGCGCGCGCAGCCCTCGCTCAAGCGGCAAACCTGCATTCCAGGCGCCATGTTCCGGCGCCGATTTCCGGGGCAAGTTGCCGCGCTTTTTCGGCTTGCAATCCGGTTCGGGAGGCGCCCAAAGCCACGTGCACGCAGGCGAATTTTCAGATAAAAATCGTTTTATTTCGCAGTGTTACGGACCGTGTGGCATCCGGATCGCGCGTGTTGCTTGGAACACGCCGCAATAAGATAGTCGATCCCGAAGAGAATGGACAACGACGTCCTGCACCAGGTGCAAGGCGGGCGCCGATTCCCGTGTTGCGCGGTAAAGGCGGGCGCCGGCGCCCGACCCGCGGAGGTCCAAATCCTCCTTGGCAGGCTATTGCCAGACGCGGCGGCGACCGACGCGCCCGCCAGCGTCCAGTGTCCGCTGGACCGCACGCCTTGCCGCCTCCCGGCCTCTCAGACTCCCAGCCTTTGAGCCTTCCAGGGTAAACGCATCTAATTTTTCTTCTTGATCGCCCCCTTTCCGCGGTCGGC
>CAZHPN010000198.1:0-10554 GCA_964534375.1 uncultured bacterium | reverse complement strand
CGGGGGCAGGCTCTTCCGGGTGCGATCTTTCGAATCGCGCCTGGAAAGGCGCTCCCACGGCCGGTCAGTCGTCGACGAACAGATCCGTCACGGCGTGGGCGTTGGCCGGGTCGACCGCGTAGCCGCCGAGATCGCGGACGCCGGCCGCCGCCAGCACGTCTTCGACCAGGAAAAAGTTGCCGGTGCAGGCGCGGCTCGGCCGATTCAGCACGAGGTGCGCGGCGTCGCCGACCATTTCGGCCTTGTGACAGACCTCGCACTTGGCGTCGCCGAAGAAAATCGTCATCGCGGCGGTGTCGATGAGCGAGCGCGGCCACAAGGCGTTGACCGCAATGCCGTCGCCGCGAAATTCCTCGCTCAGGCCGAGCACCGTCATGCTCATGCCGTATTTCGACATGGTGTAGGCGACGTGGTCCTTGAACCAGCGCGGCTTCATGTTCAGCGGCGGGGAGAGCGTCAGGATGTGCGGGTTCGCCGCCTTCTGCAGGTGCGGGATGCACGCCTGCGAACACAGGTACGTGCCGCGCACGTTGACGGCGAACAGCAGATCGAAGCGCTTCATCGGCGTCGCCAGCGTGCCGGTCAGGCTGATCGCCGAGGCGTTGTTCACCAGGATGTCGATGCCGCCGAAGCGCTCGACCGTCTGCGCGACGGCGGCGCGCACGGCGTCCTCGTCGCGAATGTCGACGCGCAACGGCAGCGCCCGGCCGCCCGCCGCCTCGATTTCTTCCGCCGCCGTGTAGATCGTGCCCGGCAGCTTCGCATGCGGTTCGGCGGTTTTCGCGGCGATGGCGATGTTCGCGCCGTCGCGGGCGGCGCGCAACGCGATCGCCTTGCCGATGCCGCGCGAGGCGCCGGTGATGAAAAGGGTTTTGCCATGCAGCGTCGGCGAGTCGTTCATCGGCGTGTGCTCCGTTTCGGGTTCGAATGACAAGCACAAATTAATGCTCATATTGCGGTTAGACAAATAGGAAACGCTCGCGAACCGTTTTCGCTCGGAGGAACCATGAAAATGTTCGATCTGATGCGCAGCCAGCCGTGGACCGACGAAACCAGGCCGCCGATCGCGAAACTGCTCGGCATCGTCGCGCGCGAGATCGACGTCGGCCGCACGGTTTTCGAGATGGAAGCGCAGCCGACGATGGCGAACCCGCTCGGCATGCTGCACGGCGGCATTTTTTGCGATCTGGCCGATTTGGCGATGGGCGCGGCGTACGTGAGCACGCTGGAAGTGGGCGAGTCGTTCGCGACGCTCGAATTGAAAATCAATTACCTCAAGCCGATTTGGGCGGGCCCGCTGATCGCGTCCGCCAGGGTCGTCAAAGGCGGCAAGACGATCGGCCTGGTCGAATGCGACGTGCACGACGCCGGCGGCTCGCTCGTCGCGCGCGCGACGAGCACCTGCATGACCTTGCGCGGCGAAATGGCAAAAGGCCGCTAAGGCGGCGGAGGGGCGAGTTACGAGTTACGAATTACGAGTTACGAGTGACGAGTGACGAGTGGCCGCACCCATTGCGGCGGCGATCCCACCCCGTCACAAGTCGTTCACGCGGAGAGCCCGCCCCCGCGAACGCCGAGAAAATCAAACAGCCGAAATCCGACGCGTGTTTGTGCAAGAGGCTCTGCTGGTCCGTAACTCGTAACTCGTAATTCGTAATTCGTAACTCGTACGCGTAACTCGTAACGGGCGCCGTTGCGCCGCCGCGCTGTGCTGTCAATCGCCCAGAATCCGCGCCGCGACGAGCAGACTCGAAATGTTGTGCTGGTTGGCGTCGATGCGCACGACGTTCCCGACCGGCGTGCTGCGGATGGCGCCGAGCGCCCGCCGCGAATTGGGATAAAGGTGCGCGAATTCGGGCCGCACCATCCGTTCGAGCTGGAAGCGCGCCGACTTGCGGATGCGCTCTTTCAACTCGCGGACGTCGTAGCCGGCCCGCTGCGCGGCCTCGCAGCACGCCGTGATGCCCTCGGCGCGCGAGCCCGCGGGCGTCCCGCCGGGCGGGTAGGGCCAATAGCCGCCGTCGTAATCCGGATAAAAGATCTGCCACTTGGCGGCCATCTGGTCGTTGAGCTCCATGTCCGTGAGCATCAGGCAATAATCGGCGTATTCCTTTTTCGGCTGCACCTTGTGCAGCTCGCCCAGCGCCACGGAAAACCAGGCGTCAAGGGGAACGTAAAACTGCTCGCCCAGAATCGTGTAGTGGTCGTGGATCGCGTAGTGCGCGCCGCGCTCCATCGCCGCGAGATACCGCGGGTCGGGATCGATGCCGTAGAAACGGATCAGGCCGAGCATCGCCTCGCCGGGGTAATATTCCGACCGCCGCTCCTTGGCGTGGGCGGTCTTGTACGCCCAGTAGTCCTGGAACGAGCCGTCCGGATTCTGGCTGCGCAGGATATGGTTGGCCAGCGCCTTGCCGAGCGCGAGGTCCGCGTCGTTCGGCGCGACCTTCAGCCGCTCCGCGAGCGCCAGCAGCGTCAGGCCCGTGCCGCCGAGCTTGACCGTATAGGTCGTGCGGCGCTTGCCGCCGGATTCGGCGGTGTGCCGCTCGACGACGAACGCGCAGGGCGCGCCGGCCTCGTCGTTCTCGCGTTCGATCTGTTCGAGCAGCCAGGCCCAGCCGCGGTCGGCCGTATCCTTGTAACGGGCGACGCCGGTGACCTCGTACAATTGATAAAGCGCGTACACCGTGCCGGCGTGGCGCAGCGTGTTGTAGGTCTTGCCGTAGCGATCGCGGCCGACGTCGCCCTCGTAGAGCCACTTGTTGTCGTCCTGCTGAATCTTCGCCAGGTAGTCGCCGGCGAGTTTGCAATATTCGACAATCTGCTTGCCGTCGGGCGGCGGCAGGATCGTCGAGGCGCGGTAGAGCGCCACGGGCTTGCCCTCGTATTCCGTCCACGACTCGGTCGGGATCAGGAACCGCCCCTCCTTTGGGGCCTCGCCGGACATCTTCACGCCGCGCTCGTGCTCCAGCGCCTCCAGCGCGCGCGAGACGTTGTAGCTGCCCACGTGCATTTGCACGTCGGTCAGCAGCCGCGCGCCCTCGTCGCCGGCGAGCAACGTCGAGTACAGCCCGCGGCTGTGGCCCCACCCGCGGTCGCGCAACCACAGCGGCGTCGCCGGACGCAATTCGCGCAGCAGGTGAAGCGAGACCAGGTCGGTCGGCGCCTCGCCGAAATTGGCCGCGCCCGGACGCAGCTTGCCGGCGGCGCAGGCGACGGCCTGGCGGGCGTCGGTCCCGAAACAGCCGGCGGCGGCGCGCGGGCCGTCTTCGTTGTAGATCGCCACGACCGCGCCGATGACGGCGGCGGAGCCGCCGGCCGCCGCGGCGGGCGGCGATTCGCCGCGCAACTGGGCGCGCGCCGACTGGATCAGCGCGGCGGCGGCGGCGGCGTCGAGCAGCGGCGGCAGGTGCGGGTCGCCGGCCCCATCGAAGATCATCGGGGTGACGAGCGGCAGCACGACCACGACGAACAGCGCCACGCACGCCGCGGCGACGCCGGCGATTTGCAGCCAGAACCACAGGCGCCGATTGCGCGGCGGTCGCGAGGGCCGCACGTAGGGCGTTTTCTTTTGCCCGCCGCCGGCGGCCGGCGCGGCCGGCGCGGCCGGCGCAGCCGGCGTTGCGGGCCGCGCGGGCCCGGGGCCTACGGGAGCAGTCCGCCTAGATTTACGAGCCAATGGGGGCCTCCCATATTGTCCAGATCGCGCAAGCCGTACGCGAAGGTTCCGGAGATCGTGGATTCGAGACTATAGCCCAGCACGAAGGCCATGGTAATCGTCAAACCGGCGTCGGGAAAGAGGTCGTCGCGCGTCAGCTTCTGGCCGCGGTCGATCGCGAAACCGCCGTCGGCGAACGCCTGGCCGTAAAAGTCGCGGAAGTAGATCGGCCACGTCCAGAGGCCGCGTTCGATTTCCACGATCGGGAAATTGAACGCGACCGTGCCCGTCGCTGCGGCGTCGCCGTAGGCGATGCCCGAGTTGTAGCCCGGCATCGCGAATTGGTCGTTGGCGAAATTCAGCAGGACGGGATCCGCCTGCGTCGTGCCGCCCAGAAAGAACGTCCGCTGCGGCAACTGCCGGCCGAAACTCACGCCGCCGGCGGCGCTGGCGATGAAGCTGCCGCGGTAGACGGGCAGGGGCACGTACGCCTCGGCGGTCCCGCCGACGAGCTGCTGCCGCACGACGCTGCCGAACGCGGGATCGTAGAAGGTCGCGCCGAGCGACGCCGGAAAGACCACGCGGCGATCGAGCACGTCGTTCGCGGCGTAGCGCCAGCCGATCCGCGCGCCCGACCAATAACCGACCAGCGGCGGCGGACGCGTCCCCGCCGGCAGGCGATCGAGATCCGACCGCCACTCCCCGGTGTAGCCGGCGTACACTTCGTGGCGCCAGAGGATCGCGTAGTCGGCGGTCAGATCGGCGCCGAGCCGCCGTTCCCAGTAATCGAACGGTTGCCCGTTCGGCTTGGTCAGCACCGGCCCGTGATTTTCCGCGACGTGGGCGACGGCGATGTTGACCGACGGGTTATAGCGCTCGTACGTGTATTCGGCGTCGGCGTAAGGGAACCGCCGTTTGAAGGCCCATAAGAAATGCGTATCCCACGCGTGGCGCTGGGCGACGTCGAAGCCGGCGGTTTCCGCGCCGAGCAGGATGTCGCTGCCGCCGATGATGAACGTGGGCGACCAATCCGGGAACCAGTAATGCGGCCAGGCGTTTTGCGCCGAATCGTAATCGTCGGTCGGCGGGTCGATCAGGCGCGCGCGATCGTCGATCGACCGCGAGATCGGGCCGATGACGATGCCGGGGTTGTCGATCGTCTCGCGCGGAACCTGCACCCAGTTTTCGCGCCGGAAATCCATGAGGTAAATGTCGTAGCCGGTCGAACGATAGCCGACGAACGCCAGCCGCCTGCCCGACGGGCTGACCGCCGGCATGAACGCGCCGCCCAGCACGTTGGTGACGCGAAAGAGTTCGTCCGTCTCCAGGTCCAGCGCATAGATGTTGAAGATGCCGGTGCGCGCCGACGAAAACACCAGGTAGCGCCCGCTCGGGTCGAACGCCGGGTCGAAGTCGCGCTCGGGATCGGCGGTCAGCCGCGTGAACTTCCCCGTCGCCAGGTCGAACTTGAAGAGGTCGCGGTTGCCGTCGTCGTGCCAGATGCTGACCGCGGCCCACGTGCCGCTGGGATGGACCGCGAGGCCGCTCATCTGGATGTAGCCGCCGTACTGATCGAGCTTCGTCAGGTGGCGGACCGCGCCGGTTCGGATGTTCACTTCGGACAGCCGCGAGCGCCCGCCGGTTTGCGTGATGCACAGCGCGAGGTTCGTGCCGGGGATGATCGCCGGATCGGTCACGCGCAGGTCGGTCGTCAGGCGGCGGGGCAGCACGGCGCCGGGCTCGAAGCGGTAGAGGTCGTAAAAAAACCGCCAGGGGTCTTTCGGCAGCGTGTCGGTGTAGAGGATCGCCCCGTCGGGCGCGATGTCGAGCCCCCGCGCTTCGTCGAAGGTCTCGGTGAGCTGCCAGTCGCTCGGCGTTTTGCCGCGCAGGTCGAGGCGGCGCAGCGTCGCGCCGCGATCGCGGTTGCTTTCGGAATACACCAGGGTGTTTTCATCCGCCCAGCGCGGGTTGATGTGGTCCCAGCCGTTGTCGGTGACGGCGACGGCGCGCGTCAGGCCGGCGGCCGCGAGCCGCTCGCCTTCGGCCGCAGCCCAGCGTTTCATATCGACCGACCAGGCCTCGTACAGATCGGTCAGGTGCGAGCCGTACACCTTGTTGGCGTTGTGGTTGAACAGGAACGGCCAGACGTCGCCGGCGTGGAGCAGGTTGGCGTCGGCCAGCGCGTCCATGCCGAAGTGGTCGTACAGGTACTTGTTGAACATCGCGCCCCAAATGAACGGCGCGTACCAGGTCGGATAAATCGCCGGCGGCACGGTGGTGCGGTCGATCGCCGGCCAGCGGTCTTCCAACGCCGCCATGCGCAGCAGCATCAGCGAATTGACGTCGCGCACGCGGCCTTTGGTCGTCAGCATCGATTCCTGCAGCGTCGCCGTGCCTTCGATGAGGCCGAGGGGTTGGATGTCGCCGACCGGCAGCACGCGCCCGAACACCCACCGCCAGAGTTGCGGCAAGCCGCTGACCGCGTCGAGGTTCACGGCGTGCGTCATCTCGTGGACGATGAGCATGCGGATCCAGTCGTCGTAGTAATCGAGCCGGTCCGACGTGTGGGGCTGCGCCAGGTAGACATTGATCAATTGCATCGGCGCGATGCTCGTGTTGGCGTTCGCGTAGTCCGTGCGGTCGGTGAGGAGCATCTCGATCGGCGTGTGCGGCGTCCATTTGTAGCGCTTGGTCAGCAGCGCGAACACCTCTTCGGCCAGCACCGCGGCCTTCTGCGCCTCGAAGCGCCGGTCCGCCGGATAGGTGATGTGGAAGTGCTCCGTGTTCAGCGTCTTGAAATCTTCGTTCGGCTTGAACGGATCGGCCCGCGCGACGCCCGCCAGCGCCAGCCAAACCGCCAAGGCCAATACGATCCGCCGCACGCCGCGCCTCGTCGAAAAATGGAAGGAAAGGCTACCAGATCGTGGGCGGCGTTTCCAGCCGCGGCGCGAAGGAAGGATGATTGTTCGACAGGAAATGAAAGGCTCACCACAGAGCCTTAGCGCGACAGAGCCGCAACCAAATTTCGGATTGCGGATTGCGGATTGCGGATTGCGGAATGAACCGGCGCGGGGCCTGCGTGGTTTCATTGCGCCCGGTTGGCGAACGGGCACGGCGCTGATAATCCCATGAGTCCCATTGGTCACATGAGTCCCATTATTCCCAGGCGCGACAACGGCGCAATGAAATTCGTAGCGCAAGAACAAGAAACGAACCGTTAGCAGTACAGAGGACTTAGCGCGGCCTTCGGCCGCAACCAAATGATTTTTCTTTAGCCGCAGATTGCGCAGATTGGCGCAGATTTGCGGGCCGGGAAATCGAAATTTCGGCGGCCGAAATTTCGCCCCGGCCCGCCACGCTAATCTGCGTTCATCGGCGTAATCTGCGGTTGTATTCAACTTTCCAAATTCTTCGCGCCGAGCGAAGAAATTCGCGGATAGTAGTACAGAGCAGGAAATTTTCTTATGATCTCTCGGCGTTCTCTGTACTACTAACCGGCGATTTCTTGTTTTCGCGCAAAGATTCTCCGGGCAGCCGCAGATTGCGCAGATTTACGCAGACGCACGGGCCGCCAATGGCTCTCGCCCGGATCGGAATCTTCGTGGCCCGTGCGAAGTCTGCGGTCAGCTGCGACATCTGCGGCTAAAAAAACGTTTGGTTGCGGCCCGAAGGGCTGCGCTAAGGCTCGGTGGTGCAAACGCTCATCAACTTCACGGCCCGTAATGCAGAATCGTTCCCGCCTCGCCGACCGCGAACACATCCGTGGCCGAACTGCCCCAGAGGCCGTAGAGCCCGGCCGTCGAGCCGCTCGTCATCGGCGACCAAGCGGAGCCGTTATAGAACAGGATGACGTCGCCGGCCGGACTTCCGCCCGCGCCGAAGGTCGTGCCGACGGCGAACACATCGGTCGGGCCGCCGCCCCAGACGCCATACAACAACGCCGACGTGCCGCTGGTCATCGCCGTCCAGGAGGAGCCGCCGCGGTAATTCAGAATATAGCCGCCGGCGCCCACCGCGAACACGTCCGCGGCCGAACTGCCCCACACGCTGTAGAGTCCGGCGGTGGGTTCGCTCGTCATCGTCGACCACGTCGATCCGTTGTAGCGCATGATCGAGCCGCCGACCGCGAATACGTCGGCGGCGGAGTCGCCCCAAACGCCGACAAATTCCGCGGTCGGCTCCGTCTTCATCGGCGACCAGACCGCGCCGTCGTAATTCACGATCACGCCGGCGAGCGGATTTCCCCCGGCGTCGTATTGCGTGCCCGCGGCGAACACGTTCGCGCCCGACGCGCCCCAGACGGCGTACAGCAGCGCGGTCGTGCCGCTGGTCATCGGCGTCCACGACGCGCCGTCGTAATGCAGGATCGAGCCGTTGAAGCCGACGGCGAAGACATCCGAGCCGGAACTGCCCCAGAGGCCGAACAACTCCGCCGGCGGTTGGCTGACCGTCGTCGCCCACGAGGCGCCGTCGTAGTGCAGCACGTTGGAGCCCACGGCGAACACGTCCGTCGCCGAGCTGCCCCAGACGCCGTGCAAATCCCACGGCGTGCCGCTGGTCATCGCCGACCACGAATCGGCGCTGTCGTCGTCAATATCGTCGTTGTCATTGTCGTTGTCATTATCGTTGTCGTCGTCGTCGCCCGGCGTGGCGTCATCGTCATTGTCGTCGTCGGCCGGCGAGGCGTCGTCATCGTTGTCGTCGTCGCCCGGCGAGGCGTCGTCGTCGGTGATGTAGTAATTGTTGTTGGTCGTGCCCTTGCCGGCGGCGCAGCCGGCGAGCCCGGCCGCGATCGCCGCGGCCGCGATCAGCGCGAGTGCCAATCCAAGATTCCGGCGCATGTTTACACCTCCCGCGTGCGTCAGTTGCCGTAGTGCAGAATCGTTCCCGCCTCGCCGACCGCGAAGACATCCAGCGGCGCGCTGCCCCAGACCGCGTACAGCCCCGCCGTCGAGCCGCTGTTCATCGGGACCCACGTCGCGCCGTTGTAGAAGAGGATCACGTCGCCGATCGGATTGCCGCCCGCGTCGGCGATCGTGCCCACGGCGAACACGTCCGCCGGGCCGGTTCCCCAGACTCCGTACAGCAACGCCAACGTGCCGCTGGTCATCGGCGTCCACGAAGAGCCGCTCTGATAATTCAGGATGATGCCGCTGTCGCCCACGGCGAACACGTTCGACGGCGAGCTGCCCCACACGCTGTAGAGTCCGGCGGTGGGTTCGCTCGTCATCGTCGACCACGTTGATCCGTTGTAGCGCATGATCGAGCCGCCGACCGCGAAAACGTCGGCGGCGGAACTGCCCCACACGCCGACGAAGTCCACGGTCGCCCCGGTCGACATTTCCGACCAGGCCGTGCCGTTGTACTGCATGATCACGCCGCCGGTCGGGTTGCCGCTGCCGTCGTAGCTCGTGCCCACGGCGATCGCGTTCGCCGGCGACGTGCCCCAGACGTTGTACAGCAGCGCCGTCGTCCCGCTGGCCAGCGGCGTCCACGAGGCGCCGTCGTAGTGAATGATCAGGCCCTGGTAGCCGACGGCGAACACGTCGGAGCCGGAGGTTCCCCAGACGCCGAAGAGATCCCATGGCGGCTCGCTCGCCAGCGTCGACCACGAGGCGCCGTCGTAGTGCAGCAGATCGGCGCCCACGGCGAACACGTCCGTCGCGGAACTGCCCCAGACGCCGTGCAGATCCCAGGTCGAGCCGCTCGCCATCGGCGTCCACGAGCCGGCGCTGTCGTCGTCGTTGTCGTCGTCGTCGTCGTTGTCGTCGTCGTTGTCGTCATTGTCGTCGTTGTCGTCATTGTCGTCATTGTCGTCGTTGTCGTCATTGTCGTCGTTGTCGTCATCGTCGTCGGCGCTGTCATTGTCGTTGTCGTCATCGTCGTCGTCGGGCGCCGAATCGTCGTCGTCGTCGTCGTCGCCCGGCGAGGCATCGTCGTCGTCGTCGCCCGGCGACGCGTCGTTGTCGTCGTCATCGTCGTCGCCCGGCGAAACGTCGTCGTCGGTGATGTAGTAATTGTTGTTGGTGGTTCCCTTGCCGGCGGCGCAGCCGACGAACAGGGCGGCGAGCGCCGCGGCCAGGCACACAAACGAAGCAGAACGAAGAATCCGGCCCATAGTCATCCCCCCTACGTCCGAGTCGTTCATTTTCCCGTTTGGGGCACCGTACGCCGCCGCTGCTGGCGCGTCAACTGCGGCGGGAAGAAGCGGGCCCAGCCGAAAGTGGTCGGTGGTCAGTGGTCAGCTATCAGGCCCGAGGTCGGCCCGGCGGGCGGGGCGCCGTGGGGGGCGCCGCCCTGCCTTATTGCGACTCTGTCGCGTTACGACGAAAAATAAATTCGTTCATTATCAATCACTTGCGCGACGTCGAAAAATAAGTGTTGACATTTTGGCAAAAGGCGACCAAAATACACCCATAATCAGCAACGCGCAGACAGAGAGCCGGGCGAGCCCCGGCTTTTTCCGTTAAATCCCCAGGTGCGCGAACGCGGCCTGCGGCCGCCGCAAGACGACAAAAGATTCACTGCAGCGGCGCCGCGCGGCCCGACTATCGCGGGGCCTCGCCCGTTGATTCGTCGTTCCCGCGGAATCGCCGAGAAAATCGACAGAATCGATAGGACGTATACGACATATAGGACCTATACGTCCTATTCGACCTATCGGTCCTATTTCTCCGACGCACACGCAAACGCCCCGAACAGAATCCGTCTCCTCTGGGAGAAGGTTGGGCTGAGCGCCCTCACCCGGCCTGCGGCCGGCCTCCCCCGGGGGGGGCATAGGCTTCAGGATTAAGAGCGGCGATGCTTCAAATGGCGCAGAATTGCGCTCTTTGTTGGTCGTGCAGACCTCTCCCCGGAAATTTCGGCGCCCGCCGAAATTTCCTGCCCCTCCCCGA
>CAZHPN010000197.1:0-10558 GCA_964534375.1 uncultured bacterium | reverse complement strand
CGACGGTGCTGGGCGTGCTCGAGGTCGATTCCGACGGCAACGTCAACGTCAGCAAACGCGGGCCGCGCTGCCTGGATTACGTCGGCCCGGGCGGCCTGCCGGATCTCGCCGCGGCCGCGCGCAACATCGTGTTCGTCGGTTCGTGGATGGCGCACGCCGACATCGACGTGATCGGCGGCCAGGTGCGCATCCGCAAGCCCGGGACGATCAAGTTCAAGGATAAGGTCGCCGAGATCACGTTCAACGGCCGCGTGGCGTTGGCGAAGGGCAAGAAGGTCTTCTACGTGACCAACGTCGGCGCCTTCCAACTCACCGAACGCGGCATGACCCTGATCCGCGTCATGCCCGGCATCGATATCCGGCGCGACATCCTCGACGCCACGCCGATGAAGATCGTGCTGCCCGAAGACGGCCGCGTCGCCGTTGTGCCCCCTGACGTCGTCACCGGCGAAGGGTTCCGGCTGCATTGGCCCGGGAACGCGTAATTTGTGCGCTACGCCGCGCGGCGGGGCGGTTGGCGGCAGGCTCGCGGGCGATTTGACAGGCGCCGTCCGGCTCCCCTACACTGACACGTTCATCGTGAGGAGAAAGCGCATGCGTTTGCGGTTGACGTCGGCGATTGTCGGCCTGTTGTTCGCGGTTTCGCTCGCGGGCTGCGGCTATTACAAATATGGGGAAAGCGAAGACCCGACGCTCAACCAGGTCATGCAGATCGGGAAAGAGTATCTGCGCTCTGGCGACGGCGGCAACGCGGCGGACGCGTTCAACGCGGCGCTCCACATTTCGCCGACGTGTCCCGAGGCCAAATACGGCCTGCTGATCGCCCGCAACATGCAGTTCATCGCCCTGGTCAATTCGCTTCTCGGGTTCGTTGGCGGCATGTCGAGCAGCAGCGCGTCCACGACTTCCCTGGAGCAATTGTCGCTGCCGCCGCCGGCCGGTTCGACCGACTCCACATTCGACGCCAGCACGGAACCGATCGGCGATTATATCCAGGGCTTCCTGCAGCAAAGCGCCGACGTTTGGTACGACACGTGCGAAGGACTCTACGGCGAACTGATCCACGACCCGAATGCGTTCTTCGAACTCGATCAATTTTCGATGTCGATCACGGGCATCGTCACCATCAATTTCGGCGGCCGGCTCGACCGCAGCGACCTGCAGTTTTTCGGCGTCCTGAATTCGTTTGTGCGCAGCGTGGTCGATATCGTCCTGGCGCACAACATCAACGCCGACTTCTTCAGCCTGAAAATTCCGGCGATCAATATCAACACGGGGTTGCTCAGCGACCTGACGCCGGCAAATATCGCCGAACTGCTCCAGGAAGTCCAACCGATCATCACCTTGCTCGATTCGCTGATCAACAACCCGGACAACCCGGATTTCCTGACGTTGGAAAGCACCGGCGGCGTGGCGCGGATGCAGGCCGCCGGCGTCAATTTCGGCAACTTGTTCGATCGCATCGACCTGCTGATCGGCGACGCCTATGGCGACCCGCTGGTGAAAGCCGTCAACACGGTCCATTTCATCGACGCCGAGGGCAACAACCGCGGCAATCGGCTGGTCGACTCGCTGTATCTGCCGGGCCTCGGCGAATTCGGCGCCGCGGAGGTCAACGGTCTCGACGCGCTCGCCGTGCCGACGGCGGACGCCTTTTGGGACACCACGCCGTCTGACGTCGATCCGACGCGGCCGAACCCGTTCTACATCGCCTTCGCCAATCAGTTGCTGACCGCGCTGAATGTGCTGCCGATCGTCATCGATCGCGCGACGCTGGCCAGCCTCTTGACGAGCATCGGCATCAACCCCGATATTTTGCCGGCGGGTTTCCAGATCGTCATCTCGGAAATTCCGTATATTCTGCCGATCGACGTCGGTCCGTTCTTCGCCGATCCGTCGCCGACGGGCATCCGGGATCTGCTGGTTGATCTGATCAATCTCTTCAACGAACTCGTCGTGCTGTTCCCGCCGCCGGCGGCGTCGTGACGCGGCCGTTCCGGTAGTTCGAAGAAGAGCCGAAGTTGCCGCGGCCTTTCCCCGCTGAGGCGCTCCCCGAAAAACGGTTGCTTGAACTGCGATTGCTCGCCTCCGACGTCGACGATACGCTCACCGAAGGCGGGAAAATCCCGGCCGAAATCATCGCTGCGTTCGCCCGCCTGCGCGCGGCCGGGCTGGCCGTCTGGCTCGTCACCGGTCGTTGCGCGGCCTGGGGCCAGGCCCTGTCGCGCTATCTGCCGGTCGACGGGGTCGTCGCCGAAAACGGCGGCGTCATTTGCCGCGGCGAGGACATCCGGGTGCTGGCGGATCTCGAGTTCATCGGTCGGCGCCGCGAACGGCTGGAGGAAGCCTTTCAGGCGATTCGCCGGCGCCTGCCACGCGCTGTAATGAGCGGCGACAATATCGGGCGCCTGACCGATTGGGCGTTCGACCGCGCGCAGCTTTCACCCGACGAGGTGGCGCAGGCGGCGGCGATTGCGGCAGAGGCGGGTCTGCACTGCATCGCCAGTTCGATTCACGGGCACTTGTTCGCCGGCGACCATGACAAGGCGTCGGCGCTGGGCGTGGTCTGCGCGGAGATCGGCGTCGCCGATCGCGAACGGGCGCTGACCCTCGGCGACAGCGCGAACGACGAGCCGCTGTTCGACGCGGCCCGGTTTCCGCTGTCGGCGGCGGTGGCGAACGTCGCGGAACACCTGCCGCGGTTGACGCACAAACCGCTGTATATTTTGCCGCGCCCGAGGGCCGAGGGCGCGCTCTGGCTGTTGCGCCGCATCCTGGTCAGCCGCGGCCTTTGAGGCAGCGATGAAACACGAACCATTCGGGGATGCCGGTTGGACCGCCGCCGAGCGAAAAATCATCGGCAAGTTGCACAGTCCGTACGCGATTCAGCAATTCCTCGACGGCATCGAATACAGCGCCGATCCGTTTTACCGCGCGCCGCGCCGCGTGCTGCGCGATCGGCTGGCGCACTGCATGGACGGCGCGGTCTTCGCGGCGGCGGCGCTGCGCGGCCTCGGCTTTCCGCCGCTCGTGGTGGATCTGCGGGCCGAGCACGACGACGACCACCTGTTGGCGCCGTTTCGCCTCGACGGCTGCTGGGGCGCCGTGGCCAAATCGAACTTTGTCACGTTGCGGTGGCGCGAGCCCGTGTACCGCAGCCTGCGCGAACTGGTGATGTCGTACTTTGAGGGGTTCTACAACGTCGTTCGCGAAAAGACGCTCCGCTCGTACTCGACGCCGCTGAATTTGGCCGCTTTCGATTCGTTGCGGTGGTTGACCGACGACGAGGCGCTCGAAACCATCGCCGCGCGCCTCGATTCGGCCCGCCACTTTCCCGTGGCCTCCAAGAAGGCCATCGCCCGTTTGCAACTGCTCGACGAGCGTTCGCACCAAGCCGGCCTGATCGGATCGAAGCCGGAAGGGCTTTACCGACCGTAGCGGCTGCCACGACGCCCGCTTGGTGCTTGCACAATTCAACCTCATTGACGATTCATTTGAATTTGCGCTGGTCGATTCGAGCGCCGGAATAGCCCGGGCCGGAATTCCCCGCGCGGCGCGCGATCGTCAGCGCCGGCCTACGGCTTCGCGGCGTCCTTCAGCCGGTCGATCAAATAGATCGGCGTCAGGTGTTTGTAGCCGAGGACCTTCACCAGATCGTCGCCTTGGTAGTATTGACCTTTTTCCCAGAGCCGCACGAGAAACACGCCCGCCCGTTTGTCGGCGATCCAATCCTCGCCGAAACTGCTTGCGAGCCGGCGGTTGAGCAGCGCTTCGAGGAACCAAGCGCGCACGTAATCGACGCTGTAGAAGAAATCGTCGACGTCGTTCAGATAGCGCTCGGCGTCTTTCTCATCGAGCTGGAAACCGTACGCGCGGCTCAGCCACGTGCGGTAGCGCTCCTTGGGGTTGGCCGCGCCGCGGTGCAACTCCATTTCGTACAGCACTTTGGCGCAATAACGCCGGACGGCGAAGAGCTTGAGATAGGCCGAGAATCGTACGGCGTCCGTCAGATCCTGCCCCGACATGTTCAGATAGCGCTGCAAAAAGCGGCGATTGCCCATCAGCCCGTCGAACAGAAACGCATAATTCTCGGTCGTCACGTTGTCGCCGAGTTGCTGAAATTCCCAATCCTTGACGGTCGCATTGGCGAAGTGCTGCGCGTGGCCCATCTCGTGCCACAACGATTTGTAGTCGCCTTGTCCGCCGGCCGGCTTGATGGTCAGCCGCACATCCGTCGGCACGACCAGCGGAAAGCACGCCGCGCGCGGATTTTTTTTCGGCCGGTCGGCGTCGTCGATTTTGATTTTGTCGGCGGACAGGCCCAGCCCGGCGAGGAAGCTCTTGAGCCGCGGCAGCATTTCCTCTTTGCCGAAATACTTGTCGAAACGCTGATTCCGGCTCATCCGCGGCAGATCGGCGCGGCGCAGTTTCGCGGCCGGAATCCCCAACTGGAACGGCGCGGCCCATTGCTGCAGCGCCTGAAAATCCTTGTCCGTTTCATCCAGGAAACGCCGGCAAACCGGCGCGAATTCGTCGAGCCGCACGCTGCGGAATTCTTCGGCCAGGGCCAGGTAATCCCGTTCGCCCAGCTCTTTCACGACTTGCCGCAAACGTTCTTCTTTTTTCTCGTAGAGTTTGTTGGCCTCGGCGAGAATCGGCAGGACGGCGTCGGAGATCGCCTGGCGCGCGTCGTAGTCGGGCTCGTCCTGCGCCAGGCGCGACTGTTCGTAGAAATTGTACTTCTTGCCTTTGTAAACGAACTCGGCGCCGGCGAGGTAATTGCCGATCTCGTCGTTGAGTTTCGCCACGCGCAACGAGGCGATCTCGCGCAGCACGTAGGCGCGGAAAAACGCCAACGCCTTGTGCTGATCGGCGTCGGACGTCGCCGCCATTGCTCGCGAGAGCAACTGCAGCGTGTCGAGCGAAAACAGCTTTTCGTGACCTTGGTAGGTGGCCGCGATGTCGACGGTTTCGCCCGTCGTGCGGCGTTTCCAGGACAACGTTTCTTGTTGCAGCACCAGCGCCTGGGCTTCGGCGCGCAACAAGTCGACGGCGGCGCGGTCTTCGGGCGCGAGGCCCGCCGGCGACGCGCTCGCCGCCCAACGGCCGCCGAGCAGCAAGAGCAGCAGGGCCGCCGCCGGGCCGATCGCGCGTCTCATCGTGCGGCCGCCTCGTTCACAGAATCGCGCCGGCGTCGACCACCAGCGTGTGCCCGGTGATGAAATCCGACTCGGGCCCGGCCAGGAACGACACGGCGCCGACGATGTCCGGCGGCTGCATCAATTGATTGAACGCCTGCCCGGCCAGCACCTGCTTGAGGATTTCGTCGGAGCCCCACAGCGCGGCCGAGAAATCGGTCTTGACCACGCCCGGCGCCACGCAGTTGACGCGCACGCCGAAGATGCCCCATTCGGCGGCCAGCACTTTGGTCATCATGATCACGCCGGCCTTGCTGATGCCGTACATGCCCAGCATCGGCGGAACCTTGATGCCCGAGGTGCTGCTGAGGTTGATGATCTTGCCGTACTTGCTCTTCTGCATCGACGGCAGGCACGCTTTGGCCAGCAGGAACGGCCCGAAAAGATTGACTTCGAAGATCTTCTTCATCGCGCTTTCGTCGCAGAACAGCGTCGGCCCGAAAATCGGGTTCGTGCCGGCGTTATTCACGAGGATGTCGATCTTGCCGTACGCGGCCAGCGTTTTGTCGACCAGCGCCTGCAGTTGGTCGGACTTGCCCACGTGCGTCGGCACGGCGAGCGCCTCGCCGCCGGCTTCCTTGATCGTTTTCGCCAGCGCCTCGAGCGGTTCGGCCTTGCGCGAGGCCAGCACGACTTTCGCGCCGTCGGCGGCCAGCCGCTTGGCGATCTGTTCGCCGATGCCGCGGCTCGCGCCGGTGACGATCGCAACTCGGTCGGCAAATTTCTTTTCCATGCAAAACTCCTTTGGCGGATGAGGGAGCGCCATGTTAATCGGGCGCGACGCGAGGCGCAAGACGAGTTACGAGTGACGAGTTACGAGTTACGAGTGGCGGGTCGGCCATTCCGCATTCCGTGTTGGCGAATGGCGAATGGCGAATGGCGAATGGCGAATGGCGAATGTCCGGCCGGCCGGCATTCCGCATTCGGCAATGGCGAATGTCCGGCCGGCAATCCGCAATCCGCAATCCGCAATCCGAAATTCTCCTACACCATGTTCCGCTTCAAAAAAATCCAAACGTCTTTGAGGAAATAGCCCCATTTGTTGCGCGGGTAGAGCGCGCGGAAGTTTTTCAGCGCCTTCCACGGGCGCAGGTAGAAGCGCCGGTACGCCAGCCGTTTCAGTTCCAGCAGCCGTTCTTCCGACAGGCCGGGCAAGGTCAAGGCGGCTTCGGTGGAGCGGTCGTAGTAGGGCTTGTCGTGGCGCAGTTCGCCCGCGGCGTCCGCGTCGCGATAAAGCTGCGTGCCCACGACCGGACTCGGCAGATTGAACGAAGCGTAATTCAGCGGCAGCTCGGACGCGAAGCGGATGGTGTCGACGATCGTCTGTTCGCTTTCGCCCGGCAGACCGAGCAGAAAATAGCCGAACGTGCGGATGCCGCGCTTGACGCAGCGTTCGAGCGTCGTGCGGATTTTTTCGCGTGTGATGCCCTTGTTGTAGCGCTGCAGCACCTCGTCGGTGGCGTTTTCGATGCCGAACATCAACGTGTGGCAGCCGGCGGCCTTGAGCTGGTCGAGCGTGTCCTCGTCCACCTTGATGTGCGCGTTGCAGGAAAACACCGTGCCCAGCTTCGCCGCGATCATCGCCTGCAGCCGTTCGCCGCATTGTTTGCGGTCGGCGGTGAAATGCGGATCGTAAAAGTAGATTTCACGGATGCCCATGCCGCGCACCTGCCGCAGTTCGGCGAGCAACGAATCGATCGACCGCAGGCGCAGGCGGATCAGGCTGCAAATGCAAAACGGGCAGCGCATGTTGCAGCCGAGCGACGCAATGCACGTCACGAACCGCTTATCCAGGCTCGTCGAGATGCGGTAGCGGTCGATCGGAAACAGCGTGTGCGGCGGCGGCGGATACGCAAACTCGCGCCCCGGCGCCAGCGCCGGATCGGGCGGCACGATCCGGCCGCCGATGCGGCGCGCCAGCGAGCCGTAGGGCGTGGCGTCGCGGTCGCCGTTGCGGCCGAGCCAGTCGGCAAAATCGGGCGTGGTGTAGTCGAGCAGCGCCACGTCGAGCGCGGGGATGCGCTCGATCGTCTTCTCCGGCTCGGCCAACGTCAGATCGCCGCTCGCCGCGACGACGGCGCCGGTTTCCTTTTTCAGTTGCGCGAACAGCTCGGCGTCTTCGGCGAGCGAAATGCTGCCTACCAGCGACAGGATCGCGTCGAACCGCTGGCCGCGCACGCGGGCGAGCGTCTGCTCGGCGGTCAGCGACTCGGCGACCGCGTCGAGCATCGTCAGTTCGCACCGCTCTTGCAGCATCGCGCTTTGCACGAGCAGGTCGATCGGCTCCCAGAAGTAATTCGCCTTCGACGAATAGCTGCAGTAATTGTCGCGAATGTACGAAATTCGCCCGGGCGGATTCAGCAGCAATACGCGTGGCAAATTCAACCTCGATCCGGCGTCGCGCCCGCCGATTTTCCCGGCCGATGCCCCCGGGCGCGCAGGTTTGGTTTGTCGATGGTAGAAGATCGGTTAAACGCGTGTCAACCGGCGGCGCGCGGTTGACGCTCCGCGGCCTTTCGACAATAGTGGCCAGCGATGCCGGCGAACGCCAATCAACGATGGAAAACCGCCGCGGCCGCGATCCAGGCCCGTCGCCGGCCGTTGTTCTGGCTCGGCCTGGCGCTGATTCTCGGTCTGTATTTTTTCCTGATTCTGCCTGGCCTCGGCGAATTGACGTTTTGGAACGACGAATCCGCGACGGCCGTGTTCACGCTCAACACGTTGCAGCGCGGCCTGCCATACGTCGATTACGGCCTGAGCAATCTGGAAGTCGGCCCGTTCGACGCCAATTTCCTGCACGTGGAATCGGCGCACGGCTGGCTGCAATATGCCGTATGTTCGCTGGGCTTCGGCCTGCTCGGCGTGTCCGAATGGAACGGCCGGCTGCCGTTCGTGCTGATCGGCGGGCTGATCGTCGCGCTGACCGCGCTGCTCGGCCGGCGTTTGTACGGCTGGGTTTCCGGCCTGTTCGGCGCGCTCGTGCTCGCGATCCAGCCGCAATATCTGCAATATTGCCGCGAATGCCGCTATTACGTGCTGGTGATGGGGATCTTTCTCGGCACGATGTCGGTTTACCTCCTGGTGCGCGACGGGCGGCTGCATTGGTTTTGGTTGTGCGTCTGCGCCTTGCTGGCGTTTCACGCGACGCAACTGCTGCCGCCGCCGCTTTTCGGCGCGCTGTTCTGTTACGATCTGCTGGCGCGCGGCTGGGCGCGCAAGAAGAACCTGCCGTGGAACGGCCCCATCCCTTGGGTGCGGGTGATCGTCGGTTGCGCGGCGCTGGTGATCCCCTGCTTCCTGTTCCTGTACGCCGGCCGCACCGGCCTGCTGGCGCTGTACGAACCGGCCAAGATTCCCCACCATCTCGCCGCCTGTTTCCTGGAGAGCGCGGCGTTTTACCCATTTCTCCTGCTGCTCGGCGCGCTGCCGCTGGCCTCGCGCGAATACTCCTATTTCCCGGTCTGGATGGCGCTGCTCTCGTGCGTGCTGCTGTCGCTGTTTCCGCACGGCGTCTTTTATCTCACCGGCGGTTCGTTCTTTTATCGCTATTTCGTCTGGATGCTGCCCGTCGGCGCCGTGATTTGCGGGCGCGGCCTGGCGCTGTGGCGGCGGCAGGCGATCGTCCTGCTCGTCGCGACCGCGCTGATCGCCCCGCTCGACGGCCTGGCCGATTTCCAAAAGGTGCGCGACCAGTTTCGCGACCGGTACGAGTATTACCGCCATCCGCCGCAGCCAAACCCGCAGCGCGAAGCCCTGCGGATCATCACGGATTTGACCAAAACCTATCCGACGGTGGTGATCGAAGACGTGATCCACAATCTCGAATTGATTTATTATCTGGGCCGGAAAGTCGCCGTAAAGGTCTCGCCGGCCGACCAGACCATCCGCCCCGCCGGCGCCTATATCGTTGTGAAAAACCCCTGGCCGGACGAACGCAACGTGTCGGATGTCTTGCTCGAGGGCTGCGTCAAGAAAACGTACGGCGGCATCGGGCTCTTCTGGCAAAACCATCCGGAATCACCGCCGCACGGCCTCGAATCGCTCACGATGACGATTTGGCAGTGCCCGGCGAGGGACGCGGAGATCGAACCGCCGAGCGTCTGATTTCGCCGCGCTGACCCCGCCGCGGAAATTTCGGGAACCGAAATTTCCCGCGCATCGGCGCCGCGGGGGCTGTCCGGGAGAATTCCGGACACACGACTCGACTCGCGCCTGGTCCGCCGGCGTTCGCCGCAAATTCACGGCCCACTGTAATGCAATATTGTGCCGTTGTCGCCCACGGCGTGCATGTCAGAAGCTCGCGCGGAGCGCGCGGAATCGCGGAGTGCGGCGACGGATTCGCGCAATTTCACGCGGCGAACCGACCGCTGCCGCGTGCGTTTCGAAAGCGCCATCGTCGCCCTCGTGCATCCTTCGCGTCGCCGCGGACGCCGCGGTTGCTTGCGCCTTCCTCTTGCGCCAAGTCGCCGCCGATCGCCGCCCTTGCCGCCCCAACCGCGTCCAACCCCGCGCGCTCAAACGACGGGAGAAAACCCCTAATTGCTCAATCGGCCTTGATGCGAGTTTTTTAAGACGATGCACCGAAACAAATACGAAAAACCGTTAACGTAGCGCCATTCGGCTGTGTCCCCGAGTTCCGAACTCGAATTTCACTTGGGCGAATCCTCGCGTTTAGCCCGGCGCATGGCGAGGGCTGAAACCCCGGCATATATCAAGACGGCAACGAATTGATCGAGCGTCGTGACAGCGGCGTCCCCCCACCGATGACCGCCGATAACGAGTTGAAAACCGAAATGCGCCAAGGCAAAGCCCATTGTGACGGCGACAGCGCGTACAAAAAGATCTTTCATATTGCCCCCGAATGGCCGGAACCTAGTTCGGAATTAGAGGCCCTGACAAAATGGCTTAATCGTCGCCCCGGCCAGGCGCGGCTCATTCGTGCTTCCCGGACCCCCATCTTTGAAATCACCCGGCCATGATAGCTAGTCTGTTGAATTCCGGGTACACATGACATAAGCCCCCAGACGCCATGAACGAATGGTGCAACGCGGGTCCGCAACTCGCCCCGCGCCGGGACCGCCTGCCACAGCCGCCCCTTCTCATCTCCAGCCTCCTTTTTGGCCGCAAACGTTTTTCCAATGAATCTCGCGATGATTGTTCTTGGAACAGATTTCACACGCCGGCGGAATCAACGTCAACCGCGGCTTCATTCTGCCGAAGACGGGGATCCCGCCCGGGTATCCCGCCGCAGAGGTGGCTGGCAACGCTAGCTCGGCGGCAAAAACAAAAAATTGCCTGCCAATCAATCGAGCCTAAGCGCCGTTGTGCCGCGAAGCGACCGCCACCACAACCTCTACTGG
>CAZHPN010000196.1:0-10607 GCA_964534375.1 uncultured bacterium | reverse complement strand
AGGGGAGAGGGGAGGTTTGGTTCCCCTCTCCAGGACGTGGGAGAGGGGGAAGGGGTGAGGGGCTTTGGTTGCGGCCGAAGGCCGCGCTAAGCAATCTGCGTAATCTGTGGACAAAAAAGGATCTCATCATGGCCGTTCGGGACTACAATGCGATCATCTCGGGCTCGACGTATGGGTATATCCTCGTGACGCCGATCGACCCGGCCAGCGGCCAGGCGCTGACGGGTTTGGTTCCGGCCGATCTGACCGCCCTGTGGCAGCTCGTGCCGCCGGGCAATACGGTGGCCTTCGCGCCGTCGGCCGGCGGGACGACGGTCGACCCCGCGCAGCACAGCAGCACGCTGGTGAGCGCGCTTTACTCGGGAACGCCGGCAAGCGGTTCCGGCGATTGGATCGACCTGGGCGTCGGCAGTTATTACATGAATGCGCCCGCGGCCGTGCGGTCGTACGATCCGTTCGCCGCGCTCGAGGTGGATCATGTCAAAGGCGTCGTGACGTTGACCCGCGTGGCGGACGGCGCCGTGCTCGCCTTCGGCGAGTTCATGATCGTCGCCGCCGACGCCAACGTCGCCGACAACCTGAGCTACCACCCGACGAACACCGACGATCTCGCATCCGCGGCGTATGATATCATGATGACGGCGACGGCGGTGGCCGCCGTTCCGGAAAACGTGTGGAACTACGAGCTGGCCGGCGTCGCGCCGTCGGGCGGAATCGTTTCTCTCAACCCGCCCGCGCAAAACGTGGTCTTGGCCGCGCAGAGCTCCGCCGGCAACGCCGCGGCCTACGCGGCGACGGCCGCGGGCGTGCTGACCGATATCAAGATAGTGGGTTTCGATCCGGCGCAGCCGTCGACGTACGGACATTGGCAGGCGACGACGCCGGCCGGCGGAACGATCACGGGCACGTTCCTGAACAGCGCCGGGCAGCCGACCACCGACGCCTCGCAAATCACGCAGATTACGTTGGAGTAGCGGCATGAGCGTTATTTCCCGCGGCCTGGGAATTTGGCCGGCGCCGGGTTCGCCGACGCCCACCTTGCCGCCCGCGAAGGATGCGAATGTCATCTTCGGCGCGAATTTCCTCAGCGATCAGCCGACGGTAATGGGCAGCATCTGGTCGACGGACGGCACGACGAATACGAACGTCGAGGATCCGAATTTCCCGGCGTCATCCGTGCAAATCGACGATTTGACCGTGACGTCGCGGACCGTCGCCGGCGCGGTCCCCGCCACACTGCCTTCGCCGGGCGGGGCCGTGACGTACACCATCGTCTACCAGCTCAACTTCCAGAGCGAGAAGTTTTTGTCGCACCTGGCGATCATCGGTTACAATTGGCATCGGTTGTACTTGCCGTCGGTGACGGTCGGCGCTTCGCTCGGCGGCGCGAATTATCTCTACGGGGATATTACGTCGATGGTGACGAGCGACAATTACGGCCCGGACGTCGGCGTCCGTTCGCGGCCGATCTTCCTGGCGTTCCCGCAGCCGACGCTGGCGCAGTACCTGCGGATCGTGGTGCAAAGCGCCTCGCCGATTCAGCCGATCGACTTCCTGGAGGTCGGCCGGATCATTGTCTCGGGTACGGCGTTGTCGGGCGACGAGATCCAACCGACATATCAATACGCGACCGGTCCGGAGTTCGGCGCGCACCTCACCGGGGCCCTGACGACGCTGGATAACCGGCGCATTGCCGTCAATCCCGGCGTCGGCGAAACCGGCAAGCTCGGTTTTCAGGACATGCTCGAAGACGATTGGTTCGCGCTGCGGAATTTGTGGCGTTCGTGCCACCACCCTCGCTGCGCGCTGATCTTCTGCCGGCCAACCTGCGTGCCGGTGTTGAACCTCAGTCTCACTACGCCCTATCCGGCGGTGGTCGACGATTATCCCCAAAACAAACGCGCGTACTACGCCTGGTTCGACGGCGAACGGGGCGACCTGACCTTCAAGCCGGGCGAAGTGCCGTTCCAGGGCGACACCGAAATCGAGTTCACGCAGCCGCCGATCCCGCCGGGACTGTAACAATTTCGAGAAGGAACAAGGAACAAGGAAAAAGGAAAAAGTCGGGCCCAGCGGCACGGGCCGACTCGTTGTCAGGGGAACCGCGCCCGAAACGGGGCCGATGGTCCCCAACGGGCGCCCGGGTCCGCGCCACGGGGCTGACTTTTTCCTTTTTCCTTGTTTCTTGTTCCTTCCTTGGGGACATCAATGGCCAACGAAACTGCCGTTCTGAGCGCGCAATATCAATGCCTTGTCGTGTTGTTGCTGCGGAAAGACGCCAACGCAACCGGGCCGTTCGCCTACGATACGTTTCGTTTTTCGTCGCCCGGCGGGGCGCGGATCGGGGCCTTGGGCGACGATCTAACCGCGGCCTTTCCCGAGCTGGCGTCGATCGGCGGGGATTCCCGCGCCGTGGGCCAGTACGGCGGCGCGATGTCGGCCCCGAAGTTCGACAGCAAAGTGGACCTCGACCCGCTCCCGAAGTTCGTCCCGCCGACGTTTTCCTGCGAGATCGCCGTGCCGCCGACGGATGCGTTTTGGCAGGCCGTGCTTCGCGACCGGGAGTTCCTGTTTTCCGAGGCGTTCGTTTTTCTCGTCTCGCCGAATCCGGCCGTATTGTCGTTACGCAACCTCGTGTACAGCGGCACGATGGGGCAGGAGAGTTTCGAGTTGAAATGGGGCGCGATCGCCCTCAAGGTTTCGCACTGGTCGGCGAATTACGATTACGATTTCCCGAACAAATATTGGTGGCAGGTCGCGCCGTTGCTGGCGGGCTATGGCGGGCAGTTCGGCGGCAAAAATACCCGCGACAAGCCCGCGCAGATCGTTTACGGCGACTGGACGGACGACAGCGCGCAGTTCCAGACGCCGCTGGGCTGCTTCGGCGGCGTGGACGGCGCGCCGCTGCAAGCCGTCTGGCCCGCGCCGATGGATCCGTGGACGAACGCGGGGTATCCGGTGATCTGCAAGCTGTCGCTGGGCGACACGGCCGCTTGCGTCCGCGACTCGTTGCTCAGCGCGCCGGCGATGATCGGCCAGATCGAAAAATGCGACGGCGGCGGCTCGCGGAAGTCGGGGTTTATCACTTGCGTCAATCCGGCCGCGGATTTCATCGTCGCCAATTATGGCAACTGGGCGACGACGGCGCCGGGCACGGTGGAGAAATACGACCCGTCCGACGTCTTTTACGCGCAAAGCGTCATCGGGAACATTTCCACCGGCGACGCGGCGATGGTCGTGCTCGACATTCTCGTGCGCGCGGGCCTGCCGGCGCCATATATCGGCGAGACGATCGGAACGCCGTACAACGCGGCGGGCCAGGCGTGGCAGCCCGGGTCAGGGAGCAGCGCTCCGGCCTATTGGAAGCGCGGTTCGATGGCCGGCGTCTGCCCCTACCAGGTCCGCGCTTTTCTCGGCGGCGATAAGGGCGGCAAGGACAAACTGCTGTCCGGCCATTGCGCGACGCTCGCCGGCGAGTGCGGGATGATGTTGGTCGTCGTCGGGAATCAGTTGCAGCTCGTGATCAACCCGCTCTACAACTCGGACGCCTACCAGGCGGCGGGGCTGCTGCCCGTGACGCGCTATAACAGCGACCCCAAGAAGTTCAATGCCACGGACCATTCGGCGAGTTGGGCGCTGAAACAACTTTTTGTGGACTACAATTTCAGTCCGCGCTCCGGCAAATATCGGCAACGGTTCCCGCCGGAATTGACCTATGTGGAAGCGGAAGGGCTGACCGACCGGCAGGAGTTGTATGAAGCGCAGTGGCTGTGGCGCACCGAGGACGCCGTGGACTTCGCGCTGAAAATGGACGTGCTGCGCCAGCAGTACGGCGCGACGATCAAGATTGCCGTGCCGCTGTGGGGGCTGGCGCCAACGCCGGGCTACGGCGTGAACGTCACCGATCAGCAAGGCGGCGTGCGGACGACCATTCCCGCCGGGCTGGGGCCGACCCCCGGCGGCCTGTGGGTCTGGGTCGACGATCCGACCGTGCCGTACAGCCTGAAAGCGGCGACGGCGAACGCGAGCCTTGATTTGGAAACCGGCGAAACCGAGGCCGAAGCGCTCGAGGTTCCGGCGCTCAATCCGCTCACGGCGACCGGCGCGATTTGGGGCGGCGCGTCGAACGCGGCAAACGCGGAATGGATTTAGGAAGGAAGAAGGAAAAAGGAAAAAGGAAAAAGTCAGGCCCGCGGCGCGGAGCCGGGTTCCGGTTGGAGGGCGTCGGCCCCGCTTCGGGCACGGTTGCCCTGACAACGAGTCGGACCGAGGCGCTGCGTCTGACTTTTGCGGATTTATACCTTTGGCAAAGCATGAAAAACCGTGAAAACCGGGCGCGACGAACCGCCGGTGGACGCCCTGCCGGCGAAGCGGCCCGTAAAGAAACCTGCGCGCAAGCCGGTCAACTAGGAAGCGTGAGAAACGGTCTGCTAAGATAGCGTAAGTGCTTGCCGAATAAGGAAAACTTGTTAACTTGTTGGAGTGGAGAAAGACCCGCTTGACACGGGGGAAAAAAGAGCCTGAAATCCCACGCGTCACGGGATGACCACTGCGCGTACAACTAAGCAGGACGTCGGCTAGCGCGGCCGAAGCGCGAGAAAGGTGTGATTCGCTTTTAAGGTAGGAGGGCGTGATGCCGCTTAAAGAGCGCCAAGCGATAATGAAAAAAATCGAGGAAATCCGGGGAGGCCGAACCCTCGTTTGTTTCTTCAATTTCGACCGTCCAAGCGAACCGCAAATTCGAGGACTCCGGACATCCTTGACGTCTGACACCAAGGAAGCCCTTTTTCGAGTTCTTAAGGAAACCGCGGCCCGTCGCGCAAAAATCGATTTCTGCCTCTATACCGGAGGAGGCGAGACCAACGCCGTTTGGCCAATCATTAGTCTGCTTCGTGAGTATGACAAAGACTTTGAAGTTCTTGTTCCTTTTCGTTGTTACAGTGCGGGAACGCTTCTGGCCTTAGCCGGCAAAAAAATTGTAATGACCCCGATTTCTGATTTGAGCCCAATCGATCCCAGCACCGGGAACCAATTCAATCCCGTCGATCCGGTGACTCCAGGTGCGCGACTCGTGATCAGCGTCGAAGATGTTCAAGCCTATCGGGAGTTCGTTCACGATCAATTCAAGTTCAACGCCGATGAGGCATGCGCGACTCGCGCATTGTGGCAACCGTTCCTCGACCGACTTGTCCAGAATGTCCACCCGATCGCCCTCGGGAATGTCCACCGAGTCCATCAACTGATCAAGCGGCTTGCGAAGAAGATTCTCGGGTTGCATCGCACGGACGAACGGCAGGTGAATGCGATTATTGAGGCGCTGACTTCGAGCTTTTTCTCGCACCTTCACATGATCAATAGGCACGAAGCGAGAGAAATCTTGGGGCCGGAACAAGTGGATTTTGCGTCGAAAGAACTAACTGAACTCCTGGATGAACTGCTTAGAGCGCATGTGTCTGATTTTAATTTGAGAAAGACGTTCTTTTTAGGCGAACACTTAAAAGATGAATTGACTGCCGACGCTCGGTTCATCGGGGCTGCAATAGAGTCCAAAAAATGGGGATATCTTTATGAAACCCGCGCCCGCCTTCGGCAACGATCCGTCTTTCCGCCAAACGTTCAGGTGCAGATCCCCGCTGGCCAAATTTTGCCGTTGGTTCCCGGATTGAAAAGGGAATATGATGTAGAGATAACTTCCCTGGGATGGGTGCGAAACGTAAACCCGAAGGGAGTAACGAAATGAATGACACGAATCTACTCACTGAGCTACAACTGTCAGTGTCCGTGGCAGAAGAATTGGAAGAGTGTTGCCCAATGGCGCCGCGGGGCGATGTTCTTACTTTTGATCCAAACAATATACTGCCCGCGGGCCAATATTTGGTGAAGAAAGGGCAACTGTTTCGTTTCCCCGCCGCGAACACCGAGCGGGCGCGCGCCGCCGCAGAGGACGATGCTTTTTGGAAGGCGGTGCAGAAGAAAGCGCTAGCGAAGGTCTGGGACAACGAAAAAGATGCCGTCTACGACCGCCCTTAGTCCCGGAGATGTCGCCTTCGCTGAGGTTGATTTTTCCGATCAAGGCTCGTCGAAAAAACGACCAGTCGTTGTCCTTGGTCCACGTACAGTTTATGGCGACTTTGCCTGTATGGCGCTTACCAGCGTGGAAAATCCAGGCGACATCCCCGTCAATGATTGGGAATCGGCGGGGCTCTCGTCTCCAAGCTGGGTAAGGCCGACACTCGCGATGATTGAGGAAACAGCAATGGGAACGCGGCTCGGCATGCTCTCTCGCGCCGACAAGAGAAGTATCGCCGCCATGTTAAGGAAAATGATCGCGCCGGTTTTTTTTGCACAAGGGTGATTCGCGGCGTTGCTGCGATTGAATGACGACCAAATGTTGAGGTTCAATCCAGCGGACCCTTCGGCAGCGGGCTTCTTCATCTACCAAAATGCGGCAGGCGTTGGACATCCGGTAGCAGTTGTCTTGCTTTGCCAAAGAAATAATTCCTGACTTTTGCCTTTTTACTTTTGCCTTTTTCCTTCGTCGCGGGGCCTGACTTTTTTTTTGTTCCTTGTTTCTTCCCCGCCCGTGGGCGTCTCGCCGGCCGGGAAGGCTGAGCCCGCTTCGGGCGCGTTCGGATCGGGCGCGGCTGTCTCAGGCGGCCGAACGGGAACTATCTCTGCGTCTGACTTTTTCCTTGTTCCTTCACCGGAGGTTCCATGCCCTCTCGCACCGGCCAACCCGACGCTCTCGGGTTTTCCCTGCCCACCGGCGGCGCTACGCCCTACGCGGCGCAAATCGGCCGCCTGGCGCTCGCCAGCCGCTTCCGGCGCGACGCGGGCGCGATCCTGCCCGGCGCGCAGTCCTACCCGCCCGTCGTCGCCAACAGCGGCGACATCATCGCGCAATATCCGGGTCAGTGGGGTTGGACGTTCTACGCCAACGGGGGGATGCTGATCGAGGGTTTCGTGATGTTGCACGATCCGCCGCTATCCCGGTTGGGCGATCAGGCGGGGACCGCGGGCGGCGATTGGGCGAACAACGAAATCATCAACGGCGTCCCGGCGAAATACCTCACCGCCTCGCAGCGCATCGCTACGATTTGCGACCCCGCGCAATTTGCCGGGGCGTTCCCGGCCGACGTCTGCCATGCGGCGCTCGGGCTCGCGACCGGCTTCGAGCGGCGCTACTGCATGGTCAACGCCGCGGCGATCGTGTGGCCCGGCACGGTGTCGCTGGGCGACCCGTGGGACGTTCCCATGACGCACCTGCAAGCGGACGCGACGGCCTCCATGTCGCCGACATTCACGCCGAAGGATCTTCTCCCGACCACCTACAACAACTTCGGCCACTTCGGCAAACAGGTTTGGCAGGCGTTCACCTATCTCGACAGCAGCCGCACGGGCGTCATTACGGATTACGGCTCGGCGACGCAATCGCAGCACAACGTCCAATTGATATTCGGTCACCCGACGAGCGGCGACTGCGACGGCCGGCTTTCCGTCTACGCCGACAGCGGGCAATTGTCGCCGCTGGACCAGCCGACGCAGCTTGCGGCGATGGCGAATCCGGCCGGCGTGCTCAAATGCCAGTGGAATTACAAGCACCACCCCCATTCGGGGGTGAACATTTCGTGGATCGTCGCCTATCTCAGCATCCACATCGGGCCGCAAATGGACAGCGCGCGGACGGACGGCGGCGACGGGAGTACGAGCTGAGCGAGCCGTGGTCAGTGGCTATAGGACTTATAGGACTTATAGGACTTATAGGACTTATAGGACTTATAGGACTTATAGGTCTTATAGGTCCTATGGGACTTATTACGCGGACGCCTTTTTGCCTTCCGGCGCCGCGTGCCGTGCATGATTTGTGATTGCGGCCTGCAGGGTTGCGCTAAGTAATCTGCGTAATCTGCGGATAAAAAACCTCATTCATTTGCGGAGCAACCATGAACGGCAGCGACGACAACGGCGTGGCCCCGACCCAGGAAGCGGTGGTCCTCTACACCGATTCCCAGGGCAACCAGATGAACGAACAGGGCGTGCCGCCGATCGGCGGGGGCGTGCTCGCATCCGACTTCGCGGGCAACGACCCGGTGCGCGGCACGGGGATCGCCAACACGCAGCAGTTCGTATTGAACACGTCGCCGAACGTGCCCGGCGCCATCGACCCGGCGCACGGGGTGGCGATCCCGGCGAACACGCTGCTGCTGAGCGCGACCTTCGGCTTGCCGGGCAACGACATTTTGCGGTCGCCGGATGCAGGCTTTATCTTCGACGCCTGGGTGCTGCTGCACTGGACGGGCGACAACAACGATTACTACCGGATGATTTTCGACGTTCTGGCCCGCGGCGACGGCCACACGTACCAAGGCGCGATTCCCGACAGCATCGGCGACTTGCGGAATTGCTTTTTCGAGGCGACCGCGGACGGCATTTGCTGGACGGAGGCGGGCGGCGCCCACCCCGTTCCGGCCGACGTTTCCGACTACTACCCCGGCGGACCGCAGGTCAACGCGGGTTTGCTCCATCAATTCGTCGGAGACCTCGGCTTTGCCGCGGCCAATGTGATGGCATACGACGACAGCCACAACAAACTCGGCGTGCTTGGCGTCTATCCGCCCGGGCCGACGCAGATTTTCGCCCAATGGACGCCGGCCCTGGGATACAACTGGTGTCTCGCCCACATCTTCGTCAAAGTCTCCAACCAATTCGGCGCGCCGCTGGCGCCGGCGATCGAATGGAACGCCCCGCCCTACGCCGACGACGCGACCGAAATGTTTACCCTGCCGTCCGTCATCGCCGAAGAAGCCCCGTCGGGCGGCCTCGTCGCCGATTCGATCAACGCCGGCGTGTTCGCGCAACTGCCGGCCAATGCCCAATTCATGGCCAACGTGCGGTCGATCCTGCCGGGCCTGCAAGGCCCCCTGCCGGGCAACGCGTCGCCGCCCTGGTCCGTCGGCCACAACGCCGGGATCATGGTCGACTGGTTCGGGATTCTGCACGATTGGGTGAATAACGACGTGGTCACGCTCTACCCCGATGGGCCGACAGCTCCGGCTGCAGAGCTCATCGGCCCCGCCGTCGGAAACGATTTTGTCGTGTTCGATCTCTCGCAGGTCGGCCGCGGCTTCATGCCCGATAATTTCACCACGCTGGCCGGGCGGTACTGCGAGGCGACGATTTACGCGCAACTCGCCGGCGGCGGCGGCGGCGGCTCCGGCATGGACCACGTTTCGGGCACATCGGCAAAATACTGGTTCGGCAAGGGGCTAAACGGCGGCGACAATAGCGACGGCAAAGGCGGCGATGCGGTCGCCGTGGTGCCTGGCGGTTCGACGGATTATCTATTGCGCAGCGGGATCACCGACACCGGCGCGCCCTCTGGAATTGCGATTAGCGGCCTGCTCGGCGGGAATCGGCAACAGGCATTTTTGGTCGCGGGGGACGGGAGCATTCCGCCGGCGGGGGAAACCTATTTCATGTTTCAGAACCATTACGGGAATTTGTATTTGTATCTGGACACAACGGGGACAAAAATGCTCGCGCATTGGCGTTCACTCGGCAACTCGTGGATTGCCTGCTACATCATGCTGCGATTCAGCCCGCTATACACGGCTGGTTAGGGTAGGCTGGCGCAGGTGGGCTGGTCCGGTTCGGGAGCGCCGTATTTGCCCGAAAGGCACACATCGCAGGAAATGTCGGTGCGGAACGTAAATTCACAATACTTGCGGAGCAGGTAGGTCGTGCCGCCGGCAAATCCGCCGGGTTGGCCTTCTGCCGGCGGAAAATATTGATAGCAACACCCGTACCCGTCCGGGTCCACGGTCGTCGTCGGGTCGGCGGACTTTCCGTTCGATTTGTCCGATGCGCAGCCGGCGAGGGCGGCGGCGAGGGCGAGCGACAACATGAAAACGAACGCGAGGGCGGCGTAGAAGGCTTTGCGGTTCATGATCTATCCTCCGCTTTGGCATGAGTTATTCGCGCTGTTCAAGATTTGGCGCGCAAAACGTCATGAAGTCAAGAGCGACATTCCGCGAATGCGGAATGGCGAATGCGGAATGGCGAATAGGGCATCCGCAGATTACGTAGCGCAGCCCTTCGGGCCGCAACGAAAGTCTCGGGCAACCACAGATTGCTCAGCGCGGCCTTCGGCCGCAGCCAAACCGCTTGCATCAAGGCCCCGGGTTGAAATCCGCGGCTGGTTTCAGGCGTCCCCCGGAGGGACGCTATGAACGTAGCCCAGGACTTTAGAGACTGTCGATTTTCTCCCTAATCGACGATGACCGATGTGCCCGACGCCACGAATGTCGCGCCCCTTAAGACGTCATTCCCGCGGAGGCGGGAATCCAGGAACATTCGTTGCGTCCGAGGGCGCAACGCGCGCGAACGTTCGCACTGATGCTGTAAGAGCGCCCTTCCGGGCGCGATCTGGGAAATCGCGCCTGGAAAGGCGCTCTTACAATGCCTGGATTCCCGCCTCCGCGGGAATGACGAATCAAGGGGCGAACCCGCGTAATCGTGGGAAAAAAGATGGATGCTTTGCATCGCCAAAAAGATCGACAGTCTCTTTCGTCCTGGGGACGTTGGCGATGCGAAAATCTTTGCGCCGA
>CAZHPN010000195.1:0-10701 GCA_964534375.1 uncultured bacterium | reverse complement strand
GATTTGCTGGCGGTCAATCGGCTCGAGTACAAATGACGACGGGCGGCTGACCGCCTGCCGCAATATCCCTATTTCCCGCGAGGCGCAGACCGATGAAACTGAATCGTATTGAAACGTGGGCCATGAACAATCCGCTCCGGGCCGCCATTCAGCGGCGGTACGAAGCGCCGCATCTGGCGCGCCTGGCCCCCAAGGCGCTGGCCGGCGCGACGACGCTCATCGTCGGCTGCGGCCGCGGCATCGACGTGCGCATCGCCTTCGACCAATTCGGGGTCGGCGCGGTGACGGCCTTCGATCTCGACGAGGCCCAAGTCGCTCGCGCGCGGCGAATTCTGGGCGATCGTTACGGCGAACGCCTGCGGCTGCAAACCGCCGATGCGGCGGCCCTGCCGTTCGGCGACGCGACGTTCGATCTGGCGCTCGATTTCGCCATCATCCATCACGTGCCGGAGTGGCAAAACGCCGTGCGCGAAGTCGCGCGGGTGCTCAAGCCCGGCGGCCAATTCCTGTTCGAAGAATTTTCCAAACGCGCGCTGGATAGCCTGCTCTTTCGGATCTTCACCGACCATCCGCGCGACAATCGCTTCACGCCCGAACAATTCGGCGCCGAATGCGAAGCGGCCGGCCTGGCGCTCGCGGGGCCGATCGAGTCGCTGCCCGGCTTCTTCCGCGGTTGCGCGGTGAAGGCAGCGAATCGCCCGTAGCGCGCCGTCCGTGGAATATTCAAGACTGTCGGTCGAAGGCGACACCGTCTACGTTGCCGACACGAACGACCATCGCGTCGTTCCGATCGACTTGCGCAACCGCGCGGCGACGGAGGTGACGCCCGCGAAAAGGGAAAAGCCCCTGAAACCTTTCAATTTCAAGGGCTTGCACTTGACGCGGCTGGAGGGATTTGAACCCCCGGCCAACGGATTCGAAGTCCGTTGCTCTATCCAGCTGAGCTACAGCCGCACGACGCGAAAGAGCGAAAGGGCCTTTTTTCTAACACGCGCGCGCCGTGGTGTCACCCGGATTTCGTCACAACCAGCGCGGGCTCCGAACGTGCGAGAAATCCCACAATGCGGGATGGCGCAGAATCGCGACGGCGAGCAGCACGACGAAAACCGCCAAGATGGCGTACAGCGTCAGCCGGGCGATTCGTTCCGGTGACGGCGCGTCGAAGAGGGCCGGGCGGGGCCGCCGCAAGGGCCTGTAGAAGAGCGCCAACAAAAACGTGCCGAAGAAAACACCGAGACTGACGGCCATCGCCGGCCGAAAACCGGACGGCCGAAAAGTCAGCGTCACTTCGTGTTCGCCGGCAGGCGTCGCGAGCCCGGAGAAGAGGTAGTTGGTCCGATAGAGCGGCGTCGGCCGGCCGTCGACGGCGGCGCGCCAGCCGGGGTAGTAGTTTTCCCGCACCACGAGAAACGCCGGCCCGTCGGCGCGCACGCGCAGGCGGCGAAAATCCGGTTCCTCGTGCAGAACCTGGACGGCGCCGTTGCCCGGCGTCGCCAGCAGCGATTCGTCGCCGCTCTCGACCACCGCGGTTGTCACGTCGTCGCCGAGGGCCGTTACTGCGGCGAAGGCCGCGTCGCCACCGGCGGCGAGCGTCACACGGCGCGCGAAGCTGTAAATCGGCGCCGGATCCGGAACCGCGAAGATTCGCACATCGCCCGCGTCCGCCGCCTTGGGGAGGCTGAGCGCCTGGTCGCCGCGTCGCAGCACGTATTTGACCGACGTCTGCCGCAGCCAATTTACGGCCGGCGTCCCCAAAACCCGACTGTGACGGGACAGAACCAGCGGCGAGTCGCAGGAAAACGAGCGGATGCCGTACAGGGCCGGCGCGGCGTAGGGCAGGCCCGCGATTGTGTCGAGCAGAAATGCGTCGGGGTTGAACACGGCCCAGCCGCCCTGCGCGCCACCGCCCAGGCCTTCCAAATTGTAGATGCGAAAGCCGTCCAGTCGCGGCTGGAGGAAATCGAGCGTCGCCCGCGGCCGGTAAATTGCGGGGCTGGCGACCGGATTCTCCGCGCGTCCGGAGGTAGACAAATCGGCGAAGACGACGACGCCGATGACGAGCGCCAGCGCCGATTGCGCGAGCGGCTTTTGGCCGCGGGACCACACGAGCAACAGCGAAGCGGCGACCAAGACGGCGGCGAGGCCGCTGCGCAGGATCAGATCGGCGTGCAAGGCGGCGCGCGTGCTTTCCAGCGCCTCGGGCAGGCCGCCGCCCGGTGTCGGGCCGGCGAATGCCGCTCGGCCGAAGGCCGCGACGGCGCCGCCCCACGCGGCCAGACACCACGCCAGGGCGCCGGCCAGCAGCAAGAGGATCGCCTGGCGCCGGCCGAACTCCACGCGGCGGAGACGATCGAAACCGGACGCCGCGAGGAAAGCGAACGAAAGCGACATCGGCAAGATGAAGCGGGTCGGATCGCGCATGCGATTGAGCAGCGGCACATGTTCGATGAGTCCGGTGAACGGCCCCGCCTTGCCCAGGATGAAGAGCAAGCCGAAGGCCGCGACCGCCAGATGCGCCCGGTCGCGCCGGGCGGCGCCGCCGACGAGCGCCAGCGGCAGAAAGCACCAGACAGCGAGGCCCAGATAAACCGTCAGTTCTTTCTCGACGCCAGGCACATGCCAGGTAAGGTCGCGCCAATGGCCGTGCTGCGCCGGACTGGCCAGTCGCGACAGCGCGTCCGGCACGAGCGAATACGCGTAAAGGAACGAATCGCCCATCGCCTCGTGCCGAACCGATTGTTCCAGAATGTGCGTCATGCCGAGAACGACCGCGGCGACCATGACCGCGGCGAGCGCGCCGATCGCCGCCGCGGCCAGCGCGACTTCGGCCGCGATCCGCGGTCGCCCGGCGGCCCAGGTCTCCGCCGCCAGCACGAGCGCGAAAGCCCCGAACGCGATAGCGGCGAGAAACGGCGCTTGCTGGTGGCCGGTCATGAACATCGCGCCGAGCGCGAGCGCCGCGCTCAGCACGTCCGAAATCCGCCCCTTTTCGAGGAAGCGGTCGAAGAAGAAAAAGAGCCACGGAAACAGGCAAAACGTTTCGAAAAACATGAAATGGATCAGGTGATAAACGAGCGGCGCGCCCAGAATGCAGAGCATCGCCCCGATCGCCGCCGCGGCGGCCGAGTGCGACCGTTTCAAATACAGATAGGCGCCCACCGCGCCGCCGAACGCGTGCAGCAGCGCCGAAACGTTCAGCGCATACCAGGCGGGCAGCCAGGTGAAGAGCACGTAGTTGAACGGGTACAACGGCCCCATCTGCCCTTCGTCGAAGAGCGGAAAGCCGCCGCAAATCTGCGGCGACCACAGCGGAAAACGGCCGTGCGCCACGTTCTTGAAAAAGAAGTCGCGAATGGGGATGTTGAACGCGCTCAAATCCCAGTGAAACAGCACGCCGGCGAAGGTGAGCGTCTTCCAGAAGAAGACCGCCACGGCGCCGAGGAGCAGCGCGAGCGGCCCCTGGCGAACGAGCGCGTCGAATCGTCGTTTGTCCGTCATCATTCGTTCGCTACCGTCATTCCGCGGCGAATGCAAGGCTGGCTGCTGCGGGAACGGTCACCACCAGCGGGGACTTCGCACGTGAGAGAAATCCCACAACACGGGATGGCGAATGATGGCGACGAGCAGCAACGCCAGGAAAAACGCGAGGATCGCGTACAGCGTCAGCCGGGCGATCCGCTCGGCGGCCGGCGCATCGAGGAAGGCCGGCCGCGGCCGCCGCAAAGGCCGGTAGAAAAGCGCCAACCAGAGCGTGGTGAAAAACGTGCACAGACTGACAACCATCGCCGCCCGGAAGCCAGCCGGCCGGTAGGTCAAGGTCACATCGTGATCGCCCGCCGGCAGCGGCACGCCGGAAAAGAGATAATTCGTGCGATAAAGCGGCGCGCGCCGGCCGTCGACGGCCGCGCGCCAACCGGGATAGTAGTTCTCGCGCACCACGAGCAGCGCCGGCCCGTCGGCGTGCACGCGCAGCCGGCGCACATCGGGTTCTTCACTGAGCACCTGCACCGATCCGCCGCCATGCGCCGCCAGCAGCGATTCGTCGGCGCTCTCGACCACGGCCGTCGTCACGTCGTCGCCGAGCGCCTTCACGGCGTCGAAGGCGGCGTCGCCGGTTGCGGCCAGGGTCACTCGCGTGGCGAGACCGTACATCGGCGGCGGGTCGGGGACTTCGAAAATCCGCACCTGGTCCGCGGTGGTGGCCTTGGGCAGATCGTACGCCTTGTCGGCGCGCTTCAGCACGTATTTGACCGAGGTCTGCCGCAGCCAATTCACGTTCGGCTTGGCGAAAGCGCGATTATGCCGCATCAGCATCAGCGGCGAGTCGCAGGACATCGTGCGAATGCCGAACAGGGCCGGCGTCGCGCACGGCAGCCCCTCGGTGGCGTCGTAGAAGGAATCCGTGCCGCCGAACCAGCCGGCGCGCGCGCAGTTGATCATATCCTCGGCCGTATAAATCCGGTGGCCGTCGAGCCGCGGCTCGAGAAAGTCGAGTGTTGCTTCCGGCCGGTACAGCGCGGGCTTGGCTACCGGATTTTCCTGCCGGCCGGCGGTGGCCAGGTCGGCCCAGACGACCATGCCGACGGCGAGCGTCAACGCCCAACGCCCGAGCGGATTCTTGCCGCGAGTCCAACGCAGCAGCAGCGCGGCGGCGACCAGGGCGGCGGCGAGGGCGGTCCGCACGAACAGGTCGCTGCGCAGGGCGCCGCGCGCGATTTCCACGGTGTTGTGCGGATGCCGCACGGTCGCGGGCGTGGAGGCGGCGAAAGCGGTTTTGCCGAAGGCCGCGAACGCGCCGCCCCAGGCGACCAGCCACCAGGCGAGGGCGCCGCCGAGCAGCAGGAGGATGACCTTGCGGCGGCCGAGATCGTCGCGGCGCAGGCGATCGAAACCGGACGCCGCCAGAAACGCAAACGAGAGCGACATCGGCATGGTGAAGCGGGTGGGCACGCGCATGCGGTTCAGCATCGGGATGTGGTCGATCAGCCCCGTGAACGGCCCCGCCTTGCCGAGAATGAAGAGCAGGCCGAAGGCCACGACCGCCAAATGCCCGCGTTCGCGCCGGCTGAGCGGGCCGGCGAAAACCAGCGGCGCGAAACACCAGACGGCCAGGCCCAGATAGACTGCCACTTCCTTTTCCGGCACGCCCGGCAGGCATGAGGTGAGGTCGCCGCGGTGGCCTTGTTGCGCGGGGCTGGCCAGCCGCGTCAGGCCGTCCGGTACGAGCGACAGATAGTAAATAAACGATTCCTTCATCGCGTCGTGGCGGATCGACTCCGGCAGCAGGCGCTTGATGCCCAGCACGATCACGCAAACCGAGAGGGCGGCGAGCACGCCGATCGCCAGGCCGGCCAGCGTGATTTCGCCGGCGATCCGCCGTCGCCCGGAGGCCCAACTTTCGGCGGCCAGGGTCAAGGCGTAGACGCCGAACGCGATGCAGCCGAGGGTCGGACCTTGTTGGTGGCCGGTCGTGAACATCAGCGCGAGCACGAGCGCCGAACCGAGGACGTCGGAAATCCGGCCTTTTTCGAGGAAACGGTCGAAGAAGAAGAACATCCAGGGAAGCAGGCAGAACGTCTCGAAAAACATCAAATGGATCAGGTGATAGACCAGCGGCGAGCCGAGCACGTAAAGCATGCCGCCCAACGCCGCCGCCGCGCCCGAGTGCGAGCGTTTCAAGTAAAAGTAGACGCCCGCGGCGCCGCCGAACGCGTGCAGCAGCGCCGAGACGTTGAGGCCGTACCACGCGGGCAACCACGTGTACAGCAGATAGTTGACGGGATAGAGCGGCCCCATCTGCCCCTCGTCGAACAGCGGGAAACCGCCGCAGAGTTCCGGCGACCACAAGGGAAAGCGGCCCTGCACGATGTTCTTGAAAAAGAAGTTGCGGATGGGCCCGTTGAACGCGCTCAGATCGAAATGGAACAGCACGCCGGCGAAGGTGAACACCTTCCAGAAAAAGACGGCCACCGCGGCGAGGAGCAGGAAAATCGGCCCCTGCCGCAGCAGCGTTTCGAGACGGCGGTTGTCCATTTTGATGCGGTTGCTCCGGTTTTCCGACTCATAAAGTTCGCGATTATTAGCGCAATTGCAGGGGTTTGTCACGGCGTGCGCGGGTGGCCGCTCATGGGGACTGGGGATTGGGAAACGACGATGCAGCCATCCCGAATCCCATCAATGCGGAGTGCCGAATGCGGAATGCGGAGTTTCGGTCCTCACGCGGAGACGCGCAGAGCCACGGAGATCCGCACAGAGTTTTTCCCCGGCTCCTCCTCTGCGGCGCCTCCGTCGCTCCGTGTGAGGTCCGGAAAATCCCGAATCCCATCAATGCGGAATGCGGAATGCGGAATTTCAGTCCTCACGCGGAGACGCGCAGAGCCACGGAGATCCGCACAGCGTTTTTCCTCGGCTCCTCCTCTGCGGCGCCTCCGTGGCTCCGTGTGAGGTCCGGAAAATCCCGAATCCCGTTCGTTGCGCTATCCGCGCCACGTGGCGACGCCGTCAGCCGCGCTCCGCCTTCGGCTTGACCGCCTTGATGACGAACTCGGCGCGCAGGATATCGGCTGCGCCGACGAGTTCGAGGCCGAGGGCGCGCAATTCGTCGCGCAGCCGCGGCCGCGTGTAGCGATTGACGTGTTCGTCGGCATAGCCGGCGGGTTGGAAAATGCGATAGAGCGCCTCGATGGTCGGCCATTGCCAGGAGCCGTAGTCGACGGTGCCGACGATCATCTCGCCGCCCGGGGCGAGCACGCGCGCGCATTCCGGCAGCACGCGATCGCTGAGCAGGTGCTCGATCACCTGCGAGCAGACGACCGTCGTAAACGAGCCGTCGGCGAAGGGCAGTTCCAGGGCGCTCGCGACCCGGACGTCGGGGTTGAATTGGGATAGGAAGCGAATCTTGTCGGCGTTGGCGTCGATCCCCGTCACGCGCGGATAGTGCGCGGAGAAAACGCCGGAGCCGCAGCCGACGTCGAGAATGGGCCCGTGCCGGTCGATGAAGTCGGTGACGATCCGATAGCGCCGCCGCTGCCAATATCGTTGAAACGGATGCCGGCTGTAAAAGCCCCGGAAATCGTAGTCGGCCGCCTCGATCGAATTGCGCGTTTTCCAAAGCTGCCACGCCGTGCGCGCGTAATCGAGCGCCAGCCGCCAAAAGCGCCCGAGCGTGACGCGCCGTTGGCGCGGGCGATAGTAGAACGGCGCCTCCGCGACCAGGCTGCCGCGGTTGTACATCCCCACGAGGACCTGCTCCAAAACCTCGAACCCGGCCCCGGTCACTTGAATCTGGGCCAGGGTCTTGGCGCGGTGCAGCCGAAAGCCGGAGGAAACGTCATGGACCGGCAGGGCCAGCAAGCGCCGGAAAAATCCGTTGAGCATGCGCGAGCAGACGCTGCGCAGCCACGGCATGCGGGCGTAGCTGCCCCGCACGTAGCGGCTGGCGATCAGCAAATCGAACGCTTCCCGTTTGGCCCAGAGGCGCTCGATGAAACGCGGCGAATGCGACAGGTCGGCGTCCATGGTCAGGATCCACTCGCCCGCCGCCTGCGCCAGCCCGGCGCGCAACGCCGCGCCGTATCCCGGGCCCGGCGCGTTGACCACGGTCGCCCCGGCCGCGGCCCACTCGGCGGTTGCGTCGCCCGAGCCGCTGTCGGCGACGATGATCTCGAACGACGCCTTCAGATCGGCGCACACTTCCTTTGTTTCGCGAATGACCGTCGCGACCGGATCCTGACGGTTCGGCGCGAGGATAATGACGCTCAAGTCGGTCAAGAGACGCTCCTGTTTGGCATGAACGCAGACAACAAAGTAACAATAGGGCCGACCGCGTCTGAGTCAATCCGGCCGACCCGCCGTCACAGCCCTCGAACGACGGCGACGGATTCTCCCGGCAGCCGGATCGCGGACTCGTCGATTTCCGCGTCTGCCGCGGACGCCAACAACGAGATCCGCTGCCCATTTGCCGGCAGCGGCACGCGTTGCGCGTCCGCCCGGAAGTTGCAAACAACCTCGATCGGTCCGCGGGTCAACACCAGCCAGCCGTTCGTCTCGCTCCAGGCGACGTGGACGCGGTCCAGTCGACCGTCGGCGAGCGCCGGTTCTTCTTTGCGCAGGCGGATGAGCCGCCGGGTCCAATCGAGCAGCGCGGCGTGCGGCTGCTCGGCCAACTCGGACCAGTTCAGGCGCGAGCGCTCGAACGTTTCGACAGCCTGCGGGTCGGGGATGTCCTCCGCGCGCCAACCGAAAGCCGCAAACTCGCGCCGCCGGCCTTCGCGCACGGCGTCGCCAAGCGCGGGATCCTGGTGATCGGTGAAATATCGGAACGGCGTGGAGGCGCCCCATTCCTCCCCCATAAAAAGCAGCGGCATGAACGGCGCCGTGAGGACCAGCGCCGCGCCGATCCGCAGTTTGCCGTCGCTCAGAAGCTGGCTGGAGCGCTCGCCCCGGGCGCGGTTGCCGACCTGGTCGTGGTTCTGCAGGAAGCCCAGGAAGCGGCGGCCCGGCAGGCCCGCCGTGCTCCGGCCGTGCCGCCGGCCGCGATGGGGCGAAAACTGCCCCTCGTAGACGAACGCGTGCTGCAAAGCGTGCGAAAGATCGGCGAGCGAGCCGAAATCTCGATAATACCCGGCGCGTTCGCCGGTGAGGAAGGCGTGCAGGGCGTGGTGGAAATCGTCGCTCCATTGCGCATCGATGCCGTAGCCGCCGACCTCCCGCCGGCGCACCAGGCGCGGGTCGTTCAGGTCGCTTTCTGCGATAAGATATTTGCGGCGGCCGAGCCGTGCGGACAACGCCTCGGTTTCCTGGGCGAGTTCTTCCAAAATGTGCAAGGCCGAGGCGTCGAAGATGGCGTGGACCGCGTCCAGCCGCAAGGCGTCGATGTGATAATCGGCCAGCCACAGGCGCGCGTTGTCGATCACGAAACGGCGGACTTCGTCGCTGCCCGGCCCGTCGAAGTTGACCGCCTCGCCCCACGGCGAGGCGTACCGTTTGGTGAAATAGGGGCCGAAGCGCGCCAGGTAATTTCCGACCGGGCCGAGGTGGTTGTAAACGACATCCAGAATGACGGCCAGGCCGCGTGCGTGGCAGGCGTCGACGAGTCGTTTGAGGCCGTCGGGACCGCCGTACGCCTCGTGCGGCGCGTACAAATCCACGCCGTCGTAACCCCAGCCGCGCCGTCCGGAGAAGGTGCTCACCGGCATGAGTTCGACGTGCGTCACTCCCAGCGACAGCAGGTGGTCGAGCTTTTTTTGCACGCCGTCGCACGTGCCCTCGGCGCTGAAAGTTCCCACGTGCAGTTCGTAAACGATCGCGGCAGAAAGGGGGCCGGGCTGCCAGCCGCGGTCCGTCCAGGGAAACAGCGCGTGGTCGAGAAGCCGCGACGGCGGGTCGATGCCGAAGGGTTGCCACGCCGATCGCGGGTCCGGCAGCGGCCCGTCGCCGTCGAGGAAAAACGCATAATCGACGCCGTGCCGCGCCAGATTCGTCTCGCTGCGCCACCAGCCCGCCGGCCGTTTTTCCAGGCGCCGGCGCGCGCCGCCGATTTCCACGTCCACCCGGGCGGCGTTCGGCGCCCAGACCTCGATCAGGCCCATGCGTTCACCTTATTCCATGTCTCGGGCCAGCAGCGCCACCGGGAACCGCCGCAGCATGTCGCGCAGCAACACGCGCCCGCCCGACAGGTCTTCCAGCGTCAGCAGATTTCGCCACCGGCCGGCGGGGATCTCGACCGCGGCGTCGCCCCATTTCCCCGCCAGCGACAACGGGCGCAACGGCACGATTGTCGCCACGGAATTCGCGCGCGCGAACGCCAGCACGTGTTCGCGCTTCTTGCCCGTCGCCGCCAGCGCGGCATAACCGCCCGCCGCGCCGAACCACTCCGGGCGCCGGCGCCGCAGGGCGAGCGCCTGGCGGCAAACCCACAGCTTCGGCAGGCCTTCGTCCATCCGCGCCATGACCGCCTCGGGCGCGGCGTCGGACAATTCGGCGAGCAGGCGCCGCCGCTGTTCGTAGTCCACGGGCCGCCGGTTGTCCGGGTCCACCAGGCTCAGGTCCCAGAGCTCATTGCCCTGGTAGATGTCCGGCACGCCGGGGGCCGTGAGCTTGATGAGCGTTTGCGCCAGCGAGTTGACCCGGCCGGGCGGAATCACGATCGCGAGCAGGTTTTCCAGTTCCGCGACGAACCACGGGTCCTGCAGCGCGCGCTCGACAAACAGCCGCAGGCCCTCCTCATAGGCGCCGTCGGGCGCCAGCCACGACGTGTGCGTCTTGGCCTCGCGCGCTGCCTTCAACATGTACGCGGCGACCCGTTCGAGCGAAATCGGCCAGGCGCCGATGAGCGTTTGGTAAAGGAAATACTCGGCATTGCGATCCGGGTCGTCGCCGGTCCGATAGGCGTTGTTGTGTTTCGCCCACTTGCGCACGGCGCCCGCGAACCGGCCGGGAATTTCCGAAAGCACGGCCAGCCGCGCCCGCACGTCCTCGCTGCGCTTGGTGTCGTGCGTCGAGGTGGCCGACATCGAGGCGGGCCAGAGCCGCTGCCGCTCGCGCATCGCTTCGTGAAATTCCTCCGCCGCGACGCCGAAAATCGCGGGCTCGCCGCCCACCTCGTTGAGCCCGACGAAGCGGTTGTAGTCATAGAATGCGGTGTCTTCGAGGCCCTTGGCGGCGACCGGCGGCGTCGCCTGCTGGAAACGAATGACCAAT
>CAZHPN010000194.1:0-10730 GCA_964534375.1 uncultured bacterium | reverse complement strand
GATGCCGACCACGTCGCCGTTCGTGTCGACGAGCGGGCCGCCGGAGTTGCCGGCGTTGATCGCGGCGTCGGTTTGGATGAAGTCGTCATACGGGCCCAGATTCAAATTGCGCGCCTTCGCCGAGACGATGCCCGCCGTGACGGTGTGCGACAGCCCCAGCGGATTGCCGATCGCCAGCACCCAATCGCCGACCTGCAGCGCGTCGCTGTTGCCGAATTTCAGATACGGCAGGTCGGTCGCCTCGATCTTCACCAGCGCCAAATCGGTTTTTGGATCCGTGCCGACGATCTTCGCGGCAAATTCCCGTTTGTCGAGCAAGCGCACGCGGATTTCGTCGCTGCCTTCGACCACGTGGTTGTTCGTCACGATGAAGCCGTGCGGGTCGATGATGAACCCCGACCCTTGACCGCGTTGCGGCCGCATTTCGTTGCCGAACGGGAAAAAGAACTCGGACCCGCCCGTGCGGACCTGCTTGGCCACGAAGATATTGACCACGGCCGGGGCCGCCTGCTTCACCAGTTTGGCGAACGAACCCGGGCGCTCGACCGCCGGCTCCGCCGCGGCGGCGGCGACGGCGAACAGCAACGCGAATAAGACCACGATCGCAGCGGCAACCCGTCGTGTCATCAAGCAATCCTTCCGTCCGTCAGGCGGGCGCCTTCCGGCACGCCTGGACGAAGCGCAGGCGCAAGTCGTAGAGCGAGGCGGTGAGGAACTCTTCCTCTTCCCGGTTCACGTTGCCCTTCGTTTTCTCTTGCAGCATGGCGAGGATGTCGATGTTCTGCTTGGCCATCGCCAGGTCGCGGAACTCTTTCTGGGTCTCGGGGTCGGGCAGCATGCCGAGGCAGATCATCGTCGAGGTCGACAGCGAGAAGATGAACGACAAGAAATCGATCGGCGGCAGTTCGGACCATTCGTCGCGGCACGGCTCGCATTCCTCCTGGAACGTCGATTTGTCCGGCGCGGTCTCGGCCGGCGGCGGCGCGGGTTCGGCCGGCGCGGTCGGAATCTCGGCCGCCCCTTCGTTGCGCGTGACGACCTTGCCGGAATCATCGACTTTGAAACGCCGTTTATCCGACACCTTCAAACCGTCTTTGGTTTCCTCGTCCGCCATTATTCGTTCTCCTTGTTTTCCGCGACGGCCGGCGCGGGCGGGGCCGCCGCGACGACGACCGTGGCCGGCCGCAGGAGCCGGTCCTTCAATTTGTATCCCACTTGCAGCACCTGCAAGATGCGATCGGTCGGGTATTCCGTCGTCGGCTGCGTCATCAGCACTTGATGAACCCGCGGATCGAGGAGGTCGCCCTTGCCGGGTTCGACGAGCGCGAGCCCCAGTTTTTCCAGCGCTTCCCACCACTGCCGGCCCACCTTTTCCAGGCCGGCGCGCCACGCCTGCGCATCCTGCCCGGTCGCGTCGATGGCCAGCGACAACGCCAGCGAATCGAGCCCCGGCAGCAGCGCCGACATCACGCGGGCCATGCCGGAGTCCTGTTGCGCCTGCATTTCGCGCGCTGTGCGTTTCTTGTAATTATCGAATTCCGCGGCGAGCCGCAGCAGGTGGTCGGTGACTTCCTTGACGTCCGGAACCTTGGGCGCCGGTTCTTGCACCGCCGTTTCCGCGACCGGCTCGCCGTTGCCGCCAGGCGCCGGGACGGCCTCGTCCGGCGCGGCTTCGTTCTCGATTTCCGCGGCGTCCTTCGCCTTCGGTCCTTGCACTTCGATCTTCTTTCCGGTCATCTCCGTACCTTTCTCATTCGACCAAGCCGGCGCGCGGCTGCAGCGGATTTTCCCGGTCGAATTCTTGAATCAGCGATTTGCTCTTCTCGTCGATGCGCTTGGGCACGACAATAGTGACGGCGACGTACAAATCGCCTTCGGCGCCGGCCTTCTTGCGGATGCCGCGGCCCCGTACGCGCAACGTCTGGCCGCCCTGCGTGCCCGGCGGAATCGTAATCGTCACGCCGCCGTCGAGCGTCGGCGCCTGCACCTTCGCGCCCAGCACCGCCTCGGCGATGGTGATCGGCAACGTGCAAAAGAGGTCGAGGCCTTCGCGTTTGAAAAACTTGTGCGGTTCGATCGTCACTTCGATCAGCAAATCGCCGGCGGGGCCGCGCGGCCCCACCTCGCCCTTGCCTTTGATGCGAATGGTTTGCCCGTTGTCGACGCCGGCGGGGATCCGCACACTGACGGTGTCCTCCCGCCCTTCGCGCGGCACCTGAAGTTTCGTCACGCCGCCCTTGGCCGCGAGCATAAAATCGATCGCCATGCGGTATTGCAGGTCGCGCCCGCCCAGCGCGGCAGGATCCTCGAAGCCGCCGAAGCCGCCAAAGCCGCCGAACGGCTGGCCGCGCCCGCCGCCGCCCCGGGCGCGCCCGCCCCGCCCGCCGAACAACTCCGAGAGGATGTCGCCGAACGAGCCGGAAAACGTCTCGCCGCCCGACGAATAATTGCCCCGCATGTTGCGAAAATCGAAGCCCGAAAAATCGAAGCCCGGCCCGGCGCCCGGGCCCTGATGGCCGAACGTGTCGTATTTCTTGCGCGATTCGTCGTTCGCGAGAACGGCGTACGCCTCCGAAACTTCTTTGAAATTGGCCTCGGCTTTCTTGTCGCCCGGGTTGTAGTCGGGATGGTATTTCTTGGCCAGACGCTTGTACGCTTTGCGAATCTCATCCGTCGAGGCGCTGCGCCCCACGCCGAGCACTTCGTAATAGTCTCTCTTTTGCGCCAAGGGCGGCCTCTAAAAAGATAGTCAGAAGTCAGAAGACAGAAGTCAAAATCCGAACACCGCGCGCGTCCCGAGTTCTGACTTTCGGCTCCCGGCTTCTGACTCCTTCTTCTGACTTCTGATTTCCGTCTCTTGACTGCTTATTTGTGATCGTCCACGATTTCCGCGTCGATCACGTCATCGCCGCCGGGGCCGTTGCCCGGACCCTGCTTGCCGCCGCCGGACGCCTGCCCGCCGCCGGGGCCGCCGGCGCCGCCCGCCCCGCCCGCCGCGGTGCTGGCGCGTTTGTACATCGCCTCGGCCATGCGATGCGAGGTCTTGGTCAGTTCCTCCATCTTGGCCTTGATTGCGGCGACGTCCGTGCCTTCGAGCGCTTTGCGCACGGCGGCGATCGCCGCTTCGATGTCGCGCGCGTCGCTCTCGCCGACCGCCGCGCGGTTGTCGTTGAGCAGCTTCTCGGTCTGGTAGGCCATGCTGTCGGCCTGGTTGCGCAGGTCGATTTCCTCGCGGCGCTTGCGGTCTTCCTCGGCGTGCGATTCGGCGTCCTTCACCATTTGCTCGACTTCGTCTTTGGCCAGGCCCGACGAACTGGTGATGGTGATCGACTGCTGCTTGCTGGTCGCCAAATCCTTCGCGGACACCGACAAAATGCCGTTGGCGTCGATGTCGAACGCGACCTCGATCTGCGGCACGCCGCGCGGCGCCGGCGGGAGGCCGGTCAGGTGGAACTTGCCCAGCGTGCGGTTGTAGCTGGCCATCTCGCGTTCGCCCTGCAGCACGTGGATCTCGACGCTGGTCTGGCTGTCGGCCGCCGTCGAGAAGATTTCTTTCTTTTGCGTCGGAATTGTGGTGTTGCGTTCGATCAGGCGCGTCATCACGCCGCCGAGCGTTTCGATGCCCAGCGACAACGGCGTCACGTCGAGCAGCAATACGTCTTTGACCTCGCCGCCGAGCACGCCGCCCTGGATCGCCGCGCCGACCGCGACCACTTCATCCGGGTTGACGCCGCGGTGCGGCTCGCGGCCGAAGAACTGCTTGACCAGTTCCTGCACGCGGGGGATGCGCGTGCTGCCGCCGACCAGCACCACCTCGTGGATGTCGGCCGGCTTCATTTTCGCGTCGGCCATCGCCTGCTTGCACGGGCCGAGGCTGCCCTCGAGCAGATCGCCGACGAGTTGTTCGAATTTGGCCCGCGTCAGCGTGAAATCCAGGTGCTTCGGGCCGCCGGCGTCGGCCGTGACGAACGGCAGGTTGATATTCGACGTGCTGGCGTTGGAAAGCTCCATCTTCGCCTTCTCGGCCGCTTCTTTCAGGCGCTGAATCGCCATTTTGTCTTTCGAAAGATCGATGCCCTGGTCTTTTTTGAATTCGGCGACCATCCACTCGATGATGCGCTGGTCGATATTGTCGCCGCCTAAATGCGTGTCGCCGTTGGTCGATTTAACCTCGACCACGCCGTCGCCGACTTCCAAAATCGAAATATCGAAGGTGCCGCCGCCAAAATCGTAAACGGCGATCGTTTGGTTTTGCTTTTTGTCGAGGCCGTAGGCGAGCGCCGCCGCGGTCGGCTCGTTGATGATCCGCCGGACGTTCAGGCCGGCGATCGCGCCCGCGTCTTTGGTGGCCTGGCGCTGGCTGTCGTTGAAGTACGCCGGCACCGTGATCACGGCGTCGGTGACTTTCTGGCCCAGGTAATCCTCCGCGGCGCTCTTGAGTTTCTGCAAAATCAGGGCGCTGATCTCGGGCGGGCTGAACTGCTTGCCGTTGACCTCGATCCGCGCGTCCTGGTTCGGCCCCGCAACGACCTTGTAGGGCACCAGGCGCATTTCTTCCTTCACTTCACCGACCCGCCGGCCCATGAACCGTTTGATCGAATAAACGGTGTTCTCGGGGTTGGAGATCGCTTGCCGTTTGGCCACGGCGCCGACGAGCTTCTCGCCGTCTTTCGCAAAGCCGACGACCGACGGAGTCGTCCGTCCGCCTTCCGAGTTGACGATCACCTTGGCCTCGCCGCCTTCCATCACCGCCACGACAGAATTGGTCGTGCCCAGGTCAATGCCAATAATCTTCCCCATAGCTTGATTGCTCCTTTCACAGGCTTCCTCAGAGACTTGCCACGCGAAAGATAACCATTTCGCGTTTTCTGTCAACGCGAAACTGCGACCCCGCCGCGGTTTTTTTGACAGGACCGACCGGTTTCGGGAACGAGGCCGCCATTGTTAAAATAATTCGACGGTCCGGCGTATCCGCCGCCGTTTCGCCCGGCGGCAGCAGCGCCTTTTTCAGGCGCTTGCTGGTCGAGGCTGCGTCGGACCGAGCCGACCACTGACCACTGGCCGAGGTTCTTGCAAAAATGGCAGTTCGATAATCCGCATTTCGCGCGGACCCCTCCCCCGGCCACGCACAGCGTGGCCGCGCCCCTCCCCGCCACGGAGAGGGGCGAGCGGACGCCTTCGCGGACCCGGGATTCGAAGAGCCGCTGCACAGCCCGCGAATTCGCCTTCCGCCTTCTGAATTTCTTGCAAGAATCACTTCTTTCATGTGCGAAAGGGAATTCGAGGGCTATGCGAGATTATTTGCTGACCGGACGCCGACTGCACATCCTCCCCGTGGCCACTCTCCGCGTCGGGGAGGTGCGGAAAATTTCGGGAACCGAAATTTTCGGGGAGGGGTCTGCGCGACGAGTCGCACATTGAACCGGTATTTATGCAAGAGGCTCGGCCACTGCCCGCGGTCCGTCGCCGCCTGCCCGTGTAGTGTACGGTACACTCTTCCGGTTATTCCTATACTTTTTTTTCGTTAAGGAAACTACCGGAGAAATGTGCACAACAGTACATGGTTGCCCGGCCGGCCGCCCTTACGGAACAGATCTCAGTTCCAAGCCGCTCCGAAAAAGCGATGTACTTTCGGTATCTTTGGCGAATCCGCGCTCTTCCGGGCAGCGGCCGACGGCCGTGCGGGTCATCGTGTATCAGAGCCCGTTTTTTGGCCGTGTACAGTGCAGGGTTCGAACGACGATCCCGCCGGCGAGGGGCAATCGGGGGGCGCGAACGCGGCATTCGTTTCGGCCGACGCGCGCGCGGCCTCAATGGTGTCCAAGATTGTTTCGCGAAATCGATCGGGAACCGCGCCGCCGTCAGTTGGGCGGGCCGTGGGGAAGGATCACTCCAGATCCCCGGTCATTGCGGGGGGCCGTAGTGGTAAATTGCGCCCGCGTCGGTTTGATCGTAACCGACCGCAAAAACATCCCCCGGCCCGGATGCCCAGACGCCGGTAAAATCGGGAAATGGTCCACCATTCATTGCGGACCATAAAGAGCCGTCATAATGCAAAATGACACCGGGGCTGAAGACGTCGCCGCCAACCGCGAACACGTCGCTGGGCGCCGTGCCCCAAACGCCCCCTAAGGGCACGGTTATCGCTGCATTCATCGCCGACCACGTCGAGCCGTCGTAGTGCAGGATAACCGAATTGGCCGTCTCGTCGCCGCCGACCGCAAAAATGTCGGAATGCGATGTGCCCCAGAGGCCATATATCTGATTCCCGGTCGGGCCCTTCATCGGCATCCAGATCCACCCGTCGAAATGCAGAATCGGGCCGACGTCGCCGCCTGAAGCCGCGCCGCCGACGAACACGTCGGAAGCTGAAGTTCCCCAAACAGGGCCTATTGCCGGAGCGGTCAGCGCGGAAAACGACCACACGATCCCATCGTAATGCACTATCTCCCCATACGAGTACGGCACGCTCGTATAGTAGCCGGCCGCAAAGACGTCGCTCGACGACGAGCCCCAGGCGCCACCCAAGGTTACTGCCCCTATTCGAGCGTTCATCAGCGACCACGATGAGCCGTCGTAATGCAGAATGGCGCCGCCTACGGCGAAAACGTCCGACGGCGACGAGCCCCAGACGGCTCCTGCCGCGCATCCCGGCGCTGCGCAATTCATTGACGACCAAGAAGCGCCGTCGAAGTGAATAACATTGCCAAGGCCCACGGCGAACACATCCCAGTGCGAGGTTCCCCACACGTTCAAAAGGAATGGAAAATCGCCGTTCATCGGCGTCCAAACAAAATCATCATCATTGTCGTCGTTGTCATTGTCGTCGTCGTCGCCCGGCGAGGAGTCGTTGTCGTCGTCGGCGGCCCCCGGCGATGAGTCGTTGTCGTCGTCGGCGGCCCCCGGCGATGAGTCGTTGTCGTCATCGCCCGTGTGCGACACGTCCTTGTCGCCGGCGCTGTGCTGCGGCGCGCACGCGCCGCAAAACACGAAAGCAAAGGCGATCAGCGCCGCGACGGCGCGGCGCGCGGATTTCAGCCAATCATAGCGACGGTTCATCCAGACCTCCGACCTCGCAACTCGGCGTCTCGCCGGGCGTTTGCGAAACCTATGCGAAACGCAGTCCCAGTGGCCGGAAGCGTAGCGGAGTCGGCGAAAAAAAACAAGAAAGCGCCGCCGCGAAGAGGCCGGCGTCCCAACGGGCCGGCAACTGGCGACTGCCAACGGGCAACTGCCTATGTAATGAACTGTTCACTCTTCCGCCTTTTCCTATACTTTTTTTTCGTTAAGGAAATTACCGGAGAAATATACAGAGCAGTGCATCGCTGCCCGGCGCACCGCTTTTGCGGAGCAGGTTCCCGTTCCATGTCAATCCGAAAAACACCTTTGCTTTTGCGCTATTAGCGGAATCCGCGCTCTTCCGGGCAGCGTTCGAATGCCGTGCGGGTCGTCAGATGACGGAGCCGTTTTCTTGGCCATGTACAGTGTGGGGTTCAAAGGCGGATCTCGCCAACGGGCGCGGGTCAATTGCGGCCCGGTTTGACCTCGCCCGGCAACCCCGGTACAATTTCGCTTCGTCAATCTCCGGACATGAAGGTTTCAAGATTTTGAAATGCCTTGGAATATTGCTGGTTGCCCTCGCGGTTCTCGCCGCCGGCGGCTGCGGCTCGGGGTTATACGACGAAAAAGACGTGTATTCGTCGCGCGAGCACCTGTCCGAGTTCTTCAAGGGCGGCGACCTGCTGCAGTCGCTCGAAAAGGAGGACGTCGCCAAAACCGTGCTGGTCGGCGCGTACAATTCCACGTTCAACCCGAACGAACCGACCGACTGGAATTCGGCGGAATTGAACAATCAGGTGCTGCTCGACGCCCTGTCGCGGGTCGGCAACAAGATTTGGGTGTTTCCGCTGCTCCGCGGCGACGAACCGGCGCTGCTGCAAACCGCGGCCAAGGCGTTCGAGAACGGCGCGAAGGGTTTCTACCTGGCGAACGGCCTGCCGAATCAGCGGCGCTGTTCGCTCGACGATCCGCGGCTGCACGCGCTCTATGCGTGGTGCGACATCCGCCACATTCCGATTCTGGTGGACGTCGATCTCCGCGCCTACGGGGCCGAGTTTGAGAATGTGGTGCGCGAATACCCGAGCCTGACGTTCATCGGCGGGCGCCTGCTGGGCCTGGTCGACGACCTGCCGGCGCTGGGCCTGATCATGCAGCGGCGGCGCAATCTATACCTCGATTTTTCCTTCGCCGGCGACGAGCAGAAAGCGCACGCGTGCGAGACCATCTCCCGGCAGGTGAAGGAATATCGCGCGTTCATCGAGAAGTATTACGACCGCGTGCTGTGGGGCACGCAGATGCTCGTGTCCCGCGCGCCGGGGCGAAACGTCGATTGGCTGACGCAGTATGTGGCCGACAGCCGCCACTTTCTGGAAAAACCGTCGGTCAAGATGAAATTCCTGCTCCGGAACAAGCCGACGTTGATCAAGTTGGCCGGCCTCGATCTGGCCCGGCGGGAACTGGGCCATCTCTATCATTTGAATATTCGCCGCGCGATCGACGACCAGGCCTCGCCCACCGCGCCCAGCGATTTGAACAAGCTGTTGGTGTCGCTGCCGCCCGGCGCGGAGAACGTCAAGGGCAGCGAATACCGCTTGCTCGTGGCCTGCGTGACCAGCCCGCGCAACCCGGTCGAGGGCCTCTTTTCCGCGCGGCTGAAGAACGCCATCACCGGCTCCCTGACGAGCTGGCGCGAAATGACGGGCGTCGATGCGCCGATGGAAATCGTCACCGTGCCGCCGCTCGACCGCTGGCTGCCGGACATTTTCGCGTTGGAACGCCTGGGCCGCGTCGAAGTCCTGCCCGGCTTGGCGGCGGTGCAGCAGCGGCTGACCGAGCGCCCGCTGACGCTGGCGTTGATCCCGTTCGGCGATGTGCCCGCCGGTCTGCGCGTGCTGTCGATCGACGGCGAAAATCCGGCGATTCCGTACATTCGCGACTGCGCGCGCCGCGGCGGTCCGGCGCTGAAAAACTACTTCAACAATTACCCGCTGCTGATCCCGGTGGCGGCGCCGCAGGAGCCGCCGCCGGCGCTGTCGTTCGAGCCGCACGAGTTGCGCCGCATCACGCTCGCCGCGCAGATTCTGCCGCGCGAGATCCCGGCGGCCGTGAAGGGCGACACCGAGGTGGACCCCGTCACCAAGCCGCTTTACAAGATCGCCTCGCTGCTTCAATCGTCGGACCTGTCGATGATCGCGGCCGCCGCGCCGTTCGCCGAAAATTGCGCGGCCGGTTCGCCGACCTGCACGGACGCCCGCTGGCTCAACGCGCTGGACGATCTCGGCGTCGGCGGCGTCGCCTTCCCGGCCCCGGCCGACGCCGTGGCGGCCTGGGACGAAAGCGGCCGGCGCCTCGCCGCGCACGGCGTTCAGCCGGCGCGCGCCGACGAGCGCACGAGCGCGGCTTTTTCCCTGCGCGGCCTCCCGTTCGCCGTGCTGGCGGAAGACGCCCGCGGCGACCGCTGGTCGCAGGCCGCCGCCGAAAAGCGCGTGGCGGACGCCGCCCGCAGCGGCGCCAACGTGTTCGTCTATCTGTACGCCGGGCGCGGCGAACGGCCGGTCGCCGCCGCGCGGGCGCTGGCGGCCGCGGGCGCGGTTGCGGTCATCGTGGTCGATGACCAGCCGCCGCAGCCGATCGAGTGGCGCGCCGGGCGCCTGATCGCGTACGGTCTGGGCAACCCGACGGCGGGCGCCGCGACGGGCGGGCCGGCGTCGACGGTGCTGTGCGAGTTTACGTATTACGGAGACCGCCTGATTTCCACGGAGTTGTTCGGCGCCGAAATGCAGGGCGGCCGCATGGACTTCCTGCACACGGTCAACCTGACGCACCTATTCCAGACGATTTTCCCGGGCCGCTAGCGGACCGGCGCCGCTAGATTTCTTCCTCTTCGTCGCCAAATTCCTCGTCGGCCACGGTGACGCTGGTGAAGTCGCCGTCCAATTCGGCTTCGAACTCGCCGTCGAACTCGCCCTCGAAGTCATCCAAGCCGGGGATGTCCTCGATGATTTCCTCTTTGCGCGCCGGCCGGGGCGGCGGCGGCGGCGCCGGCTCGTCGCGGCGGCCCGCCGTTTTCGGCGCATCGATAACGCCGCACCGCGGACAAGCCGGGCGCTGTTTTTTCAAATCGAAAAACTTCGCGCCGCAGTGCGAACAAACGTGAAATTTCCCCAGATCGGATTTCTTCATCGCGGGTTCCCCTGGTCGTTGACCCCTCGAACGTCGGTGTTATGTACCAAAAGGCTCTCCCCGCCGCAACCGTCTTTTTTCGAAAAAACAACGCCCTCGCCGCGCCTCCCGCGGCGCCGGAAAACCGGCGCCGCCGCCGGCGCGGAATTCGGCCGCCGCCGTTGCTAACATGCGTCCGCCGGTCCGGCCGAACAAGACGCTGGCGGCAAAGAAAAACTGGCGCGGATTCTTGCCCGCGCCGGCGGCCGCGGGGGGATGGGCGCTGGAATAAGACTCGCAGCACTCCAGAAAGCGCCGACTTGCGCTCGTTTCCGATCGCGCAGACCCGACCCCGGAAATTTCGGCGCCCGAAATTTCCCGCCCCTCCGCGCCGCGGGGGCTGTCCGGGAGAACTCCGACACACGACTTAACTCGCGCCTGGTCCGCCGGCGCCCGCCCTCTGTGCCAACGTGAATGAGACACCTTCCCCCCGGGAAAACAGGGTAGAA
>CAZHPN010000193.1:0-10814 GCA_964534375.1 uncultured bacterium | reverse complement strand
GCCAAACCGTCGTCGTACGAATCGAAACCGTGGTCGAAGCCCCACGACGACTGCAGATACGGCGCGGTCACCACGCCGGCCGTCGCATAACCGTGCGCGTGGAGCGTCGTGGCGACCGTGATCGCGTTCGGCGTCAGGGTCATCGCCCCGCGCTCCACGCCGTGCACGCCGACTTCCTCGCCGGTGAGCATCGACGCGTGGCTGGGGAGGGTCCAGGGCGCATTGGCGTGCGCGTGCGTGAACCGCGCGGCTTCGGCGGCGAAGGCGTCGAGGTTCGGGCTGGTCGGCCGCTCGGCTCCATAGCAACTGAGGCGGTCGGCGCGCAAGGCGTCGATGCTGATCAGCAAGATGTTCGGCGTTCCGTCGTCGGGGCGGCGCTGCGCCGCCGGCTGCGCCTTCGACGACTGGCCGCCCGCGTGCGCCGGGGCGGCCGGCGCTTTCGGTTTGCACGCGACCGCGACGAGCAGGGCGACGGCCGCCGCGAGCATCCACGTTTTCGCCGAAACCTTGTGCAAGCCACTCCCCCTTTGCGGGCTTATTTTCACATGGTCGCCCGCGCCGCCGGCAGATTAACGCGCTCGCCGAAAAAAGCCAAGACGTTTTTGGCGGGGAATAGGCCGCTAATCGGCGAAGATCATGTGCAAGGTGGCCTTGGCTTTGCGCACGAACTCGGCCCAGGTGCGCAGGCCGAGCAAGGCGCGCAAGAGGAACATCGGCCGCAGATAGAAGCGCAGGTACGCATAGCGCGTCAGGCGGGTCACGTCTTCCGATTTCAATTCGGTCCACGGGCGGTCGGGGTCGCGGGCTTCGTACTGGCCCAGGACATAGCCGCGCCAGTAGTCGCCGGTTTGGGCGACGGTCTGCGCGAACAGCCGCGCGCCGGGCTTGGCCGTGACTTTGGAAAACTGGGCGTAATCAAGATCGAGGCTGGCGGCGAAGCGAATCGTCTCGCGCACCGATTTGGCCGTGTCGCCGGGGGCGCCGACGAGGAAAAAGCCGAGCGCTTTGATGTTGTTCTTCCGCGCCAGTTTCAGCGCTTCCTTGATGCGCGCGACGGTGATGCCCTTGTTGAATTCCGCCAGCCGCTCGTCGGTCGCGGCCTCGATGCCGAAATAGATTCTCTCGCAGCCGGCGCGGGCCATCAGCTTGAGCTTCTCGTCGTCGACCGACGTCACACGCGAGCGGCAGGCCCAGATGAAATCGAGCTTGCGGGCGATGATGCCTTCGCAGATGGCGGCGGTGCGCTTGGGATCGATCGTGAACTCGTAGTCCATGATGTCGATTTCCTGCGCGCCGTATTTGCGGCAGCATTCTTCCATCTCATCGAGAATTTTTTCGGGCGATCGCGGATTGTAGGTCGAGTTCGAGGCGTCGCAGAACACGCAGCCGAATGGGCAGCCCAGGCTCGTGATCATCGCCGTGAACGTGTGGGTCTCCGTCGCGATTTCGGCGTACTTGTCGTTGGGCAAGTCGCGCCGCAGCGGGCGCGGGAAATCGTCGAACTTCACGGGCCGCGGCGGGGTTTTGCGCAATTGGCCGTTTTCGCGCCAAATCAGCCCCGGCACGTTTTCGAAGCGGCGCCCGCCGGCGTATTCCGCCAGAAACGCGGGCAGCGTCTCCAACGAATGCTCCAGCACGCCGTAGGACAATTCCGGATTGGCCATCGCCTCGTCGGGGTAGAAGCGCATGTTGGCCCCGCCGACGATCACCGGCGCGTCGAACTTCGCCTTCACCGCGCGAATCCAGGCGAGCGTCTCCTGAAACATGTCGGTGGTCAGCATGTAGCCGACGAGGTCGGGCCGGAATTCGCGCAGGCGCTGCACGGTTTCGTCGACGCTCAGGCCGAGCGTGCGCGCGTCGATGATGCGGGTCTCGTGGCCCGCCTGCTCGGCGATCGCCGCGACCCAGGCCAGACTCAGCGGCGGAAAGAGCCCGAAGAAATCCTGCACCGTCCGCAGGTGCGTTTCGTGCGGCTTGTATGTAAACGGATTGAAGACGAGTCCGAGTCGCATAGAACCCTTTCCCCGACGCCGGCCTTCCGCGCCGGCGGCTCGTCGATAATTGTTCGCATTTGTCGGCGAAAAAAACAACCCGGTGGGAGAACGCGGCGGCGTGCGCCATCCGGCGTGGGGCGCCGGCGGGCGGCGGCGGAACAATTGGCCGCCGCCGGGACGACGAATGCCGGCCAAACCGACCTTCCACAACGGCTGCCGGAACTTGACATAAAAACGCAACCGGCGTACGTGTGGACAACAGGTTCACTATTACGTGACGTCGCAGGTTCCGCGTAACTTCTGGCCGTGGAGGTGGTCTGTGAAACGCAGCAGCGTGTTGTGGTTGTTTCCCGTCCTGATGTTCCTTGGTTGCGCAATGGCCTGCGGCAGTTCCGGCGGCAGCAGCCAGAGCGTCAATCGCCCCGTCGTCGATGACGATTCGTCACCCGACGATGACGCTTCGCCGGATGACGATGCGTCGCCCGACGACGACGACGATTCGTCGCCCGACGATGATGCGTCGCCGGACGATGACGACGACGCCTGCAATGCGACCAACTGTCCTGACGGCTGCTGCGACGCGAGCCGCAACTGCCAACCGAGCGCCGTGGCCACGTGCGGCGTCGACGGCGCGGCCTGCGTCGCCTGCGCGGGCGGCCAAGCTTGCGTCGCTGGCGTGTGCGAGTGCGATGCGGCCAGTTGCCCGAGCGGCTGCTGCGACGCGAGCGGCAACTGCCAACCGAGCGCCGTGGCCACGTGCGGCGTCGACGGCGCGGCCTGCGTCGCCTGCGCGAGCGGCCAAGCTTGCGTCGCTGGCGTGTGCGAGTGCGATGCGACCAGTTGCCCGAACGGCTGCTGCGACGCCGGCGGAACGTGCCAGACCGGCACAGCCAACAGCGCGTGCGGCACGGGCGGCGCGGCGTGCCAAGCCTGCGGCACAGCGTATTACTGCATCTCGCAATCGTGCGAGGAAAGCTACGCGCTATATTTCGACGGCACGGACGATTATGTGACGGTTCCCAATAGCCCAAGCCTCATGATAACGGGCGACGCGATCACCTTGGAGGCCTGGGTTTACAAGACCGCGCTGAACACGGTCTCCTTGCAAGAAAACCTGATGGACAAAAGCACGAAGTTGCCAACACGCGCGGGATATTTTCTGGGGATCCATGACCCCGCCGGCGAGGAACCCGATTCGTGGGAGTTCAACATCTCCAACGGCACGGATGAAGGCTGCTATCTCATTGTCCCCTTCGACATGTCGCTGCTCAACCAATGGTTTCACGTCGCCGGCGTGGCCCTCGCCAACACCCTGCAGCTGTACATCAACGGTCAACTGGTCGGGGAGATGGATACGTGCGGCGAACAGGTCACCCCCAACACGCTCGATCTGGTTCTCGGGCGGTGGTCGCCGATCGATGTCGCCTATTTTCTCGGCATCCTGGACGAGGTGCGCATTTCCAACGTCGCCCGTTACGACGCCAACTTCACGCCGCCCGCGCGTTTCGCGCCGGACGCCAATACGATGGCCCTCTGGCACATGGACGAAGGGCAGGGCCTGACGATCTACGACGCGAGCGGCAACGGAAACAATGGCACGATCTCTGGGGCGATGTGGGTCGAGGGGCAATAGATGGTCGTGTTTATTTGCACGGGCAACTGACGAGCAGAGCAAAATAGCATTCCGCAATCCTGGCGCACGTGGGCCAACCCCGTCCTAGCAGCCACGTCTCTAGCCCGCCCTCCCGCAATCCTGGCGCACGTGGGCCAACCCCTGAAAGACGCAGTGGATCAGTCGGCCGAACGTCCGACCTTGGACCCATATCAACTCCTCCTCCCTCTGGGGATCACCCATAAATGACGCATTGCAAACCGGCGTGGATCGCAGCGTGACAAACCCTCACGATCGCAGTATAAATCGCCGACTTTTTGGCGCGAAAACGGAGCGAACGTATCATGACGGACAAACGGCGACTCGACGCGCTGATGCGGCAGGGGCCGATCGTCTTGCTGATCGCCGCCGTGTCGGTTTTTTTTTGGAAGGTGCTGACGTTCGCCGGCGTCTTGTTTCATTTCGATCTCAGCGGCCAAGTCGTTCCCGTCCGCGGCTTCTTCTTCAACAACGTGGCGCACGGCCGCTTCCCGCTTTGGTCGCCGGATTTGTGCGGCGGCTTTCCGCTCTTCGACGAAGGTTGGTGGGGACCGCTATATCCCATCAATTATCTTCTCTTTACGTGGTTGCCGTCCTGGTACGCGCTGAACGTCTCGGCGCTGCTGCACGCGTTCGGCGGCGCGATCGGCGCCTATTTGTATATGAAACGATCCCATTCGGCCGCGGCCTCGGCGCTCGGGGCGATGCTTTACATTTTCGGAGCGCCGCTGGTCTACCACCTGGTTCATTTCATGTTTTTCGAGACGTTTTGCTTGTTTCCCTGGCTATTTTTTATCTTCGATCGCTATCTGGAAAAAGGCCGGATTTCGGAGGTTCTGGGTGCGGCGGTCGTGCTTGGCCTCATGTTCATGACGGGCCATCCGCAGGGTCCCGCGCTGGCCGTCGTCGCGTTCGGCATCTACGCGATGACGCTGGCGGCGGAAAGTTGGGCGTCCGGGCGACCCCGGATCGCCGCCGAGATCACGGTGGCCGCGGCGGCGATCGGCTTGACCGCCCTGGCCGCGGTGTCCGTGATCGTGGCGGGCATGATGCACATTCTGGCGCAATCGAATCGTCACGAGGGGATGGAAAAATCCTTCATCTACATGCTTTCGCTCGTGCCCGACGCGTTGTCGCGGCTGGCCAGTCCGGCGCAACACGGCCATCGGGGCGACCTCACCTCGTGCGCGATGGACGTCTTCGAGCAGGAAGTGGCCGTTTACCTGGGCCTGGCCGTCTGGTGCTTTTTACCGCTCGCGTTTGCGGGCCACGGCGGCCGGCGCGACCGCGCCCATTTGCTGGTGGCGGTGATCGGTTTGTTCTATATCCTCGGCGTGGCCGGGCCGTTCACCGGAATCATCGAGCACGTGCCGCTGCTCAATCGCATGCGCATTCCCACGCGCTTCGTCATGCCGATGTCGCTCTCGTTCGCTTTCCTGGCGGCCTCCGGATTCGATCGGCTCCGCGGCGAAGATGTCAGCCGGCGAAAAGCGACCTTGTTGCTGCTGGGCGGCGCGCTCGCCTGGTGTCTGGTCGCCGGGGGCGGCGCGCTCGCGGCCTTCGGCAGAGGCGCCTTCGCCGGCCCGGCGCCCGGGCCGCATCTCGACAACACGGTGGAAACTGCGCGCGTCGCCCTGCGCGCGGACCTCGTGTTGCGCTGCTTCCTCGCCGCCGCCCTGGTGGTCGCATCGCTGCTGCTTCTGTGGCGTCGCGGCACGAATCCGCTGCTTCGTGCGGCGCTGACGTTCGTTGTCGGCGCGGTTGTCTTTGCCGACCTGGCCGCCGCCGGCGAACGGCAGAATCCGGTGATCAACCCGGCGTATTACCGGCCGCAAGCGACACTGGATTTCCTGTTGCCACGGCTCGACGGCTACCGAATTTACCCGCTCGACACGATCTCGGGAAACAGCCGGGGCGGTTGGATGAAAGGCACGGATTCCTTCCGCGACTCCCTCGAGGATCTGCCGCAGGACACGCCGGCCCTGTTCGGCGTCCGCTCGATGGCGTGCAACTCTCCGTTGATCTTCGCGCGCGACGACAAGGCGTTCACGAATCCGACGCTGAACTGGCTGCGGCAGGCGTCCGTCAAATACGTGTTGACGCGCCACGACCAGGCTTTCCATCTGCCCAAGGCCACGACGGCGGACCACGTGCAGATTTTCGAGGTTCCGGACCCGGCGCCGATTTACAGCCTGGCGCGCCGGGTGAAGCGGGTCGCCGACGGCAACGCGGCTTACGCCGCCATGATCGCCCTTGGCGGCGATACGACGACCGCGGTCGTCGAGGGCGGCGACGGATCGCTGCCGCTGGAGCCGGCCGCGGGCTCCGTCCAGATTCTCCGCGACGAACCGGATTTTCGGCGGCTGCGGGTGCAGAGCGACGGGCCGGGGTTTTTGGTCGTGCGCGAAAACTACTACCCCGGCTGGCAGGCCGCCGTTGACGGCAAACCGGCGCGGCGATATCGCACGAATTATCTCTTTTCCGGTTTCGCGACGCCGGCCGGCGAGCACGACGTGACGCTTTCCTTCCGGCCGTCCGGTTTCCGGCCCTTGCTGGCCATCAACGTGGGCGTGCTCTTCAGCGCGCTCTTTCTGGCCCTTTTCTACCGCCCGTGGCGGCAGCCCCGGCCGGCCCTCTTTGACGCGCCGGCCGTCGCACGGGTCGGCCGCTGGTCGCTGTACGCGATCCTGTTGCTCTTCGCCGTGCTGCTCGCCGTCGCGATCTTCCGCCATCGCGAGTTGTGGGATTTCTCGCACGTGGCGAGTCCGCGCTGGATGTGATGTTGCCTCACGGCTCGCCGCGCGGATCCCACCCCGTGGCGAGGCCTTCTTCCAGGGCGTCCAATTGCGCCATTTCGGCGGCGCCCAGTTCGAAATCGAAGAGCGCCGCGTTCTCGGCGATGCGCGCGGGATTGGTCGACTTCGGAATGACGATCAGGTCGTGTTGGAGCGCCCAGCGCAGCAGCGTCTGCGCCGGCGTGCGGCCGGCGCGGCGCGCGACGTCGCCGAGCGCCGGATGGCCGAGCCGGCGGCCGCGGGTCAGCGGGCTGTACGCCTCGACGGCAATGCCGTGCTTCGCGCAGAGGGCGCGCACGTCCCGCTGCTGGTGAAACGGGCTGATTTCAATTTGATTCACGGCGGGCACGACCTTCGCGTGAACGAACAATTCTTCCAGATGGTCGGTCATGAAGTTGCTGACGCCGATCGCGCGTACGCGGCCGTCGGCGAGCAACCGCTCCAGCGCGCGCCAGGAATCGAGGCGCTTGCCGGTCACGGGCCAGTGAATGAGATACAGGTCGATGACGTCCAGGCCCAGGCGGGCGAGGCTCGCCTCGCAGGCGCGCAGCGCGGAATCGTAACCCTGGTCGTCGTTCCACAGTTTGGTCGTGACAAACACCTCGCGGCGCGGAACGTCGGCGGCGAGCACGGCGGCGCCGACGTCGCGTTCGTTGCCGTACACGCGGGCGGTGTCGATATGGCGGTAGCCGACGCGCAGCGCCTCGGCGACGGCGCGGCGGGTTTCGGCGCCCTGGCCGGCGCGGAAGACGCCCAGGCCCAGGCGCGGAATTTCGACGCCGTTGTTGAGGCGGATGGCGGACGCGACGTTCATGCGGAACTCCCCTTTCAGGTATTTTCGAATATGCGTCGGCGTTCGCTGTTTTCAATGGGCGCGTCGATTTTCGGGGCTCCGAGAGAACGCAGATAAAGGGTTGTGGCGCCGATAGGACGCATAGGACCTAGAGGACGTATAGGTCTTGTGCGCGCGGCGTCCGCGCTCAAGGCGTCCGCCGACGGGATCGACAGGCGCTCGGGCGCAACGCACGCCCGTGCAAATTTGCCATTCCGCCGAATCGTCATTACATGCAGGGGGCGAGCGAAAAATGGATTTTCGCGGAAAAGGGGCGGAGCAATGGGCATTGTGGTGGCGGGCGCCGCGGGCCGGGTCGGCTCGGCGGCAGCGCGGCGTCTCTTGGAATCGGGCGCCGACGTAACTGCGATAGTGCGGGATCAGGGAAAAACGGCGTCGTTGGCGGCGGCCGGCGCGCGGGTCGTGCAAGGATCCCTGGAAGACGAAGAGTTCGTGACGAAAGCGACCCGGGGCGCCGACGCGCTGTTCTGGATGACGCCGCTGAAACGCGACAGCGACGACGTGTGGGGCTGCCAACGCCGGCAGGGCCGAATCGGGGCCGCCGCGATTCGGGCGAATCGAATTGCGCATGTCGTGAATTTGTCCAGCGCCGGCGCGCAATCGGCCGCGCGCACCGGGTTGCTCGCGGGACTGCACGACGTCGAAGAAGAACTCAACGCCGCGGCCGAAAATATCACCCACCTGCGGCCGGGCATGTTCTACGAGACGCACTTGCCGGAATTGGCGGCGGCGCAGGCGACCGGCCGCTTTTTTGCGCCGATATCGCCGCACACGGCCATGCCGCACGTGGGGGCGCAAGATGTCGGCGAAGTGGCGGCGGACGAATTGTTGCACCGGGAGCGGCACGGCCGCCGCGTCCGCGGCGTTCACGGGCCGGCGGATCTCAGTTATGAAGTCATCGCCTACGTGTTTTCCGTGTTGTTGGGGAAGAAGATCGAGTTTGCGCGAATTCCGCGCGAGGCCGCGATCGACGCCCTGATGAAGGCGGGATACAGCCACAATGCGGCGGCGGCGGTGGTCGAGACGTATGCGGCGCGCGAAGACGGCCGCTTGGTCGTGGCGGAGTTGCGAATGGCCGACACCACGACCCTGACGACATTTGCCGAATTCTTGCGCACGCATATGGAAGGAAGCGGCGCCGTCATCGCGCCGCCGCCGGCGGGCCCGACGCAACGGCCGAAACGTCGCGCGGCGTAAGGCGGATGGCGCGCGGAGAAAAATCGTCACCGGGAATCCGGGAAATCCGGCGTGCGGTGGAGTTTATTCGTAAGGAAGGTCGAAATTGCCCGACGATTTGATAGGCTCCTTGGCGCTCTCCCGGGAAGCGGAAGCAACGGTTCCCGTGGAGACCGGCGGCTCTTGCGCCTCCAAAACGCACGAGGATCAGCCGGGGCTGGAAGCGGGATGCACGTTCGGTCTGGAAGCCCCTTCCAAGCCGCGCCGAGGGCCAAAAATTCCGACCCGCCGTCCCCTGGCCCGCGCCGCGATCATTCGACGTTCCCGATGGTCGAACCTGCCAGACAGGAGATAAGATGAAAGCGGTAGAGATGTCCGATTTTATCCCGGAAGAATTGGATGAGATTTGCGTCAACACGATCCGCTTTTTGGCGGTCGATGCCGTCGAGAAAGCAGATAGCGGCCACCCGGGATTGCCCATGGGCGCGGCGCCGATGGCGTACGCCTTGTGGCTGGATTTTCTGCGCCACAATCCGGCCGATCCGGAATGGCCCGACCGCGACCGATTCGCGCTCTCCGCCGGACACGGCTCGATGCTGCTGTACAGCCTGCTTTATTTGACGGGGTACGCCTTGCCGCTGACGGAACTCCAACGGTTTCGGCAATGGGGCAGCCGTACGCCCGGGCATCCGGAGCGCGGGCGCACGCCGGGGGTGGAGGTCACGACGGGGCCGCTCGGACAGGGCATCGCCAACGCCGTCGGCCTGGCGCTGACCGAAGCGTTTCTGGCGGCGCGGTACAATCGGCCGGGGTTGGAAATCGTCAATCATCACACGTACGCGATCGTCAGCGACGGCGATTTAATGGAAGGCGTCGCGTCGGAGGCGGCGTCGCTGGCCGGGCATCTGAAATTGGGGAAATTGATTTGCCTGTACGACAACAACCACGTCACGCTCGCGGCTTCGACGAATCTCACGTTTACCGAGGATCGCGCGAAACGGTTCGAGGCCTATCGCTGGCACGTGCAAACCGTCGCCGACGGCAACGACTTGGCCGCGATCCGCGAGGCCATCGCGAACGCGAAGGCGGCGGACCGCCCGTCGCTGATCGTCGTCAACACGCATCTGGGCTACGGCGCGCCGCACAAGGACACGTTCGCCGCCCACGGTTCGCCGCTGGGCAAGGAAGAAACAAAACTCGCCAAGGCGAACTTGCATTGGCCGAAGACCCCGGCGTTCTTTGTGCCCGACGAGGCGCTGGCGCACTTCCGCGGTTCGTTAACGCGCGGGCGGGAAATCGAACAACAGTGGAGCCAACTGTTCGCCGCTTACGAAAAACGCTTCGCCGCGCCGGCCGAAGAGTTGCGGCGGGCGTGGGGCGGGGAACTGCCGCCGGATTGGGACGCCGACCTGCCGGTTTTTCCGCCGAGCGAAAAAGGGGAGAAAACCCGCGTGGCGTCGGGCAAGGCGCTCAACGCGATCGCCGCGAAGCTGCCCACGTTGATCGGCGGCTCGGCGGACCTGGACCCCTCGACGGAGACCCGCCTGATCGACCTCGGCCAGTTCGAAAGCGAGGCGATGCGCGCGGACGACAAACAAGGGGCCGCTGCGGGCGGCTGGGGGCCGGCCGGGCGCAATATCGCCTTTGGCGTGCGCGAGCATGCGATGGGCGCCATCCTCAACGGCATTGCCGCGCATGGCGGCGCGCTGCCGTTCGGCGCCACATTCTTGGTGTTCTCCGATTACATGCGGCCGCCGATCCGTCTGGCGGCGTTGTCGCGGCTGCATGTCATCTATGTTTTCACGCACGACAGCGTGGGTCTGGGCGAAGACGGCCCGACGCACCAGCCGATCGAGCACCTCGCCGCGCTGCGGGCAATCCCCAACCTCACGGTGATCCGGCCGTGCGACGCCAACGAAACGGTCGAGGCCTGGCGCGTGGCGATCGAACGGACCGACGGGCCGGTGGCGCTGGCGCTGACGCGGCAGAACGTGCCGACGCTCGATCGGCAAATTTTCGCGCCGGCGTCCGGACTGCGCTGGGGCGGCTACATCCTGGCCGACGCGCCGGACGGCGCGCCGGATTTGATTTTGATCGCGACCGGGTCGGAGGTGTCGCTGGCGGTCGCGGCGAAGGCGATCTTGGCGGAAGAAGGGGCGAAGGTGCGGGTGGTTTCGTTGCCGAGTTGGGAACTCTTCGACGCGCAGCCGCGCGAATATCGCGATTCGGTGCTGCCGCCGCACGCCGTGGTGCGCCTGTCGATCGAGGCGGCGGCGACGCAGGGTTGGAGCCGTTACGTCGGCGACGAGGGCGAATCGATCGGCCTGGATCGCTTCGGCGCGTCG
>CAZHPN010000192.1:0-10913 GCA_964534375.1 uncultured bacterium | reverse complement strand
TCTCGCCGACGAACTGGCCTCTCTGCTCGCCGCCCGCGTGCCATCGTTATTGAACACGAAACGCCGGCCAACCACGGCCCTGATCGCCGCGGCGCTGCTGATTTGCGGCGCGGCGCTAGGCGGTTGCCGCGGCGGGAAAGTTCGTTGCGGAGTCGACACCAGCACAGCCAACTTCGTCTCGCTGCTGCAAAAGTCGAATTATTTTTCGTGGGACGAAATCGAAAGCGCGAAGGGCGAGTACGCGGCCATGACGCCCGGCATGAAATGCGGATACATAAGGGCGCTGAATGGCGAAAACGTGAGCGAGCGATCTTATACGCCCGGAATCGACAGAATTAAGGTTCTCGACGATCTGAAAATAAGCCACCGAATGCCCGGCCGGCTACGGAGCACGCTTTCCGGAATTTACGGCCGGGGCGATTCCGAATATGAGCTTTTGGCGCTCGTAGTTTCCGATGTCGACGAGCAATTCAAGAAGAAAAAAGGGGCCGCGAAGGCTGAGGACCCGCCAATCGATAGCTTTGCTCTGCAAGTTTTTCTCGACGGCCCCGTTCCTAGCGCGTTGACGATCCTACGCAACGAAATTCGCGACAGGCAAAATCGACGATACGACGCCGCTCGGCCCGATGAAATCAAGGACGAGGGACATCCTAGTTCGTTTCCCGATTGCGCCTCCGACACGAGTCTCGAACATTTGTCGCAATTTCTGCCGGACGAACGCAACGCGTGGGGGGCTGTGCGGCGCGATAACGCCGCGGTCAAGGTCGAATTCGAATCGATGGCCCCCCGGGATCGAAAGGCGGTGATGGCCGACTTTTGCCAAATGTCGCCGGACGAAATTCGCAAGTGCATCGAGGAAATGTTTTATGGAACTGAAAACCCGAAAGCGGGGCCGAAATACGATCGCTCGGGCGACATCAATTACGCGGTCCTTTACAAAGGCGTGGATTTATAGTCCCCGGCGGCGCCGAATAAGGGAGTCAAGCTATGTCGCGCTTGGAACTGACCGTGGCGCAAAAGGCTCGCGCGTTTCTCGACGCGTTGCAAGCCGCGCCCCCGCCGACCGCCTCGGCGCGCGAGGTTGAGGCGTGGTTGATTTCGCGCGTGCGCTCGCGGCGCGATGACCCCGACGCCCGGGCACGCCTGCGCGAATTGCTGGCGGCGCTCGACTGCCACGACGCCACGCGTTTGCCCGCGCCAGAATGCGAAACCCTGAACGCGCCGGCGCTCGCCGACGAACTGGCCGCATTGCTGGCCGCGCGCGTTCCGACCTCGCTGAAAACGAAGCCGCGCCCGACGGCTGCGCTTGTCGCCGCGGCGCTCTTACTCGGCGCTGCGGCAATGGGAAGTGGGTGCCGCGATGAGAAAACGAGTTGCAGCGCTAATGTAAGCCCGTCCAACTTCGTCGCGCTCCTGCAAAAAGCCAACTATTTTTCGTGGGACGAAATCGAAAACGTAAAACACGGGTACATGGCCATGACGCCGAGCGCGAAGTGCGCGACGATTGAGACGCTGATCGGTAAAACCGGTGAGCGGGAAATTCGGCAGGGTCTGAACCGTCGTAAGCTTCTCGCCGAATTAGCCGAATTAAAAATGCGCGAAGACGTTTCCGCCCCTGCCGGCGCCGCGCCGCAAAAAGCGACCGGTGCGGACGAATCGAGCGATAAGATTCGCGACCAGCAATTGACCAAAAAACGGCAACTTCAGATTAACCGGTTCGGCGAAACCGAGGGCGGGGAAGGTCCGAGTCCCTCGCCCGATTGCGCCTCCGACACAAGCCTCGAACATTTTTCGCAGTTCCTGCCCGGCGAACAGGCCCGTATTGGCCGCGCGGCTCGTTGGGACGCCACGAAGGCCGAATTTGCGAAAATGGCCCCCCGCGACAAAAAAGCGGTGATGGCTGATCTTTGCCAGATGTCTGCGGAGGAAATTCGGGATTGCATTAACGATATGTTTTTCGAGACTCGGGACTTGCGTAAGACTCCCACGTACGACAGCGGGGCCGGTATTATGTCTGCGCCCGCCTACAAAGGGGTAGACTTTTAGTTTTCGCTTGCCCTTGGACCAAACGCGATTGATTTTCGCCTTCGAGCCGCGCTACTCTCTGTCCGCCTTTTCGGGCGCAACCCGCGCTCGGGCGGCTGGCGTCCGCCAAGTGGAGACAACCGATGATTTTCGACGCCCTGGCGCAGCCCTTTTCGTTCGCCCCCCGACGTTCCCAGATGTTCCGCGTGCGCGACCTGCTCGACCGGATTCCGCTCGACGTGAGCGACGCCGATTTCGCGGCGCTGGAGACGATCGACCTCGCCTATCGCACCCTCTGCGGCGTGCTCTTCAACTACGTGCCGACCTCCGGCCACCCGGGCGGCAGCATTTCGTCGGGCCGCATCGTCGAAAGCCTGATCTACCTGTTCCTCGACTACGATTTTTCGCGCCCGACCGCGCCGCACGCGGACCAACTCGTGTACGCCGCCGGCCACAAGGCGCTGGGCCTGTACGCGTCGTGGGCGCTACGCAACGAGCTGGCCCGCATCGCCGCGCCGGACCTGCTGCCCGAGGAGAAATTCCAACTCCGCCTCGAAGACCTGCTCGGTTTCCGCCGCAATCCGACGCAGGACACGCCTTTGTTCCACCAATATCGCGCCAAGGCGCTTGACGGCCACCCGACCCCGGCGACACCGTTTGCGAGCCTGGCGACCGGGGCCTCGGGCGTGGGCGTGCCGGCGGCGATGGGGCTGGCGCTCGGCGCGCTCGATATTTATCCGGCGCAGCCGCCGCGGATTCACGCGCTGGAGGGCGAAGGCGGCCTGACGCCGGGCCGCGTCCACGAGGCGCTGGCCGGCGCGTCGGCGGCGAACCTGGCGAATTTCGCGCTGCACGTCGACTGGAACCAGGCCTCGATCGACTCGAATTGCGTCTGCGCCGAAGACGGCCGGCGCGGCGATTACGTGCAGTGGAGCCCGGCCGAACTGGCGCACCTGCACGAGTGGAACGTTGTCCAGGTCGACGATGGCGCCGACTTCCGGCAGGTCGTCGCCGCCCAGCGCCTAGCCGCGGAGCTGGCCAACGGTTTGCCGACGGCGATCGTCTACCGCACGACGAAGGGCTGGCATTACGGCCTCGAGGGCCGGGCCTCGCACGGCGCCGGGCACCCGTTCTGTTCGGATGCGTTCTACCAATTCGTCGCCGCGCCGTTCGAGGCGCGGTTCCGCGAATTCGGCGTACGGTTCCCGCGCTGCACCGATGCGAAATCGCCCGCCGCCGTCGAGGAGACGTACTTTCAGACGCTGCTGTGCATCCGCGGCGCGCTGGAAAAGGAAGCCGCAGCGGCGAGGTTCGCCGCCGACCGCCTGCGCGCGGCGCAACGCCGGCTTGCCGCGCTCGCGCGCCGGCCGCGCGCCGACGCCCCGCATCTGGAAGTCGTGTACGACGACCCGGAACTGCGCTTGGAAACGCCGCCCGCCGCCTTGCAATTGACGCCCGGCAAGGCGGCCACGCTGCGCGGCGCGGTCGGCGACGCGCTGGCCGCGCTCAACGAAAAAACCGGCGGCGCGTTCATTGTCAGTTCCGCCGACTTGTTCGAATCGACGAGCGTCGCGAAAACGGGCGCGGCGTTCGGCAAGGGTTTCCAAACGGCGGCGAACCGCGCCTCGCGCCTGCTGCCGGTCGGCGGCATCTGCGAAGACGCGATGGGCGCGCTGATGGCCGGGCTTTCGGCGTACGGGCGGCACATCGGCGTCACGTCGTCGTACGGCGCCTTTCTCGCCGCGCTCGAACACGTGCCGGCGCGGCTGCATTGCATCGGCCAGCAAGCGCGGCGGCAACTGACCGGCGAGCCGTTCCGCACGTTCATCATGGTCAACGCACACGCCGGCGTGAAAACCGGCGAGGACGGGCCGACGCACGCCGACCCGCAGTGCCTGCAACTGCTCCAGGAAAATTTTCCGCGCGGCGCGCTCATCACGCTGACGCCATGGGACGCGCAAGAGGCGTGGCCGCTGCTGCTGGCCGGCCTGCGCGCCCGCCCGGCCGTCCTTTGCCCGTTCGTGACGCGGCCGAACGAGATCGTCCCCGACCGCGCGGCGCTCGGCCTGCCGCCGCCGGAAGCGTCGGTCAAGGGCGTCTGCCGCCTCATCGCCGGCGACCCCGAACGGCGGCCGTATCACGGCACGCTCGTGCTGCAAGGCAGCGAGATCGGCGTCGCCTTCGTCGCCGACGTGCTGCCGGTGCTGCGCCGCGAAAAGCTGAACATGAACGTCTATTACATCGCCAGCGCCGAATTGTTCGACCTGCTGCCGGAGGCGGAACAGCTCGCGATTTATCCCGAGGCGCGCGCGCGCGAGGCGATGGGCATCACCGGCTTCACGCCCGCGACGATGCACCGCTGGGTGACGTCGTACGCGGGCCGCCGGCGGCTGCTGCACCCGTTCCTCGCCGGCCGCTATCTCGGCAGCGGCGCCGCGGCGAAGGTCATGGAAGAAGGCGGCCTGAGCGGCCCGGCCCTGGCGGCCGCGGTGCTGGACTACGCGCGGTTCATGGAATGCGCCGGGAAGGAAAAAGGAAAAAATGGGGACGCCGCGGCCGCGCTGAAGTCCGCTTCGCCGTCGGCGCCCCGAGTCGCCAATCCCACGGAGGTCGCTGTGCAAATTGCCGAACGAATCAGCCGCTTGGGCACCGAAACCGCGTTTGAAGTGCTGGCCCGCGCCCGCGCCCTCGAGGCCAAAGGGCGCGAAATCGTGCACCTGGAAATCGGCGAGCCGGATTTTGCGACGCCCGCCAATATCGTCGCCGCGGCGAAAGACGGGCTCGACAAAGGCTTCACGCATTACGGTCCGTCGGCCGGCCTGCCGGAGTTGCGCGAGACGATCGCCCGCGACGCCGGCGCGCGCCGCGGCCTGACGTTCGCACCCGAGCAGGTCGTGGTCACGCCGGGCGCCAAGCCGATCATTTTCTTTGCGCTGCTGGCGATCGCCAACGAAGGCGACGAAGTCATTTATCCCAATCCCGGGTTCCCCATTTACGAATCCGTCATTCGCTTCATCGGCGCCAAGCCGGTCGCGCTGCCGCTGCTGGAGGAGCGCGCGTTCTCGTTCGACGTCGAGCACCTCCAGCGCCTGGTCACCGACAAGACGCGGATGATTATCCTCAATTCGCCGCAAAACCCGACCGGCGGCGTGCTGACGCGGGCCGACCTGGCCGCGGTGGCGAAAATCGCCCGCGAGCGCGGCATCTGGATCTTCGCCGACGAAATCTATATCAATATTCTTTACGAAGGCGAGTTCGAGACCATCGCGCGCGAGCCCGGCGTCGCCGACCGCCTGATCATCCTCGACGGTTTCTCGAAAACGTACGCGATGACCGGCTGGCGCGCCGGCTACGGCATCATGCCCAAGGAACTGGCGACGCACGTGACGCGGCTGATGACCAACTCGAATTCCTGCACCAACAGCTTCGTGCAATACGCCTGCCTCGAAGCCCTGCGCGGCCCGCAGGACGAGGCGGCGCGGATGGTCGAGGAATTTCGCAAACGCCGCGATTTCATCGTCGACGGCCTGAACGATCTGCCCGGTTTCTCGTGCGTGCGGCCGAAGGGGGCGTTCTACGTTTTCCCGAACGTAAAGAAGCTCGGCCAGACGAGTTCGTTCCTGGAGAATTTCCTGATGAACGAGGCCGGCGTCGCGGCGCTTTCCGGCACGGCCTTCGGCGCCTACGGCGAAGGCTATCTGCGTTTTTCCTACGCCAACTCGGTCGCCAACATCGACAAGGCGCTGAAGAACATCCGCGGAGCGCTGTCCAAACTCGGGTGAACTACGGCGAATGATTTTTGTTTTTTTGACCGCGGATGATTGTGTTTTTTTGACCGCGAATGCACGCGAATGCACGCGAATAGGCATGAATGAGATCTTATTGGGTATATTGACGGGCGTTCGCGACTAAAACCAATTCATTCATGCCGTTGCCGTTCTTATTCGCTTGCGTTCGCGGTTTATTCCAATTCCCTGGTAATTCCTTCGCGGTTTGTTCGCGGTTCGTCTAGTAAAAGTTCTTCCGCAGCAGCCAGCCCAGCTTCGGGACGTCGACGACGAACAGCGCGAAGACGACCAGGACCAGCAGCAAGACGAAGAACATGAACGACCGTTCGCGGTAGAGCTTTTCGGGGTGCTGGGCGGCGGAGTTCTCTTTGAAGCCGATGTGCAGATACCACGCGAAGAGCAGTGAAAAAAGCGGGAAGGTCAGCAGGAATTCGATGCGATATTTGATCAGGAAGATCGCCAGGAAAAACGACGCGTTCAGGGCGTAGAAAAACGACGAGACCAGCAGCTTTTCCGGCGTGTAATGCTGGAACGAGCGGCGGTACGACGCTGCGACCGCGGGGTCGCCGATCTGGCGGAATTCGGCGTAGCGTTTGACCGCCATCAGGAACGCGCCGCCGAACCAATACGACATCATCACGCTGCTGGGCGGAAGCTGGGTCGCCAGAATCTGGTCGAAATAGTGGAACGACAACGGCGCCCCGGGGGGCGGCGCGAAGGCCGGCATTGCCGTCGCCCAGCCAAGCAGAAAGCGGATCGGGTTGTTGATCGATTCCGACAGCACATCGAGATAGGGCACGTCTTTGGTGCGCAGCGGTTTGACGTTGTAGATCACGCCCATCAGCAGGAACCAGACGGTGACGACGAAGAAGAAAAAGCCGATCGCCCAGGCGAGCGCCAGGCTGGCCGCCGCGAGCAGCGTCCATTCGAGCACGACCCAGCGCCGGCGGATCAGCCCCCCGGCGCTCGGGCGATTTTTCTTGATCGGGTGCCGCTTGTCGTATTCGCGGTCGAGGTATTCGTTGATCGCGTAGTTCGCCGAGGCGGTCAGGCAGGCGGCGACCACGCCGAGCAGAAACGGCAGCCAGGCGCCGGCGAGGCGCTCCGGTTTGAGCAGCAACGCGACGGCCAGGCCCGGCAGCATGAACAGGTTCTTGAACCAATGGTCGGGCCGCGCAATTTGCAAATATGGCCGAATCATGGCTTCCCTTCGTTTGCTCGTCCCGCTTCTGACTTCTGACTACTTCTTACAGAATACCACGCCCAGCGAGTCGAAGAAATTCAACGGCACAATAACCTCGGGCAGGCGGGCGAGCGGGTTCCAGCGCCGCAGGAACGGCACATAGACCGGCAGGCGCTGGGCGAGGTAGGCCGTGCTGAAATGCCAGCGCGGCCGCATCACGTGCAGCGGCGTCAGGCCGGCGCGGTCCAGCGCCCGCAGCAGCGTGCTGCGATTGAAGTAGCCGATGTGGGCGACGCGACAGTGCCACCAGCGGGCGCCCAGCCGGCGCGCGGCGAACGAGTCGATGTCGGGCGTGACCACGAGGCCGACGCCGTCCGGCGCCAGCACGTCGCGCGCCTGCGCCAGCAGCCCGAGCGGATCGGCGACGTGCTCGATCACGTCGATCAGCAGCGCCGCGTCGTACGGCGGCCGCAGCCCGGCGTGCGGCAGCGTGCCCCAATGCACCGTCAGCCCCTTGGCCGCGGCGCGTTCGGCGAGCCAGTGCGAGGGCTCGACGCCCTCCGCCGCGTAGCCGAGCCGTTGCGCCTCGGCGAGCAAGATGCCGCTGCCCGCGCCGATGTCGAGCAGCCGCCCGGCCGGCTTGAAGCGCCGCAGCAAGGCGAGCAGATCGGCCATCTGGCGCGCCCGTTCGCCGGCGCTCTCCTCGTAGCCCGGGTCGTCGAGCGTTTCGTAGTAGCGCAACGCGTCGGCCAACTCGGCGCATTGGCGAAAGCCGCAGTCGGCGCAGCGCTCGATCGCCGCGGTGCGGCCGTAGTGGGCGTCGGTGATGCGAAAATCGGCGCTCGTCAGCGGCCCGACGGTCGTCGCGTCGCGCCAGCGCGCGAGGCGCGGCGAATCGCAAACCCAGCACCGCGCCGGTTCGGGCGGCTTTTCAGCGGCGGTCATGCGTTATCTCCGGCCGGCGCCGGCGACGTCCGCAGCAGCGACAGAAACCCGACGGCCGCCGCCGCGTCGAGAAACGGCATCGTCCCGAACGTGTACTGGGCGTGGCCGACGTAGGTCAGAAACGGCAGATACGGCGCGACGTAGATGACGACCGGCGCCGCGAGGGCCACGGCCGCCGTCGCCCGCGACACGCCCGCGACCGGCGCCAGTCGCCGCAGGCCGAGCGCGGCGAACGCGAGCAACGCCAGATGGACCAGCGAGAGCAGCGCGTTTTCGCTCAGCACGAGGCTCGCCGACGATTTGGGCGACAGGATCGCGTCGCCGAACAGCGGGAAAAAATCCTCCATCAAGTTGAGCAGGGATTTCCACGCGACCAGACCCGGGTGCGCGCGCATGTGCTGTTTCGCGCGCGCGTCGAGTTCCGCCGAAAGCTGCGGGTCGAGCGCGCCGAAGAAGGAGATGTCGAGCCGGCGCGCAGCGGCGATGTTCGCGTGCTGCAGCGCGACGGCGATGTCGTCGCCAAACGGCTTGACCCGCGGCCCGCCGATGCCCCAGTGGGCGTTGCCGGCGAAATAGGCGAGGCCCGAGTTGCTGGTCACCGGGATGAATTGATGCGCCACGCGCCAATTGCGGATCGTCCACGGCGCGACCATGAACACGGCGATCGCCAGCGCCGCTGCGGCCGTCGCCGCGAGGCGCGTCGAACGGCGCCAGACGCCGGCCGCGAAGAGCAAAAACAAGACCGCCGTCGCCGAAATGAGCATCGTGCCGTGGGTGAGGATTGCGGCGCCGGCGAGCAGGCCGAGGTTGAGGCAGGCGTCGAACCGCGGCCAGTGGCGGGCTGACGCTTGCGGTTCGGGCGGCTCGTCGAGATAAAGAAAGAGCGCGGTTTCGCACAGCGCCAGGTACAGCACCGCCTGCAAGACGATCGCCATCGGGTTCTTCACGTGCCAGTACGTCCACGGGTAAGCCAGCAGCAGCGCCAGCGAGGCCTGCGCGGCCCGTTCGCCGAAGAGACGCAACGCCAGGCGAAAGAGCAGCATGCCGAGCGCCCCGAGCAGGAAGCCCTGCACGATGACCAGCGCCGGGCGCAGGGCCCAGGCGGGCAGCACGGTCAGCGGCATGATGAGAAACGGATACAGCGGCGGCCGGTGCAAAACGTGCGGCTCGCCGGGACCGAAGATATAGCCGCGATCTTCCGCAAGCGACCGCGCCAGTTCCAGAAAGCCGTCGTGCGCCGTGCCGCCGAGTTTCAGGCTCAATCCGGTCAGGGGCGCAATCGCCCAAATGATGGCCAGACCGCCGACAATGCCGGCGGTCGCCGTCAGCCAGAAGGCGTCGCGCGGCGTCCGCGGCGGGTAAAAGAATACGAGTCGTTTCATGCGTTTTCGATGGCCCCCTGCACGAACCGGCGAACACTTTCACTTACCACAACGCGCGCGAAGGCACAATTAAGGGAATGGCGAATGCGGGATGCGGAGTGAGGAATGCGAAGTGCGGGCTGGACCGAGACCGCGGCGGGTCGTATTCTAAACCCACGAGGAGGTGAATAATGGCGGCGGAAATCCGGGCGACGCGGCAGGAAATTCTCGCGCGATTGCGCGAGCAGCGGGCGATTCTCGGTCGGCGTTATCCGATCCGGCGTCTGGCCCTCTTCGGCTCCTGGGCTCGCGGTGACGCCAGGGAGGACAGCGACGTGGACGTGCTGGTCGAAGTGGACCCGTCGATCGGCCTGCGCTTCGTCGAGTTGGGCGATGAAATCGAGCGGGCCCTCGGCCGGCCGGTGGACTTGGTCTCGCGGCGCGCAATCAAACCATCACTGTGGCTCCGGATCGAGGGCGAGTTGATCGATGCCTAAACGCGACGTCGATCTGCTCCTCGAAGATATTAGAAACGCTGTGGGAAAAATTCAGCGCTACGTGGCCCGGTTGGATCGCGCCGCCTTTTTGCAAGACGAAAAATCGATCGATGCGGTCGTCCGCAATTTGGAAATCATTGGCGAAGCGACGAAGCAATTTCCGGCGGGATTTACGGCGCTTCATCCGGGAATTCCTTGGCGGCAACTCGCCGGCTTGCGAAACCGAATCGCGCACGATTATTTCGGCCTGGATGTCGAGATCGTCTGGGAAATCGTCCACCATGACTTACCGGTCTTGAGCGCGGCTCTGGAAAAGCTGATCTGAAGGGAACCGCGCGGCGCGGCAACTTTCCGTTTCCAACATGCGAACTAGCGGGACCGGTCGGACCAGTCGGACCAGGCGGACAGATCAGACGGCGCGCGAAGTCCAACCAGATTCGCCCCTGGAACATTCCGCATTCCGCATTCCGCTCGGAAAGGTCAGACGCCGCGCGAAGCCCAACCAGATTCGCCCGTGTAACATTCCCCATTGCGCATTCCGCATTCCGCATTCGGTCGGCATTCCGCAATCCGCATTCCGCCATGCCTCTTGGCGTCGGCGCCATTTTCGGCAAAGATGCGGCGCAATGATTATTCTGCAATCTGGCAACTGAATCGAAGGAGGCGTTATGGCGCAGTTCACCGGCGCGAAGACGTACATTTTGGATGAAGAACTCGGGCGGGTGGTCAACGTCGCGATCCGGCTGGAGTTGCCGCTGTTGCTCAAGGGCGAGCCGGGCACTGGCAAGACGCTGCTCGCGCACGCGATCGCCGAGAACCTCGGCATGCCGCTGATTCAACTCAACGTGAAGAGCAACATGAAAGCGGTCGACGCCCTGTATCTCTACGATACGCTCACGCGGCTCAATGACAGCCGCTTCCACGACAGCGGCCGCAACGTCGCCGACATCAACCAGTACATCCGCATGGGCAAGATCGGCCAGGCGTTCACCAGCGCCAAACGCACGGTGCTGCTCATCGACGAAATCGACAAGGCCGACAGCGATTTTCAAGACGACCTGCTCGACGTGCTGGACCAGATGAGCTTCGACATCATGGAAATCGACAAGACGAT
>CAZHPN010000191.1:0-10918 GCA_964534375.1 uncultured bacterium | reverse complement strand
CATTACTCTCCTTCGCGTCCGGGCGGCACGGGATCATACCCGCCGCGGGCGAACGGGTGGCAGCGCAACAACCGCCAAACCGCCAGCCGCCAGCCGCGCGCGAAACCGTGGATGCGCAGGGCTTCCACGGCGTACTCCGAACACGACGGGCTGAACCGGCAGTGGCCGCCGAGAATCGGACTGAACGCGATTTGATACAGCCGCACAAGGCCGAGGCTCAAACGCGTCAACCAGCCGATTCCGGGCGCCATGGCCGCCATCGATTTTCAAACCGAGCGAGAGGAGGAGCGGGCCAGGTACGACGCGAATTCGGCCGCAACGTCGGCCAGACCGCGCAGCCGCTGTTCGGGGCGCACGATCACGACGACGTCGCGGCGCGGCGCGAAGCGCTCCCGATTGAGCCGGAAAAACTCGCGCAGCAGCCGCTTCAAGCGGTTGCGGACGTGCGCCTTGCCGACTTTCCGGCTGACGGTGAGGCCCAGACGCGGCCCCGCCACGGGCGACGGGCTGTCGATAATGAACAGGCCGTCGGTGCGATAACGGCGACCGTTTTTCGAAACGCGGACGAAATCGTTCCGGCCGCGAAGCCGATCGTCGCGCGTAAACGTGCGTCGCGTCGCCCGCTCGCCGGTCACTTGCTCGGCGCGGTCGCCGCCAGGCGTTTACGGCCTTTGGCGCGACGGCGCTTCAACACCAGGCGACCGCCGCGGGTCGACATGCGCAGGCGAAAGCCGTGTTTTCGCACGCGGCGAATGTTGCTGGGTTGAAAAGTCCGTTTCATGACTCACCTCTCTCCCGCTTCCTGTCCCCTTCACCCCGGGGAGAACGCCCGCCCAATACGGGGGCCAAGCCTTCATCAAAAAAGCAAGGGGTGATTCATAGAGAATTCGGCGGCGGTTGTCAAGCGCCGATCGCGGCCCGTGCATCTCTGGGCAGGAGGTTCTGTTTCTTTTTGACAGGATGGACAGGATTTACAGGATGGACAGGATGCGCCGACGCCTTCTGTTTACTGCGAGATGATCGTCATGTCGACGAGATCCCACATGGCGCTGAAGCCCATCTGCGGCGGGGTGGACCAGTCAATCTGACCCGTGTTCGCATTCAAGACCTTGCGGAACACCACGTTTTTCAGGTGGCCGGTGAATTTGCCGCCGATCCAGCCGAGTTGATCGATTTCGGCGCAGCCCGAGACGCTGACCCACATTTCCGTGAACGTATGGTTCAACGTGGCGCCGTAGATCATCGAAACGGACATGTGCGGATTGCCGTCCTGCATCGATCCGCCTTCGGGAATCGTCAAGTCGTACTGGCCTGGTTTCACCAGGTTGGAATCCATGATCACCCATTCCAACTCGTCGAGGGTCGGCCCGGCGTGCATCGCGATGACGCCCGCCGGCGCGACGACCTGGTGGCCGCTCACTGTTTCGGCGACGACCAATTGCTCGCCGGCCAGGAACGGCGGTTCGCTCGGCCAATAGAACCGGGTCGCCTGTTGCTGCGTGATCGGCGGGCAATCGGCCGGCGAGGCGTCGTTATCGTCGTTGTCGTTGTCGTCGTCGTCGGCCGCGTCGTCGTCCGTGGGCGAGGCGTCGTCATCGGGCGAGGCGTCGTCGTCGGGCGACGTGTCGTCGTCGGCGACGGTGGTGGTCGTGCTCGTGCTGCCGCACGCGATCAAGACGGCGCCGAGCGCGAGAACGAAAGACGCCAGCAGCGCCAGCCACAGGGTGGTGTTCAACGTTTTTTTCATCGTCATGGCCTCTTATTCGGTATTGGTTTCGTTGTTGGTGTCGTTGTCGTTGTTGTCGTTGTCGTTGTCGTTGTCGTCATCGTCCGAGAGGGGCGTGCACAGGCCGCCTTCGCACATGGTGCCGCTCGAACAGGCGAGGCAGGCGTTGCCGCCGATGCCGCACGCGTAGTTCATCGTGCCGCTGAAACAACTGTTGCCGGAGCAGCAGCCCGTGCAAACCGTGGTATGGCCGCAGGCGAAGTCGTCGTCGTCATCGTCGTCGGGCGAATTGTCGTCGTCGATGAAGGTGGTGGTGCTGCTGCTGGAATCGCACGCCAGAAACGCCGCGAGGGCGCCCAGCAGCACCCCGATCGCCATCGCCGCCAGCGCCTCGCCCGTCAAGAACTTTCTCACGGTCTTCTCCCGCCGGCGCCCAAACCGGCCTGCCGAACAAGATGGGTCCACGCCGGATGATTGTCGCCTGAATCGGGGGCAAAGTCCAGATTCGCCGGCGAGCGCGATCTCTTAACGAGCCCTTACTCGCCGAACCAACTGACGAGAACCGATCGGAGTTTTTGGAATGACGGGTCCGTACACGCGGACAACGTCACCGTTTCGGCCAGTTTTTGATAAATCGCCGACGACCTCGGCTTCGACGCCGTTCGCAGCGCTTTTTCAACTGCTTCTTTGGGCTGCGCGGGCTTCCCGTGACCTGCGGCCAGAAAACCTTTTTCCTTGAGCCACGGTCGCAAACCCGGCGGACGCGCTTTCCATCCCAACGCCTCGTCAACATGAGGCGATTCCGACCAAACCCAGATTTCGAGTTCCGGAGCAATGACGACGACCTCCGCGCGCGATTCCCAACCGGTAGCGGCGAGCCTCGCCGTCACCTCGGCTTCGAGTTCGCCGGGAGTCGCGCTTTCCCGCCCACAACCTTCGTAGTCGAAAACAACGAGCGCGTGGCGGTGACTCTTGCGAAACGGTTTCAGGAAATCATGCCCGCGCGTCAGACACCCTGGATCGCGTTGCGGATGCACGAAAATATCGCAGGAAAACGGGCGAATCTTCAACGACCCCGGGCGCGAGAAAATGCCCTGGAGCACCTTTTCCATGGAGCCATCGGCGGCCAGCGCGACGAGGTCTTTCATCGTTTCGGCCATTAGCCCAGCACGCCTCCGGCGAAAAGGTCCGACAGGTTGACCTCGCCCCGCCAATCCCGCAATGCGGGATGTTCTTTCCCGCTTACGATATCGGTGGCGCCTTCCGCCGTCTTGGCGAAACAAAGAAGATCGGCGGGATCGACGAGGCTCAAGATCACGGGCGAGTGCGTCGCCAGCAGGATCTGGGCGTTATAAACCGACGACAACGACTGGAACATCGTCTCCACGGCTCGCGGATGCACCCCGTTTTCCGGCTCTTCGATCAAGTAAACGCCCGTCAGTCCGGGCAGATACGCCGGCAGCGTCAGCGCCATGAGGCGAAGCGTGCCGTCGGACGCCATCCACGACGGGACGTCCAGGCCGCCCGCATAGCGAAGAACCACGTAACGATGTTTGTCGTCCGGCCTCTCGACCGTGCGCACGCTTTCCAAATCCGGCAACGCTGTGCGCAGGTGCGAGACCCAGTCCTCGAGAAAGTCTTTTTTCACCCGATCGCTTCGCAGGCGCCGTGGTTGATGGAGCGCACCCGCAAACTCTGGCCCCAGATCTTGCAGATCTGCAACGACCCATGGCAGGTTTGATCCGTCGGGAACAAATCCACGATGCAGACCCGGCGGACTGGCTTTACGGAGCAGAGAACCGTTTAAAGAGAGTTGCCGTATACCTTCAGACAGAAAGTTCTTGAACCAAGCGGAAATTGGGAATTTTGCTTCGTCTTCTGGAAGATTTGCCAGAGCGCTTCGTCTGGTCCCGACCTTAAACGCGCGAACCCATCCGTTCGATGTTTCCTCGTGGAAGCCGCCAATTCCATTTTCGGTTTTGTTGATAACCACGCGAGTTTTCTTTGTATGCTTCGCGGTCAATATTGTTGTCGGCAGCGCGTTTTCGGCGGGGAATATGCCGGATTGACGAGCGGCGGGAGCGGTTCCCACCTTCAGAAGCACTTTCTCCGATAGAATGATAAATTCCTGCGTTCCGGGGTCGAGACCGATCGCGACTTCGTAACGCAACGTGTCCATGGATTTGTTTTGGAGATGCGTCCGCTTTTCCTCGGGAATCCGCGCCTCAATAGCTAATTCGAAACTCGTTCCGTCGCGCCGCCAGAACAAATCTTCGAGATTTTGAGTTCGCTCGCGGATCGCGGCGTCCAAGCCGTCGGAAACCAAGCGCCCGAGGAGCGCGGGCACGTCGAGAAAAGTGGTTTTTCCGCTCGCGTTGGGGCCGACGAGGACGTGAAATCGGCCAAGCGGTTGCCGAACGTAGCGAAGGCAGCGAAAGCGAAGCGCTTCTACCAGCGTGATCATGGCCGTTTCTCCCGTGCGGCTTCTACGACGGCGATCCGTGTGCTGCAAGGCGATGTTTCATCATCTTGTTGTTCTGGTAGTTTTTGTCAATGCACGCTTAACGGAAAACCGCCTGTCGCCTTGCGGCGACAGGCGGCCTGTTTGCGAGTTTCCGCTTTTTTACTTCGCCCGCCCCGCCACCTCCAGGCGATACAAGGCGCGGCGCAAGGCAAATTCGGCGCGCATCAGGTCGATGCTGTCGTCTTTGGCCGTGTTCTTGAGGCGTTCTTCGGCGCGCTGTTTGGCGGCCTTGGCGCGTTCGACGTCGATCTTGTCGCCCGGTTCGGCGACTTCGGCGAGCATCACGACGTTGTCGTCGTCGATCTGGCAGTAGCCGCCGTTGAGAAAGTATTCCTTGGTTTCGCCGCTCGGTTTGGTGACCACCAGCGACCCGACCCCGAGCGCCACGAACCACGGGTCGTGGCCGGGCAGCACGCCGAATTCGCCGAGTTTGCCGGGCGCGACGAACATCGCCGCGGGGCCGTCGAACAGCCGAGCGTGCGGCGTGACCAATTTGAGCGTCATAGTGTCCGCCATGAGCTGCTCCCTAGAGCGTCTTCGCTTTCTCGAAGACCTCTTCGATGCCGCCGACCATGTAGAAGGCCTGCTCGGGAATTTCGTCCATCTCGCCGCCGATGATCTTCTTGAATCCCGCGATCGAGTCGGACAGCTTGACGTACTTGCCTTCGCGGCCCGTGAATTCCGCGGCGACGGCGAACGGCTGCGACAGGAAGCGCTGAATCTTGCGCGCGCGGGAAACTGTCAGCTTGTCTTCTTCGGAGAGTTCGTCCATGCCCAGAATGGCGATGATGTCCTGCAGGTCTTTGTACTTTTGAAGGATGCGTTGCACTTCGCGCGCGACCTTGTAGTGGTCGTCGCCGACGATCTGCGGGTCGAGGATGCGGCTGGTCGAGTCGAGCGGGTCGACGGCCGGATAAATGCCCAATTCGGCGATCTGGCGCGAGAGCACTGTGGTGGCGTCGAGGTGGCCGAAGGTGGTCGCCGGCGCCGGGTCGGTCAAGTCGTCGGCGGGCACGTAAATCGCCTGCACCGACGTGATCGAGCCTTTGCGCGTCGAGGTGATGCGCTCTTCCAATTCGCCCAGGTCCGTCGCCAAGGTCGGCTGATAGCCGACGGCGCTCGGGATGCGGCCGAGCAAGGCCGACACTTCCGAGCCCGCCTGGGTGAAACGGAAAATGTTGTCGATGAACAGCAGCACGTCTTTGCCCTCTTCGTCGCGGAAATACTCGGCGACCGTCAGGGCGGAGAGGCCGACGCGCGCGCGGGCGCCCGGCGGCTCGTTCATCTGGCCGTAGACCAGCGCGGTCTTCTCGATGACGCGCGACTGCTTCATTTCGCGCCAGAGGTCGTTGCCTTCGCGGGTGCGTTCGCCGACGCCGCCGAACACCGAAAAGCCGCCGTGGTGGCGGGCGATGTTGTTGATCAGCTCCATGATGAGCACGGTCTTGCCGACGCCCGCGCCGCCGAACAGGCCGATCTTGCCGCCGCGCGAATACGGGGCGAGGAGGTCGACGACCTTGATGCCCGTTTCCAGCGCCTGCGTTTCGACGTCCTGGTCCATGAAGGTCGGCGCTTCGCGGTGAATCGGGTAGCGCTTCGCCGTGACGATCGGCCCGGCTTCGTCGACCGGGTCGCCGATGACGTTCATGATCCGGCCGAGGACTTCCTTGCCGACGGGGATGCTGATCGCGTCGCCCGTGTCGAGCACCGCCTGGCCGCGGGTCAGGCCGTCGGTGCTGTCCATGGCGATGGTGCGGACGGTGTTTTCGCCGAGGTGCTGCGCGACTTCGAGCACCAGGTTGTTTTCCTGGTCGTTGATGGACGCATTGGTCGTCCGCAGCGCGTTGTAGATCGCCGGCAGATGGTCGCCGAACCGAACGTCGACGACGGCGCCGATGACCTGCGTAATTTTGCCGGTGGGTAGTCCTTGCATCATCTCGAACCCTCTCTTAAGAAATCGCGTTAGCGCCGTTGATAATTTCCATCAATTCCTTGGTGATCGCGGCCTGGCGGGTGCGGTTGAACATCAGCGTCAGCTTGTCGATCATCTCTTCGGCGTTGGTCGTGGCCGAATCCATCGCGCTCATCCGCGCGCCCATCTCCGCCGCGTAGCTTTCGAGGAACGCCCGGAACAACTGGTAGTGGACCTGCAGCGGCAGCAATTCCGCCAGCAGGGTCTCGCGCATCGGCTCGTAGCGGTAATCGATGATCGATTCGAGGCCTTCGGGTTTGGTCTCGCCGCTGAGGACGACCGGAATGAGCCGGCGATCGACGATTTGCTGGCTGATCGCCGAGACGAATTCGTTGTAGACCAGATAGACTTCGTCGGCCGTGTCGCTCGTGAAGGCGTCGATCAACTCGTCGCCGATGCGCATCGCCAGGCCGAAATTGTGGTCGCCCAGGATATTCAGGTGCTTGGTGCGCAAGGCCAACTCGCGGTGCCGGAAGAAGTCCGCCGCCTTGCGGCCGATGACGCTGATGTTGACTTCCTTGCCCTGCTCGAGCCATTTGCGCCGGAGGTTCCAGGCGTAACGCAGAATCGCGGCGTTGAAGCTGCCGCACAGGCCGCGGTCGGACGTCACGACCAGCAGCTCGACGCGCTTCACTTCGGCCTTGCCTTCCAGCAGCGGGAAGCCCTGGATCTCCGTGCGCCGATACAGGTTGCTGATGACCTCGTCGAGCATCGCCGCGTACGGCCGGCCGGCCCGCATCCGTTCTTCCGCGCTGCGCAGCTTGGCCGCCGCGACCATTTTCATGGCCTTGGTGATTTTGTGCGTGCTCTTGACGCTGCTGATGCGCTTTTTGATGACCTTCAACGTCGCCATGGTCGCCTCTTACTTCGCGCCGGCCAGGAACATTTCGTTGAATTCGCCGAACATCTTGCGCAACGATTCGTCGGTCTGCGTCGAGATCGTCTTTTCTTCGCGGATCGTCTTGAGCAGGCCCCCGTGACGTTCGTCGAGGTACTGGTACATTTCCTGTTCGTAGCGGCCGAGCTGTTCCCGGTCGATCTTGTCGAGCAACCCCTTCGTGCCGGCGAAGATCAGCACAATCTGCTTCTCGACCGGCAGCGGCTTGTACTGCGGCTGCTTGAGGATTTCCATCATCCGCTCGCCGCGGGCCAACTGGGCCTGCGTCGCCTTGTCGAGGTCCGACCCGAATTGCGAGAAGGCCGCCAGTTCGCGGTATTGCGCGAGGTCCAGGCGCAACGAGCCCGCGACCTGCTTCATCGCTTTGATCTGGGCGTTGCCGCCGACGCGCGACACCGACAACCCGGCGTTCACCGCGGGCCGGATGCCCGAATAGAAAAGGTCGGTTTCCAGGAAGATCTGGCCGTCCGTGATCGAAATCACGTTCGTCGGGATGTACGCCGACAAGTCGCCGGCCTGCGTCTCGATGATCGGCAGCGCCGTCAGGCTGCCGCCGCCCATCTCGTCGCTCATTTTCGCCGCGCGCTCGAGCAAGCGCGAGTGGAGATAGAACACGTCGCCGGGGAACGCTTCGCGGCCCGGCGGCCGGCGCAGCAGCAGCGAGAGTTGGCGATAGGCGGCGGCCTGCTTGGACAAGTCGTCGTAGAAGATGACCGCGTGCATGCCGTTGTCGCGGTAGAATTCGCCCATCGTGCAGCCGGTGTAGGGGCTGATGAACTGCATCGGCGCCGGGTCGGAGGCAGTGGCCGCGACGACGGTCGTGTATTCCATCGCGCCGAATTTTTCGAGGCGATCGACGACGCGTGCGACGGTCGACATCTTTTGGCCGGTCGCGACGTACAGGCAGTAAACGTCGAGGCCCTTCTGGTTGATGATCGTGTCGATGGCGATCGCCGTTTTGCCCGTCTGGCGGTCGCCGATGATCAACTCGCGCTGGCCGCGGCCGATCGGGATCATCGAATCGATGGCCTTGATGCCCGTCTGCACCGGCTGGTGCACCGGCTGCCGTTTGACGATGCCGGGCGCCTTGATTTCGAGTTGGCGGTATTCCGTCGCCTCGATCGGGCCCTTGCCGTCGATCGGTTTGCCCAGGGCGTCGACCACGCGGCCGAGCACGGCTTTGCCGACGGGGACCTGCACGATCTTGCCGGTCCGTTTGACGGTGAAGCCTTCCTTGATGTGGGTGCAATCGCCGAGCACGACGGCGCCGACGTTGTCCTCTTCAAGGTTGAGGGCCATTCCCATCACGTCGCCGGGAAATTCGAGCAATTCGCCGGCCATGACGTTTTCGAGCCCGTGCAAGCGCGCGATGCCGTCGCCGACCGACAAGACGATGCCGGTCTCGGCCACGTCGACGTCTTTGCCGTAATCGGCGATCTGGCGGGCGATGACCTGTCTGATTTCTTCGGCTTTGATTTCCATCGGCGAAAACCCCTAGACCTGGTGTTTCAGTGATTCGCGAAGTCGCGTCAGGTGATTGGCGATCGTCGCGTCATATACCTTGGCGCCAACGTGTACGCGCAGCCCGCCCACGACCGAGGCATCGGTCTGAGCGGCCAACTCGACGCGCCGGCCGACTTTTCGTTGCAACGCCACGCGCAGCCGCGCCAGCGCCGCGCCGTCGAGCGGCACGGCCGACACGACGGTCGCCCGCACGAGGCCGATCTGCTCGTCGAGCAGGTCGCGGTAACTCTGCGCGATTTCCGGCAGGATGCCGAACCGCCGCTTTTCCAGCAGCAGCCGCAGCAGATTGGCGACCGGTTCGGCCGCTTTCAGATCGACGACCGCTTCGTCGATCAGCTTCTTCTTGAAGTCGATGTCGTAGACCGGACTGGTCATGGCTTTGCGAATCTCGGTCGCGCCGAGCGTCGCCGCGGCGTCCGCGAGCTGCGCCGCGTACGCTTCGGCTTTGCCGTCTTTCACGCCGAGATCCAGCAAGGCGCCGGCGTAGCGACGGCCCAGGACCGTGCTTCTCATCGGCTCGCCTCCAGTTTCTTGATGGCTTCTTCGATCAACACGTGTTGATGGGAAGGCGTCAGCCGCTCCCGGAGTTTGTCGGTGGTTTTCGCCAGGAGTTCGTCGACCAGTTCCCCGCGCAGGTCTTCTTTGGCCCGCAGCAATTCGGCCTCGGCCGTGCGCTGGGCCTCGTGCACGATGCGGTCGGCGGTCTGGCGCGCCGCGGCCAGCAAATCGCGCGCTTGCGCTTCCGCCAACTGCACGGCGGCGGTCTTGAGCCGGGCGCTTTCTTCCGCGAAGCGGGCGCTGCGCTCGGCCCATTGGGCGTGCAGCGCATTGGCCTCGGCGAGCACCTTGGCGGCTTCGGCGACTTTGGCCTGGTATTCGTTGGCGTAGGCCGCGAAATATTCTTTGATCTTCGGGCCGGCGTAGTGGAGCAGAATCCAGGCGAAGATCACGAAGTTGATCACGGCGACGATCGTCTTGATCGCGAGGCTGTATTCCTTAAAGAAGCTCTCTTCTTCGGCGGCTAAGGCCGGCGACGCGAGGATCGCCGTCAACCCGGCGGCCAACCACACGACCTGCCGTTTCATCGTTGCACCTCCAACAACTTGTTGGCCAGCGTCTCGGCCAGGTCGTCGGCCGCGACGGCCAGCCGCGCGCGCGTCGCATCCATGGAAATGGCGAGTTCCTGGCGCGACGCCGCGATGGCCGCGGCGGCCTCCGTGCGGGCGGCGGCCACGGCGTCGCGCTCGGCGCCGACCGCTTTGCCGAGCAGTTCGGCGCGCAGGCGTTCGATTTCGCGCCGGGCCGCGGCGAGATTTTCCTCGACCGAGGCCTGCTTCGCGGCGGCATCTTTTTGCAGCGCGGCGGCATCCGCGTAAGGCCGGTCGGTGAACTGCGCGCGCTTGGCGAGAACCGCGAGCATCGGCTTAAAGAGGAAGTGCGACAGCATCGCCATCGCGAACAGAAACATGACGAGTTGGGCGGCGATCGTCCAGTCGATGTCCATGTTATGCATAGGCCGCGATCCTTTTCGAACGGAGGCTGAAGTATTTCGCTTTGGTCGTCGGCGGCTTTCTAGAAAGCCGCATGGTTTTTGTCCGAAACCGAACAGTTTGTCAACCCGGTTTCTGCCCTGTTGCGCAATATTTTTACGCGGCGCGTCGCGACGGATGTGCCGCGATTGCGGCGAAATACCCGATCTACGCGGCGCGTTCGGCCGTGCTTTACACTGGATTGGCCCAGATTGGAAAGTCCGGACGCGCGACGGCGTTCGCCGCCGGCGCGCGGGACACGGAATTCGGGATTCGGGACTCGGGGTTCGGGGTTCGGAAAAGGCCGGCCGACCACTGTTCACTGTTCGCTGCTCACCGTTCGCTGTTCGGCGTGACGACCGCCAACGCTCCGGTGTCGGTCGTGGATGCGTTGGACGGGCGGACCTTGCCGGGGAGCTAATGGACATCCACCGGCGACGGAAACCGCAATTTTTACTTTCAGCGCGATTTAGGCGACGCCGATATTGCCGATGCTGACGTCTACGCGACGTGGCCCGACGGATCGGACTGCCTCGGCAACACCCCGCCGACGTGCCGCAACGGCTGCACGTTCGGGCTGGTCGAGAGCACGAATACGCTGGGCGTTTATCCAACGATGGTGGTCTTGTCTTCGTGGGATTATTTCGAAAATGCCGACGCTTCCACTTTCGCGGAGGGTGCGATCCTGGCGCAGGGCTCCGGCATGTTGACTTGCAAATGATTGAAGTTTTGGGATTTGTCTTTT
>CAZHPN010000190.1:7555-11021 GCA_964534375.1 uncultured bacterium | reverse complement strand
AGCCGATCCGGTCGTGGTTGCCGGGCAAGATGGTCACGCGGTCGCCTTCCCAGCCGTGACGTTTTAGTTCCGCGGCGATCTGCTCGAACTCGCCACGGCGGGAAGAGGTGGACAAATCTCCCGTGATCAGCAAGTGGTCAACCTTCTGCTCGCGCAGACTACGGTAAAGTGCCGCGCGCCGTTTCTCCGAGCTTTGGTTGATGAGCAATACGACATCCCGCAAGAACAGCAGGCGGCGGCGTAGCTTCGGGTGAATCGACATGCCCGCGACCGTGACGAGCCCTGCCGCGCCGTAGAGTCGAATCCGCAGTTTCTTTCCGGTCGGTTTCTCGACAATGCTCAGAGCGGCCTCGATAGCCGCCACAACCGGCGCGGCCAGAGCGATTCCGGCCCCGACGTGGGCCACGGCGGTCCTCCAAACGTCGGCGTTGTGGGCGACGTGGATGTCGGTCAAGTGAGCGATGCGGACGGTGTTAGGAAACATTGTGGGCGCCGAGGCGATCCATCGCGGCCAGACTGGCGTTCAATATGTTCCCGAATCTCACTGTCTCCAACCAGGCAACGCTCTGGAGCGCCTTGGCGGCCTAGTACATGGGAAGGTCGCGAGTCACCGCGATCTCGAATTCCGACCAGCGCCGGCTCAAAGCGAAGAACCTGTCCCGAATTCAGTTGAAAGTTTCGGAAAGGCGGTTGTTGGTTTCATAGTTACGCCACTCGCTCTTTGCCGTCAAGATTCGTTTCCCGCCCCAGTTTGACCTGCAACATCCACAAATCGGCGTGACCGATGGTCTTCCGATAGCGTTTCTCGGTTTCGAGGAAGGCGGCGGCAGCCCGGCGCAAGACCATGTTGCCGTCGCGCCGCATTAAGCCGGCATCTGCCCCTGGTTTGAATGCGTTGTGCCAAAGGAATCGGGCACAGATGTCGGCGTTTGGCCTTTGGCCCGTAGAGCCAGCGTCTCTCTGTATTCTCGTGCCTCCGCGAGTTTCGTCAATTGTAGCGTCAACCCGCGTTCCTTGGCAAATCCTTCGATCTCTTGCAACGAAACGTGGAAGTATTCTTTGCGGAGATTGACGAGATTCAGGCGGCGCGCTGAGAAATAATTATGAAAGTCAGCCTCCAGCGTCGGCGCGTCCATAGTATAAATCATCGCGTGGATGTCGAACTCGAACGGGACGGAGGCGCCGCCCAATTCTCGGACGCGATCGGTCGGTTCCAAGCGCCGAGTCATCCCGATCTTCAACACGTTTTCGCCAAATGAACCGATGTTGGAAATCACGTACACGTGGCCGGAACGGGTCATTTGCGCCAGGGAAACGGCGCGCTGCTTTAATTCGCGCGCGACTTCGAGTTGTTGTTGCAATTCTTGGATTTTCCCGTTCAAGGCAACCAATTCGGCGCCAGTGGTCCGGGCGACTTCGGCCTTCGCCTTTTCCAACGCTTTTTCGTATCGCGTTTCTTCCGCTTCCGCCTCCACGCGGGCGCGTTCCGCCTCGCGAAGGGCTCGTTCTTCCTCCCGCATCTGTTCCTTGATGCGACGTTGTTCTTCGACTTCTTCGTGTTTTTTCTGCTCGGTCTCAAATTCCAGGCTCAGTTCGTCGAGCTTCAAGTCCATGTACTTCCCGACGATGGTAATTTGCATGACCGCGCCCAGGCTGTTAATTGATTCGCAAGCCTTTCGGATTCGCTCTTGCATTTTCGTGATGTTGTTCCAAGTGACGTTGGCGACGCAAGCGTCGCATTCTGCGTTGAAGGCTCGCAAAAGCAGTTTGGCGTATTGTTTTTGCATTTTCTGGCCTTCTTTTGCGCTGCCCCGAACGGTCCACTTCACGCCAAAAGATATCGCCACGCCCTGGCGCACCATGTTTTTCTCTAGGTCGCGAATAGTGGAAAGCGCCCGCTTATATTCGTCGGAAGAATCGAATTTGAAACGCGGTTTGTATATGCCGAAGGAGATGTCTTCGATGTTCTCCTCTAAAAGCGCAATCTCGGCGCGCAATTTTTCGCATCGCTCTTTTTCCGGCACGTATCCGGCGAGGGTTTTGCGAAGCTTCGCGAGTTCAGCGTCAACGTCGATGACGCCGGCGTACTTTTGTCGGAATTTTCTAGTCCGGAAAAAGGAAACCGTGAGGGCGATTATGAGGGAAACAAGGATCGCAATGATCGTGGGCATAATGACGCCGGAAATCCCGCCAGCGTCGCGAACTTCTGGCGCGGGCGACGAGCCGGCAACGACGGGCGAAGGCGTGCTGCTTAGGCTGCTCGGGGCGCTTGGCGTTGCTGCTGAAGCGGGACTGTGAGAATGGCCCGGCCGAGCAGGAGCGGGCGTCGGCGCAGCTTGCGCTTGGGCGCCAATTTGCACGGACATGAACAGGATCAAAACAAGAAACAGTGGAACGGCAATAGAGGACGCCAGACAACCAGATGCGCGCGGGGTTCGCCGATATCGCCCGAAAGATCGGTCTCGTCGGGGCCGTTTAGGCCGTTTAACGGTTTGTTTTCCTTTCCCGATCGGGTTTATGTCCGGCACGCACGCCTCCCGTCCTTTTGGCCGCTTTCCGATTCTTCATCTGAAGCCGGAGGAGCGGCCGATTGATTATCTTTGGAGTGATTTCCGCTTTCCACGCGACCGGAAAGACTGTTGCGAGCGCATTACACGCCCGCCGCCGGGGCGGCGTCAAGACCATAACCGTGCGCCGACCGCGATCTTCCCGCCTCCGCGCTTCTCGCCGCTGATCGGCCGGTGTGGGCGGCGAACAGCGAACAGCGAGCAGTGGCCGGAGTCAGTGGCCAGCGCGGCACGACGCAGCCTTGGCGATGTCGGATAGCCTTACCTGGCCGAATCAAATATTGCGCCAAGTTGGTGATTTTGGCCCGCGGCGGTTGACCGGGCGCTTGCTCGCGTTCCGGGTCCGGGTTCCGGGGTCCGGGATCCGGGAACCGGGTTCCGGGTTCCGGGATCCGGGTTCCGGGATCCGGGTTCCGGGGCCGGCCCGCCGAGGTCTCGGCGCAGGCAGGTTCGGGCGTCCACAGATTACGCTGATTTCACAGATTTCTGCCCTTGATTGACGTTGGTGGCGTGAGTCAGGCGCCGGCCGCGTAGAAGGGGCAGGTCTCCGTGCCTGCCCCAATGAAAACGCCGGGCACGGCCGGGGCCGGCGAGACGCCGGCGTTCCCGGGGCGGGTGGGGACACCCGCGGTCCCAGGTCCGGCACAGCCGAGGGCGGCTGCGGGGCCCGCGGGATTCGGGATCCGGGAGCCGGGGTCCGGGTTTCGGGTTCGGGCGTCCACAGATTACACGGATTTCAACGATTTCTGCCCTTGATTGACGTTGGCGGCGTGAGTCGGGCGCCGGCCGCGTAGAAGGGGCAGGTCTCCGTGCCTGCCCCAATGAAAACGCCGGGCACGGCCGGGGCCGGCGAGACGCCGGCGTTCCCGGGGCGGGTGGGGACACCCGCGGTCCCAGGT
>CAZHPN010000190.1:0-7455 GCA_964534375.1 uncultured bacterium | reverse complement strand
ATCCGGGAGCCGGGGTCCGGGTTTCGGGTTCGGGCGTCCACAGATTACACGGATTGCACAGATTTTTGCCCTTGATTGATGTCGGCGGCGTGAGTCGGGTGCCGGCCGCGTAGAAGGGGCAGGTCTCCGTGTCTGCCCCAATGAAAACGCCGGGCACGGCCGGGGCCGGCGAGACGCCGGCGGCCGGCTCGTCTGGCCGGCGAGACGCCGGCGTTCCCGGGGCGGGTGGGGACACCCGCGGTCCCAGGTCCGGCAGACCGGGGGCGGCTGCGCCACACGCGGATCGCCGCGCAAACGCGTCTTCCAAGCGGCCAAAGACCGCGCTAAAGGGATTCGGTTATTTTGTTAGCAGTTATTGCCCGCGAACGGCCCGGAAGGTCATTTTCCACCCCGCGATCGTCGAGATATGGCTGCGGCCAACGGGCCAATTTCAGCAAGATTACGAAACAAAGCCAATTTGCCCATGTTCCGCATTCCGCACTCCGCATTCCGCACTCCGCATTCCGCAACTTGGTTGCGCCTTTGCCGCGCTGTGTTAATATGGCTGCGGTGCGAATCTCGAACCTTTCAGCAACGGCGAAACGGCATGAGCATCAAATACGCGGCGGCGGCCCTCGTGGCCCTGGCGACGTTGTGCGCGGCCTGCACCTCCGCCAAGAGTCGCGAGTGCCGGATCGCCTTGTCGGACAAGCAGCCCGACGGATCGTGCCTGCTGACCCTCGCGGAGAACTTCGTCTTCGACGGCGAGGCCAAGGCCGGCACGTGCGGCGCGGCGCTGTTCACGTTGTCGATCGCCGATCCCAAGGGCAACACGCTGTTCTCGCGCCATCGTTATCTCGTCGTCGACTTCTCCGCGATCAAGGCCTTCGAACGCGGCGCGTACAAGTTTTCCATCACGATGGATCGCCCGTTCAAAGCGCCGCCGGAAAGCAAGGGCGCCTGCGAAGCGGTGGTCGCCCTTCGTCCGTCGCACCCGTGACGCAATGATTGCCCGCGCCGGCCGCCGATGGTATTTTGCCGGCGGGCGTGCGGTTCGTCACGAAAACGGCCGACGAAGGAGCTTTCCGAAAATCAACAACGGCGCGCACATTCCCGCCGCGGTTCGTCGCCGCGGCGCTGCGTCGCGCGGCACGCGGCGGCCGGCGCCGCCGCCGGCCGGGCGGTAAGCGCATGCCGGCGGGCCTGGCGCGCGATTCGGTCGCGAAGCGGCGGGCGCTCGTCGCCGTCAAGTATTTGCTGATATTCCTGTTCTTCGCCGTCTGCCTGGCAAACATCCTGTTTTTGCGGCTGGTCACGATCACCGACACGTTCTGCGACTCGGACCAGGGCTCTCCCGCCTACGGCGCGCGGCTGCTGCAGCAGGGCCAATGCCCCTATTCGCACGCGCATTTGACGAAGCCGCCCGGTTCGATCGTCCTCTACGCCGCGCTGTTTTCGCTGTTCGGCCTCGACATGACGCCGATCCACCTCGTCGGCGCGCTCACCATTTTTCTGACGGCCGTTTGCCTCTTTTACATCGGCTGGCGGCACTTCGGCGCCGCCGCCGGGGTGCTCGCCGCGGGTCTTTACACGCTGTACCAGGCGAACATGCCGTCGGCCGGCATCTGCGTGAACTTCGAATCGTGGTGCATCTTGCCCAGCGTCGTTTGCCTGACGTTCGCGCTGGAGCCGCGCCCGACGCGCCGCACGGCGTTTCTCGCCGGTCTCGCCGCTTGCCTGGCGCTGTGGATGAAGCAGACGGCGATCTTCTTTCTGCCGCTCGGCGCGCTGACGCTGTGGCTGAACGCCGCGGCGCCGGCCGCCGCGCCCGCCCTTGTCGCGCGGCGGCAGTTGTTGCAGTGGTTCGGCTGGGGCGCCGTCGCTTGTTGCGCTTTCTTTCTCGCGTCGATGGCGGCGGTGTCGTGCCTCGGCAGCTTGTTGCAACTGGTGAATCCGTTCCGCTTGCTGGCGTATCGCACGTCGATGCAGTCCGAATCGCTGCGGCTGATCAATTGGCAAACGACCGTTGCGCGGATTCTGCCGATCGTCACCACCACCTACGTTCTGAGCGGCGGCTTGTTCGCGTCCTTCTTGTTGTTCTTCGCGAACCCCGTGCTGCGCCGAGCGGCCCGCCCGTATTTCGGCGCGGTGCTGTTTTTCTGGGGCGCGGCGGCGTCGATCGCCGCGGGCGGCAAGTATTTCGGACACTATTTCGTTCTGGCGTTTCCGTACGCTTGTCTGGTGGTCGGCATCTCACTGGGCGTCGCGCCGGCGGCGGGCCCCACGCACCGCAAAAAGGTCGTCGAACAGGCGCTGCTGGTGGCGTTGGTCTTTTTGGCGGCGTGGAAAGAATGCGTCCCGCAGATTCGCCTGGCGCGCGACGCGGCCGAAAACTGGTGGAGGACCGGCGACGCGTTGTCCGCGGAATTGCTGCACGGAAACCGCGGCGAACAGACCAACTATCTGCTCATCGAACTGGAATGGCAGGAGGTGTATCGCCTGCTGGGCCGGCGCTTGCAGGAACGCCTGCGCCCCGGCGACACCATCTGGTGCTTCGATTATATGGCGACGATGCACCATTACACGCGCACCTTCGCGCCGACGCGCCACCAGGAGCACTTCGAAATCGTCACCAAGATGACGAATTACTATGCAGGACTCTGGTTCACCCAGGTCAACGACCTGGTGCAGCAAAAGCGGCGCGAACTGCTCGCCGACCTGGCGGCCCGCCCGCCGCGATTCATCTTGCGCTACGCCTATCCGTGCCCGGGCTCGGTGCAACACAGCGACCGCGAAAAGCCCGATTTCCCGCGGGACATTTTTCATCAGCCGATGTCCTCGTGTTTTCCGCAAGCCGAGTTGTTTCCGGAGTTGGCGGCGTTTCTCGCCGCGAATTACCATAAAGAAAATCAGAACCTGACGAACGCCGTGGACGTGTACGAATGGAACGGCAGGTCCGCCGGATGACGTTGACGCTTGCGCCGAAAACCAGGGCCCGGCTCGGGCCGGCCGCGATCGCGGCGGTTTTCGGTCTGGCGTTGGCGACGTTGACGGTCCTGACCACGACCGAAATCGGCGCCCGCGGTCTGGCGCTTGGAGCGGCGGCGCTCCTCATCGCAGCGTGGGCCGCCCCCGCGGCGACGGTCGCCATTTGCGCCGCGGCGGCCCTGGCGCTGGCGGCGCCGCGGGCGGCGGCGGCCGACCCGGTTTTTGCGTTGGCCTTTCTCGGCGCCCTGGCGACGGCGGCAATGGCGGTCGCGCTGCCGAACGAGCGCCACGGACGGCGGTTGGCGGCGATTGTGTTGGCGATCTGGGTCGTGTTCACCTGCGAATATTTCACCCTGGGCCTCTTTTCGTCGACGTCGTCGCGGAACCAAACGGAAATCCACCGCGGCCTCGGCGGGGCGCTGTACGCGTTGCGGAACGTTTACGCCTGGGCGCGGGATTTCGTGAACGGCGAGCGCGTGACGCCCTTCGATTGCGGCCTCGGTCCGCTCGCGACGAAGGGCGCGGCGACGTTCGGCCTGGCGTGGGCGGCGGTGCGGAAGATCCCGGCCTCGTTCGGCGTCAAATGCCTGCTGTTGCTGAGCCCGCTGGCGGTCGTGGCGCAAAGCGCCGGTCTCGCCGCGACGCAATTTTCGTTGCCGACGCCGGCGCAGAGCCTCGCCGTGATGGCGCAGAAAAACGCGACCGTCGTCGCGCCGGCTTGGGAAACCTACGCGGGTCTGACCGCCGCGGCGCCGTCGGCCGACCGGTGGCTGCTCGTCTGGGCCTACGGCGAGCGATCCAACGGGTGGAGCCCGCGAACCGCGCCGCGTTCCCGCCAGTGGCTGACCTCGCCGGTCATCTTGTGCGACGGCGGGCGGCACGAGCTGTCGAGTTGGACGACCGTGTCGCTCGACAGCCCGGCGCCGACCCTCGATCCGCTGACCGGCGCCTGGCTGCTGGTTGGCAATCAAGGCCGCACGGTTTGCCGGCTCGACGCCGAACGCCAGCAAATCGTCGGCTGCTCGCCCAGCCGCGAGGTGGCCCGTTCCCGCGCGGCGCGTTTCGCGTTTTCCCCTTCCGGCCGGACTCTTGCCAGCTACGCGCCGGCGGATCGCGAACCGCTGTCGATTTACCGCGCCGACGATCTGGAGCGGCAAAACCGCATTCTGCCCATCGGCCCGCATTGCCAGCGGTGGACGGCCGCCGCGTTTACGGCCGAGTCGCGCCTCGCGGCGTTTTGCGCCGACGATCAAGCGGCCTCGCTTTCGGTGTTCGAGTTGACCGACGAGGGGCGGCAGGCCGTCTTGGTCGCGCGCCAATCGCTGCCGCTCCGGCCGGACGTGGTCGAATTGACGCCCACATCGCAGGCGGGCCGGGCTTTGGCGATCGACGGCCGGCCGTCATTTTGCGCCCGTCTGTGCCTGCTCGATCTCGACGCCGGCTTGGTGCTGCGGACGCGCCGGCTGCCGCTCGGCATGCGCACCTTGCGGGCGATTCGCGGCGCCGACCGGTACGCGGTCGGCAGCGAGGCCGGCCTGGTGCTCATCGTCGACCGCGATTTGCGCACCGTCGCCACATTTTACGGCGGCCAGCGCATCAAGAGTCTGACGCAACTCGGATCGCAATTGTTCGCGGCGTCGCAAGCGGGAATTGTGGCCTTCGACCTGGCGCACGCCGGTCTCTTGCGCTGACCGCCGGCGTCAGGCGCGTCGCTCAATCGCCGGCGGCGACGAGTTTGATCTTCGCGGCGGCCGGGTTGGCCGGCTCCATTCGCTTCGCGGCCGGTTGAAAATTCCAATCGTAGCGCAGCGACCCGCCGGTCGTCTGCACGACGAACGAAACCAGCCATTGTCCCCCGGGCCGCGCATAAATGTTCCAGCCGACGACGTCTTCAGTGTGCAAGCCGGTGGCCGCTTCCCATTCGGCAAATCCCAGATATTCGACCAACGGCAACGAGCGGCCGCTGCCGAGGTCGACACGCGCGCCGACGGCCCGCGCCAGCACGGCGTCGCGCGCCGCCAGGTTCATCGCCTGGCGCGCCTGCGGCAGGAACGAAATCGCGGCCAAGACCAGCGCGGCGGCGAAGAGCGCGAAACCGGCGGCCCACAGCGCGGCCCGGGCTTTGTTCCGGATCGTCGTGTTTTCCGTCATTTGCTGCTGCACGGTGGGCGCGCCCCTTTCACGCTCCGCACTATAAAACCCGCGCCCCGGCGCGGCAACCAGACGCGGCGCCGCAACTTGTCAACGTAAACTGCCGATGGCATACTTCGCCAAACGATTTTCGAATCGACGCTGGGGGGATCGCGGCGAAACCGCAGAGCAACGGACGCCGGCGCGTTGTTTCTTCGACCACGAGAGGACGGCCATGACGAAAAGAGCGGCACTCATCATCGTTGTTCCGATCTTGCTGACGTTTTTCATGGGCGGTTGCGACTCGAAAAAGAACATCGTCGGAACCGTCGTGGACAATTTCGGCGCGCCGATTCCCGGGGCCAAGGTTCTGATCGAAGGCACAAATTTCGCGGCGGTCACCGACGCGAGCGGCGCCTTCAGCCTCGAATACGCGCCCGGCGAACTCAAAGTTCTGGCGATGGCCGAGGGCCACACGTATGAATCGCGGCCGGTTTTGATTCCCCATCGCGTCCGCTACCGCCTGGAAAAGTTCGTGCTGATGGCGGTGCCCGCCAACGACGGGCTGCGGGTGCAGAGCGCAAAAGAATATGTCTTGATTCCGCACACGAAGTTCCTGCGTTTCCGGCGGGTCGTCAACGCGACGCAACAGAACCAGTACTGTCTCGACTCCGTCGTGCCGAGCAATCTGCCGTCTTGCACCGCACGGCAGTTCGTCGCGTTCGCCACGAGCCCTGGGAAAAAAAACCTGGTGCTCGTGCAACCGAAGGACGGCGTCGTATGGTCGACGCCGGTGGGCGTGACCTCCAGCGCCTGCATGGTCGGCAACCCGGGCGTCGTAACCGATGCCGGCTGGACGGAAATGGGGCCGCAGGTCGTCATCACCGGAAACCTCAAAGAAGGCATCTATTGCCTGGTTGAAACCCATCAAGACGAAGCGACCAACGAAACGTCATTGGACGAAGGCGGCGCCTGCTTCCGCTGGACTCCGGAAGCCATGCGGACGACCGCGAAATAGATCTGCGCGACAGCCGTTAGAGACTCTCTTTCCGCGATTGCCGACGCGGGCATCTGCGCCGACGTCCAACCGCCCAGAATCCGAATGCCGTTTCGTCCAAGATCTTCAGGATGCCCGCACGCGGGGCAAGAATCGAACTAAGTTCCGGCGAATTTGAGTTTTTGCGTCGTTCGGAGGCTTGACCTGTCAAGGGGAAAACGGCCGAATCTCTGATTGGCCAGATTTGGCGCGTTAGAAAAACGTCGCGTTCACGGTCACTTATTCGACGACACTTAAAGTTTTTCTTGACGACCGTGCCGGTTCCTGTTACAAGAGCGTTCGGGAGTTCGCCATACGGTTAGTTTCCGAATCCGGGAGGCTGGTCGCTTGTGTTCGACCGACAACCACACGACAGAGATGGAACCACGTAGTTCCAACGAAAACCGCGCCGGCGCCGCGGCGGCGTTTCACAGCGATCTTCGCCCGACGACAGATCCGGCGGCATCGGCTTCCGCGGGAATGACGCATCAAACCGAGAAACAACCGTGCCGGTGCGCGGCCGCGGCCCGCGCAGGATCTGCAAGCGACCCGCGTGGTCGCGTAATGTTGGCCGGGGTTCGCCGTAAATCGGCGGAAATTGGCCAATTGGCCGGCGCGGCCGCCGGTCGCCGCGCGGCCGCACGCGAAAAATCTCGATATTGGCGTGTGCCAACATCACGGTTCGTAAATAACGCCACACTTGGCACGATTATTTCATACACTTTTCTCGCCGTCAGTCAAAAAATTAGAAAGCTCGAAAAGTACGGTGTTGAATTGTGTGGGGATGATGGGCGCGGGCGACACCGCCGTGTTCGGGTTCTTCCGGTAGCACACGTCGCCTCCGAGAACAGACAGGGAACCGCCGTGCGCGTCCGCGCGTCGGCGGCCATTTTTGGGCAATATTTTTCGCAGCGCAACGGCGGCAACGACATCGACACGTTCGCCGCGGAAAGGTCGTAACATGTTGCACCGTATGTCCACAACAATTTGGATGGCATTCGCAGTCTTGTTCGTGTTTTTCGCCTTTGTGTCGTGCAGCGGCGGCGGCAGCCCCTACACCCCGCAGCATGCCGCGGACGACGACTCGGCCGACGACGACACGGCCCCGCCGGTTGACGACGACGATGACAACGACGTCTCGCCGGACGACGACGCTTCGCCGGATGACGACGACGACAATGACACCTCGCCGGACGACGACACGTCCCCGCCGGTTGACGACGACGACGACAACGACACCTCGCCGCCGGTGGACGACGACGACGATAACGACGACAACGACGACAACGACGACAACGACGACAACGACGACAACGACGACA
>CAZHPN010000189.1:0-11184 GCA_964534375.1 uncultured bacterium | reverse complement strand
GCGCGAGGTGAATGCGCGCCGCGCTGAAAAACAAATAGGGAACCGCCAGGCTGAGCGCGGCGAAAAGCAGCAGCGCGCCGTAGCGGTCGCGCAGCGGCTTGCGCCGCAAGAGCCGGACCAACCCGCAGACCGCCAAACCGGCGAGAACCCAGCCGAGTTGTTCGGTCGCGATCGTCCGCAAGTAGTCGCCGGCCGGCAAGAATCCGGACCACGACGCCGGCAGGTTTTCGCCCATGTCGCGGTAATGGATGAAGCTGTGCACGAAATTGGCCGCGTACCAGGGCGCGGGCAACGCGAGCGCGGGCAGCGCGGTCAATGTCAGCCCGAAAGCCAGCTTGGCGCGGTCGGTTTTTTCGCGCACCGCCAAAACAAGGGCGATGACGAGCGGCCCGACGAGGAAAAGCGCGAACGTTTGCCGCATCATCAAGCCGACGCCGAGCGCGGCGCCCAGCGCCAGCGAGATCCAGGGCCGACGAAAGCCGCGCGTGGCCGGCAGCAGCGCCAGCGACACCCACACCATCGCCGTCAGCGGGAGGTCGCCCATGAATTTTTTCGAGAGGCCGAAAACCAGCGGCGCGGCGCCGGTCGCGAGCGTGGCGAGCAGGGCCACGCTCGGCGGCTCGTACGGCGCCAGGCGGCGGGCGACGGCGAACACCGCGACCAGCAGCGCCGCGAGAAAAAGCTGTTCGGCGAGGAGGGCGATCCACGGCGCCAGCGCGGGGTCGGTCAAATAGATGAAGAGGCCGCCCGGAATCACCCAGGCGTCGGGTTTGTGATATCCATCGCCCATCAGGCAGGAGAAGAACGGCAGGTGGTACGTCAACGCGTTGCGGTAGCACATCGCGCGATGCAGGTTGCGGCCGGCGTCGTCGAAATCCGGGGTTTTGTCGAGAAACGCCGTGACTAGATTGACGGCGACAAACCCGGCGACGACCGCCGCCAATAACCAGCGGGCTCGCGCCAAAGGGGTCATTATTTGCCGTGTCGTGCGGCGTGCTGCCGCAACAATCGCCGCTGGTCGTCGGTGAGTTTTTGCAAGCGCTCCTGCGTCGCCAGATTATGGCCGAGGTTGTCGCAGGCCGCGGCGCAGTCGATCGGCGCGAAATACGGGTCGCGCTTCGATTGCGTCAACGCCCGCCGGCGAAATTCCGCGTACGCCGCGTTCCCCCAGATGGCGCGAAAATCTGCCGTCTGCAAATTGCCGAGCGGCAGGTCGTCGGCCTTGCAGCACGGGATCACCGAGGCGTCGGTTTTCACGCGCGCGTAGGTCCAGCCGATGCAGCACGGCGTCTCGTCGATCATGCCCGCGTCGTAAGCGCCCGCGCCGCTGCGGATGCGCCGCAGAAAGGCGCCGTAACCGAGGAAGCTGGTGAACTCGACCTTCACTACGAACCGCTCTTTGTCGATCGCGCACTTCGGATTATCGGGGCAATTCAGACATTCCTCGCGCGGGTAGAAAAACAGCAACGCATTTTCGACCGCGTTGTCTTCTCGCACGTCGAGCCGCCATTCCTTGCGCGGACACAGCACGTCGAAACGCGTGATGTCGTCGAGTACGTAACGGAACCCCGGCGGCAGGATCGAACGTTTGACGAACCGCGCGAACTCGAGGCCCTCGCCGTCGGCGTCGAGCCGGCGCGGGCCGCGCTGCGGATCGAGTTCCAGGTAATCCGGCCGCTTCGGCAGATCGTTCAGTTGTTGCAGGATCGCGGCGCGGTCGGCGTCGGTGAGCGCCAGTTCGTCGGTGCGGCCGGGCACGACGTCCACCGGCGTGAATTCGACGTGCTCGGCCAGTGCCTCAACCGCGAAGCCGATCATCGCGTCGACGTCGCCCGCATTTAGGTGGCAAACGACATTGTACACTTTGACCTGCGGGCGATGCACGCCGCGCTCGGCCTTGAGAGCATGGATGAATTGCAGCGACTTCTTGATTTTGGCCAGCGTTTGCGGCGGTTGGTTCGGATGCACCGCAGCGTAGACCTTCGGCGTGCCGGCCCAGACGCTGACCGTCAGGCGATCGAGCCCCAACTCGACGAGCCGACGGCAGACCGCTTCGGTGAGCAGCGTGCCGTTCGTGACAAGCGTGCATTCGAGGCCGCGCGCCTTGATGCGCTCGACGATCGCCAAGACGTCCGGGTGACACAACGGGTCGCCTGCCCCGGAAAGCTGCACTTGCTTGGCGCCCATATCGGCCGCGTCGTCGATCAGGCGAAACACCATTTCGGCCGGCAGCCGCAGTTGTTTTTCTTCGCCGGTCATCCGCCTGTCGCCGAGCAGGGGGGAATGGTTCCAGCAGCCGACGCAATCGAGGTTGCAGAAATTGGTCAGGTCGATCTCGAGGATTTCCGGCCCGGCGAAAACGCGTTCGCCGTCGAGCACGCCCGCCAGCGCGCGGTTGTCGTCGATTAATTTCGCATCATCTTCGGGTGTCGGAATTGCGATATGGCTGTCGGGCAGTTCGACGGAGCAGGCGGCCGGCCCCGCGCGGTCGCCGGCTTCGACGCCGTCGAGCGCGAACGAGCGCAAATCGTTGATGTCGGCGATCAGCAGCCTCTCGCGTTCATCGAGCGGCAGGCTGGCGTCGCGAAAACGCACGGCCACGGCTTCCTGCTTGCCCTCGGCGATGTTCGTCTCGAGCACTTCGATGCGCAGCTCGCGACAAAGCGCCAGCAGCTCGCGCGCCCGGCGATTGCGTTCCGCCGGCAGGTTGCGGCCGTCAAGCGAGCGCCACAAATAGTGATAATCGACCGCGGGCAGTTCGATGCCGAACCGGTCCGGAAACTGGTGCAGCGCCGTGCCGGTGATGACGTGCATCGTGTTGATGCTCTTGATCTGATCGATCCACGCCGCGTTTTCGCGGACGAACCGCAGCGTCTCGGCGAAGTCCTCGCGCTCCTCGCCGGGAAAACCGACGATCATGAACAGGCAGGTTTTGACGCCCGCCTCGTGGCTGTCGCGGATCACGCGCCGCGCCTCGTCGACGGTGAAGCAGCGGGCCTTGCCCATGCGGCGCAGCACGTTCGGCGACGCCGACTCGAGGCCCCACTGAATCTCGCGGCAGCCGGCGCGCGCCATTTTGTCGAGCAGCCCGCGCGTGGCGCTGGCAAGCGGCAGCGCCTCGCCGTTCCAGCGAATCTGCAAGCCCGAAGCGAGCAGGCGATCGCAGAGTTCTTCGAGGATCGCCGGGTCGCCGTTGAGCACGTTGTCGGCGATCGTGAAATTGCGGCAGCCGAGCGTCTCAACGTGCCGGCGCAGCTCGGCAAAGATGTGCGCGGCGCTCCGCATCCGAAACGCGCCGCTGATCTGGCGACCCTTGCAATACGCGCAATTGCCGACGCACCCGCGGCTCCATTCGAGGATCAGCGAATCGCCCGGATATTGGGCGAGGTCGAATTCCTCGTACGTCGGCGGCGCGAGGCGGTCGAGGTCGGCCAGGGGCGGCCGCGGCGTGTACACGCAGGCGCGGCTTTCGTCGAGCGTCATCAAGCCCGGCGTGCCCGCCAGCGATTCACCGGCGATCGTGCGGCGCACGGCTTCCACAAGAGTCTGCTCGCCCTCGCCGATGCAATAGCCGTCGATCAGATCGCCCGCGCGGTCGATGAAGATTTGTCGATATTCAGGCGTGAAGCAGGCCGGCCCGCCGAGAATAATGCGCGCCGTTTGGTTGCGTTCGCGAAAACGCCGGATGAACTCGATCGTCAGCCGCTCTTTCGGATCGACGACGCTGAAGCCCACGAGCGGCGGGGCGAGGCGAACCAGTTCGTCGCACGCGGCGTCGATTTGCCCGCGCAAAATGTGCGCGATCACCGCGAACGAATCGTCGTTCGACCAATAATTTTTGTTTTCGACGTGCCACAGCCGGCGATGCGACTCCGGGACGCCGCGGTAAAATGTGATATTGCAGTCCAGCACGCGCGCCGGCAGGTCCGCCGCCCGCAGCGCCGCCGCGAGATAGGCCAGGCCGACCGGCGGATTTTCCCAACCCCACGGCGGCAACGCGACGAGCACGGCGGCCGGCGGCGGTTCGGTCTTGCGACGCAAACGTTCGCGGATCGCCCCTTCGATCTTGCGCAGCGGCGCGCCCGGCGGCAGATGGAAATCGTAATCGAAGACGAGGTCGAGGCCGGCGATCCACGCCGCCATTTCGCCCGCGCGCTTGCGCCGCCACGCGAGGTTGTTGCAGCCGCGGTGCGACCAATGTTTGCGCGGCCAATCGGAGGGCAGCAGCACTTCGTGGTTTGCGCATTCGCGTTCGAGCAGACTGCCGTGCGGGACTTCGCACGGCGCCAGCCCATCGACGCCGCCGATGAACGCACGCCCTTCGCGCAGCGCCTTCGCCGTCGCGAGAAAATCCGCTTCGGTTTCGCCGGGAAAACCGATCAGCAAATTGACGCGCGTTTCGATGCCCGCGGCATGGGCATCGCGCAGATTCGCCGTCGCCGTCAGCCCGTCGTATGGCTTGTTCATCCGCGCCAGCAGCGCGTTGGAGAAACTCTCGACGCCGAAGCGCAGCCGCGCGCAACCCGCACGGGCCATCTTGGCGAGCAGCGCCGGAGTCAGCGCGGCGTCCGGCGCGGCCTGCGCAGTCCAACGCCACGGGCGGCCGTCGGCGCCCAGCAAATCGCACAATTCTTCGAGCGCGGCGGCGTCGCCGTTGACGATCAAATCGGCAAAACGAAATTCGGTCACGCCCCACGTTTCGTGATGATGAATCATCTCGGCGAGCACCGCCGCAGGCCGCCGCGCGCGAAACGGCCCCGCCGCCGGTTGTTCGCCGCAAAAGGCGCAGCGCCGCGGGCAACCGCGGCTGAACCGGATCGGCAAGGCCGGCCCGAGGCGGCGGCGCGGGGCAAATTCTTCGAACGTCGGAAAACCCAGCGAGCCGAGATCGCGAATCGGCTCGCGTGGCAGAAAGTTGCTTTCGCCGGCGGCGGCCACAAATCGTGCGCCGCGGAGGAATTCGTAAGGCTCGCCGCGGCGGCGGACGATCTCGGCCAGCGTCTCCTCCGGGTCGCCGATGACAATGAAATCGACGTCGCGGCCGACGACGAAACCGTAATCGTCGGCCTGCCGTGCTGTGTCGCCGAATATCACAATGCGGCGTGCGGGGTCGCTCGCGCGAACGGCGCGGACGACCTCGCGCGTCACGACCGCGGCGCTCGCGGTCAGCGCGAAACAAAGCACGGGCGCGTCGAATTGCAAAACACGCGTGGCGAGTTCGGCTGGCGAAACTGCTAACGTCCCAGCGGTGAGGCGCCCATTTTCCCACAGCCGTTTCTTGGACTCATCGGCGCGTTCGTACTCTTCGTAATTCAGATCGACGATGTGCAAGCGCGCGCGGCTTCGCGCCAAGAACGACGCGGCTGACGCGATGGCCAGCGATGGCAGCGTCGGTTCATCCGGCGGGCAAACAACGAGCAACGCGTCATATTGTTGCGCGGCGAGATCGCTCGCTTCGTCGACGAAATCGCCATTCGTTTGCCGCACGGGGATGCCGAGGCGATCGAGCAGCGCTTTGACGCGCCGCAAACGGCCCCGCCGGACGTCCGGCGTATTGCCGTCGAGGCCGACCCACGCCGCGTCGGCCCACGGGAATTCGAGCGGCTCGCAGATTCCATATTTGGCCGGCGCGACGGCGAGGGCGGACGACTCGGGCACGTTGCAGGTGTTCAGCACACCCACTTCGTCGATGTTCGCGGCATTGGCTTCGAGCCACGCCAAAGTCTCGGCGACGTTTTCCTCGGTCTCGCCCGGGAAGCCGACCACGATGTTGATCCAGGCGCGCAACCCCGCGCCCTTCACGGCGCGCAGGGCCTCGGCGGCTTGCTGCGCCGTTACGCCTTTGTTCATGCGGCGCAAGACGGCGTCGCTGCCCGATTCGACGCCGAGCGTCAGATTCGTGCAGCCGGCGCGGCGCAGGGCGGCGAGGGCGGCGGGCGTCAGTTCGGGGCCGACGGCGGCGTTGGCGTTCCAGCGGATCTCGATGCCGGCCGCGGCGATGAATTCCGCGAGCCGCACGACCTCGTCCATCATCTGCGTGATCTGCAAATCAACGACCATGAAGTCGCGCGCGCCGAGCGTCTCGACGTGGCGTTTGATCTCGGCGAACACGCTTTCGGCCTTGCGCGTGCGGAATCGCCCCATCAACGCGCGGTCGCCGCACAGCGCGCAGCCTTTGACGCAGCCGCGGCTGAACGCGATCGGCAGATTCGGCGTCGCGTATTTTGTCAGGTCGAAATCGGCAAAATTCGGAATCGGAAAATCATCGAGCGATTCGGCAACCGGCCGGCCGCGGAATGGCTTTCCCGGCGCGGCGACGCCCGCGACGTCGTCGGCGTCGCGACCCGCGAGCAAGGCGTCGACCAACTCGACGACCGTGCGTTCGCCTTCGCCGACGGCGAATGCATCGACCAAGCCTGCGGGAAACGCCTCGCGGCCGCGCGCGGAAAAAACGCCCATGCCGCCGACAATGATTTTCGTCGCGGGCCGGCGCGACCGCACGCGGCCGATCAACTCGATCGTCGCGGCGAGGTTGTCGCTGTGTACGGAAAACCCGGCGATGGCGGGCGCGGCGTCGGCGATCTCCTCGGCCAGGCGGTCGAACGCGTCGCCGAACGCGGCGATCGTTGCGCGGTGGCGCGTCGCAAACACCCACGCCGCCTTGTTTTCCGGCGCCCACAAATGGCCCAATTCTTCGGTAAAACGGGCGTGCAATTCGACGTTGAAATCGCGGACGCAAACGACGCGCCCGGCCGCGCGCAAGGCGGCGGCGATGCAGGCCAATCCGAGCGGCGGCGCTTCCAGACCGAACGGCGGGACGAGCACGAGAAAGACATCGGGTCGCGACGCGATCATCGGCTTAGAATACGCAAGCGTTCGCCGCATCGCCAGTGGCGCCCGAAATCTCAATCTCCGCGATTGAGCGCTTAATCTTTGCCGCAACTCCGCTCCGCGCGGGGTTGCGGCGAGATTTGAGGCGGACCGCAGCCGAGCGATGGTTACCGGAGTACGCTCGGCCGCGGAACTCGGATCAGAACTTGACCATCATCGCCCCGCCGACGCGAGCCTCGGTCTTCACGAGATCGGGCGACCAGCCGGGAACCAGCGACCCCGGCGCGCCCTGGTTGCCGCCGGGAGGGGTGACGCCGCCGCGGCCGGTGAAATAGGGGACGCTCGCCGCGCGATAATTGTATTCGAGGCGAAACGTCACGAACGGGCGCGGCATGATGTCAAAGGCCACCTGCGTGTCCCAGGCCATGTATTTGTTGCCGGGGTTTTCGGTGAAGTAAGGGGTTCCGGAGATGGCCGTCGCGCCGTTGATCGGCGGCAAGAGCACGATGTAACGGCCCGGGTTCGTAATCGCGCCGCCGCCGAAGGTGAACCCAAAGTAGTCGTGGTAGAACCAGAAGCGGTTGTAGGCCATGAAGCCCAGGAAGTATTGGTTCGAACACTTGACGCCGTCGCCCGATTCGCAGCCGGCGTCCGTCGTCAGCGAAAATGCGGCCTTATCCAGGCCCAATTCCGGCTTGTCCAGGTACTTGAACATGAAGCTGTCGTCGGTATGGAAGCGCTTGCGGCGCGCCAGGCCGAGCGTGTCGGTTCCGGTGTACTGGTTCCCGACGAGCGCGAACCAGCCGACGTGCGGGCGCCATTCGATCTGCATGCCCACGCCCGGCGCCTCGTTGTACTCGCCGTAGGACTGCCAGCCGTTAATGATCCACGGCTCGATTTTCAGGGTGTCGGTCGGGAAGATTTGCACGCGCATGCCGTTGAAAAACCACGGCGTGTTCGACGACACGTAGGACGGCTGATAGGTCCAGTTGTCGAAATTGTAGTAGCTCCAGAGGCCGATGTACGACATGAAGATGCCGGCCTGGACGTTGATGCCGTGCAGCACGTCGATGTGGTAACCGGCGTACGCCTCGGAGAGGTAGCGATAGGCGTCGGCGAGGTTCCATTGACCGCGGCTCGGGCTCACATCGTTGCGCGGGTTGGTCTCCGAGTACAAGCCGAACTGCGCCATGATCCGCGCCTGCACGTTCTTATAAAGGAAGTCGCCGCCGAACGCGAGATCCGTCAGTTGAAATTCGTTGTGGCGAAACCACTCGCTGGACCCGGAAATGGTGTCATCCTTCGGCCGATTGAAGCTGTAGTTGTAGGCCACATCGACCCGGACCTCGCCGGTGAAGGGGCCCCATGTCAAGGGCCGCTCGCTGGCGCCGGCGTTGCCGGGAACCCACGAATAGTCGGCGAATGCGAAGGGCTCGGTCGGCGTCGCGGGTTTCTTTTCCGCGTCCGGCGGCGTCTTCGCCGGCGCGGGCGCCGCCGCCTCCGCCGTCGTTGTCGTCGCCGGAGGTTCGGCCGGCGGCGTCGTCGCCGGAGCGGGCTGGCCTTGGGGCGCCGAGTCAGCGACCGCGTTCGTTGCGACCGCGAGGCAACAGACGAGAGCGATTCCGATCGCCTTAAGATAGGTCATCCGCATGGCACGTCTCCTTTCGCAGTTTTTCAGAACGGTTCTGCCGGGAGCCTGGCGTAACAGGCGTCGCCATCGCCGATATCCCGGTGAGAAAACGTGCGCACCTGCCGCTCAAAATGTTGTAAAGACGAAGCCGCCGCGCGTTAAGAAAACGTTAAGATGCCGATGGGGCCGATTCACCAAACCCCGCCGCCGCTTTTTCGCCGAATATTTGCAAGAAAATTACTCGTTCGTGCCGGATATCGATTCCGTTTTCGTTGTCGACGGCGCATATTGGGCGTTGAACGTGCGGTGGAGCGAAGTGGAAATCGAACGAGAAATCGCCTTGACGAATCAAATGGGCATGCACCTGCGCGTCGCCGGGAAAATCGTGAAGCTGCTGGCCGCCTTTGATTGCACGCTGGAGATTTCGTTCAACGGCCGCGCGGCGGACGCCAAAAGCATCATGAGCATGATCGAGTTGCGCGCGATCCGGGGCAGCGTCGTGCAGATCCGGGCCGGCGGACCGGACGCGGCGCGCGCCGTGCAGGCGTTGACGGACCTTTTCGCCGCGAAATTCGGCGAAGACTAGCGAAAATTTGATTCGACAATAACTTCCCGGCGCGGTCGGGCATGGTTAATCTGTCATGGTGCCGGCAGGGCGGCCGCCCCGGCTGTGCGTCGCCCGCCGTCTTCGCGCGTCGCAAGACGAAACAAAGAAAAAAATAGTCCGACGAGGAGAGCGTAATGGAGAAGGCGAACGAGGAGGCGGGCCCGCGCCGTTGGAATTTCTTTCGCGCCGGCGGCTTCGACCAGGTGAAATTCGACACCGGCGCGGATATCGCGGCGCTTGGCGAACTCGATCAAAAGCTGTGGATGGCCCTGAGCTGCCCGACGCACGGCCTGTCTCTCGACCCCGACACGCTGGCCCTGATCGACGGCGACAAGGACGGCCGCATTCGGGCGTCGGAACTCATCGCGGCGGCGCAATGGACGGTGGAACGGCTCAAGGATCCGGACCTGTTGATGACGCCGGGCGACGTTCTGCCCCTCGACGCGATCAACGACGCCACGCCCGACGGCAAACGGATTCTCGCCTCCGCCAAGCGCATTCTGGCCAGTCTCGGCAAAGCGGACGCGACGGCGATCGGCGCCGAGGACACCGCGGACACCGCCAAGGTCTTCTCGCAAACCGATTTCAACGGCGACGGCGTGCTGCCCGCCGAGTCGACCGAGGAGCCGACCGCCTCGGTCATCGAAGACATTATCGAATGCCTGGGCGGTCAGACCGATCGCAGCGGCAAACCCGGCGTGAATCAAGAGACCGCCGACCGGTTTTTCGCCGAGTGCCAGGCGTACGCCGATTGGCAGCGGCAAGCGGACGAACGGCCGGAGTTAAAGCCGCTGGGCGAGGCGACCGCCGACGCCGCCACGGCGTTCGCCGCCCTGCGGCCCAAGATCGAGGATTATTTCGTCCGCTGCCGGCTGGCGGCGTTCGAGCCGCGCTCGGCCGACGCGCTCAACCCGGACGAAAAGGTCTTTTCAACGCTCGCCGCGAAAGAATTGACTGCCGCCGCCCTCGAGGTCGCCGCGTTGCCGCTGGCGCGCATTGCGGCCGAGCGGCCGTTGCCGTTGGGCGAGGGCGTCAACCCGGCCTGGGCTGCCGCAGCCGCCGCATTCCGCGCGCAGGTCGTGGCGCCGCTGCTCGGCGACGCCGCGACGTTGACCGAATCGCAATGGGCGGTCCTGCAGGAGAAGTTCGCGCCGCACTTTGCGTGGCGGGACGCGAAACCCGTGGTGTCGGTCGAAAAGCTGGGGCTCGACCGCATTCGCACGATCTTGAGCGGCGGCCAACGGGAGACGCTGACCGGGCTGATCGCCCAAGACAAGGCGCTGGAGCCGGAATTCGACGCGATCGCGTCCGTGGATCGCTTGGTGCGCTACCGGCGCGATTTGCTGCGCCTGTTGAACAATTTCGTCTCGTTCCGCGATTTCTACAGCGGACGGCGCAAGGCGATTTTCCAGGCGGGAACGCTGTATCTCGATCAACGAAGCTGCGAATTGTGCATCCACGTGGATGACGTGGCGAAACACCTGACGATGTCGCACCTCAGCCGCAGTTTCCTCATTTACTGCGATTGCGTGCGGCGCGCGTCGGGCGAACGCATGTCGATCGTCGCGGCCGTGACCGACGGCGAATCGGACAATCTGACGGTCGGCCGCAACGGCGTGTTTTACGATGGGCGGGGCCGCGACTGGGACGCGACGGTGGTGAAGATCGTCGAGAACCCGATCAGCATCCGCGAGGCGTTTTGGGGGCCGTACAAGCGGGCCATTCGCTGGGTCGAGGAGCAGGTGGCGAAGCGCGCGGCCGCCGCCGACACCGCCGCGGTCGACAAGCTGAAGACCACGGCGGTCGAGTCGGTCGCCGCGGGCGACGCGGACCAGCCCGCGCCGCCGGCGTCGGCGGTTCACGTGCCGACGCCCAAAGGGAAATTCGATATCGGGACGATCGCCGCGCTGGGCGTGGCGGTCGGCGGCATCACCGCGGCGTTGGGCGCGTTGCTCAATTCGTTCTTCGGCCTCGGCCTCTGGATGCCGCTGGGCTTCGTCGGCCTCGTGTTCATGATCTCGGGCCCGTCGATGCTGATCGCGGCGTTGAAGCTGCGGCAGCGCAATCTCGGCCCCCTGCTCGACGCCAACGGCTGGGCGGTCAACGCCAAAGCCAA
>CAZHPN010000188.1:0-11251 GCA_964534375.1 uncultured bacterium | reverse complement strand
AAGCGGACATCTTTAGCTGCTACTACTGCGGACTTGTTTAACTGTCAGCGACAGCGCGGCGCGGGGCCGGCGCGAAATCCGGCGGCGGATCAGCGGCGGGCCCTCCGCATCGGCTTGCCGTCGCCGAACAAGTCCAGAACCTGCGGCTCGGCCGAACGCCGGCGCGAGTGGTTGGCGTACGTGGCCCAGGTCGGCTCGTAGTTTTCCACCTGGTTGCCCCATTGCGCCCAGCCCGGGCGCTCGCCGCGGGCGAAGAGTTCGAGATATGGGCCGGGGCTGCAGGTCTCGATCACGTCGTAAAGCTCATCCGGCTTTCGCGAGTGCTCGCGCTTTTCGGTGCGGATGATATTCACCTGTTTGCGCCCGGGGTCGAGCGTGCGCAGATGTCCGCGCACGCCGAAGAGCACCATTTCCGTCGTATTGCGGAAATAAAAGCCGACGCCCCGGCCGTCCGGTCCGCCGTCTTTGCGCACTTTGTGCCAGACGATATTGGTCTTGTACGTGAACCCCCACGCCTTCAGGACCGCCAAGCCTTCGGCCAGCAACGCGTTCGGAACCCACAGGTAAAGGTGACTTTTCTCCGCGGCGACCAACGGCACCGGGATTTCCATGATCTCGTGCAGGGTGAGCGTTTCGTAGCGGCTGAGCCGGCGGTGCTCCGGTGCCATTTTCCCGGTTCGATTGGAAAAACGCCACGGCGGATCGGCCAGCACAGTGGAAAACCGACCTTTGACGTTCGCGATGAAATCCTGCGCCGGCGTGATCAGGCCCGCCATTATTCGCCCTCGATGTAGAGGCCGTTGTTGATCCCGAAAACCAGAATCGGGCAGCCGCCCAATGACCGCCTCCAGTTCGGGACCTTATTGAGGTTCGGAGATGAAGTCAATAATTCTGATCAAATAGGTACGATGCGTGGCTCGTCGACCGTCGCGGGGAGCGCGGGCGCTAGTCACTTACGGGTCGTCTTCATCCACCCTCCCGGTTATACTTCCCCGGCGGCGGCAGCCGCCGGGAGGTCCGCGTCATGAAATTCGTCCTCGCCGAGAGCGCGGGTTTTTGTTTCGGGGTGCGCCGGGCGGTGGACATGGTGTTGTCGGAGAGCGGCTCGCGGCACGAGCGGATCACGACGTACGGGCCGTTGGTGCACAACCCGCAGGTGATCGAGTTGCTGAAGCTGCGCGACATCGGCTGCACCGACAACCTCGACGACATCCGCAGCGGCATGGCGGTGATTCGCACGCACGGCGTGCCGCCGCCGGTGATCGAGGAGTTGAGCGCGCGCGGCCTGGCGCTGCTCGACGCCACCTGCCCGAAGGTGCGCGCGGTGCAGACGACGGTCGAGCGGCAGGCCGCCGAGGGCCGCACGATCGTCATCTTCGGCGACGCCGAGCACCCGGAGGTCGTGGGTCTGGTCGGCGCCGCGCGCGGCCGGCCGTGCTTTGTCGTGCGCGACGAGGCGGAATTCGACGCGCTGGGCCTGTCGCCGGACGCGCCGCTGACGCTCGTTGCGCAAACGACGGCCAATCGCGAGCGGTACCAGCAATTGATCGAGCACGTCCAACCGAAATTCGCGCGGCTCGAAGTTCGACATACGATCTGCAACGCCACCGAGCTCAAACAGGAGGAAGTGCGCGACCTCGCCAAACACGTGCAGGCCATGCTGGTCGTCGGCGGCCGCAACAGCGGCAACACGCGCCGGTTGGCGGCCATCACCGAAGAACTCGGCCTGCCGACCTGGCAGATCGAGGTCGCCGAGGAACTCGAAGGCATCGACTTCACGCCGTACGACAAAGTGGGCGTCACGGCCGGCGCCAGCACGCCGAGTTGGATCATCGACCGCGTCATGACCCGGCTGCGGGAACTCGAAGAAGAAGAGCTGCGGCCGGGGCGGGCGCGGGCGCGGCGGCTGCTCGAGGCGCTGGCGGCGACGCACGCGACGACCGGCCTCGCCGCGGGCTCGCTCGCCTACGTCGGCGCGGCGCTGCTGGGCGTGCCGTTCCGTTTCGATTTCTTCCTGCTGGTCGCGTTGTACGTGCTGTCGATGCACGTGCTCAATCGCTTCACCGAAACCGGCGTCGACAAGTTCCGCGACGACCCGAAGCGGCAGACGTTCTATCGCCGGCACACGCTCTGGCTGTGGCCGGTGGGCCTGGGCTCGGGCCTCGTTTCGATCTGGCTCGGCTTCCACCTCGGCGTGATCCCGTTTCTCATCGTGCTGGCGGCGTCGATCGTCGGCGTGCTGTACTCCGTGCGGGTCGTGCCGAAAAGTTGGATGGGCGTTTTCGGCTTCCGCCGCCTGAAAGACCTGGCGGCGAGCAAAAACGTCTTCATCGCCTCGGCGTGGGCGCTGGTCAGCATTTTCCCGTTGTTCTTCGTCGCCGAGACGCGCGATTGGCGCCGGCTGATCCTGGCGTTTCTGTTTCTGTTCATGGTCACCGGCATCCGCTCGGTCTTTCTCGACCTCTCCGACATGGCCGCCGACCGGCTGGTGGGCCGCGAAACCGTGCCGCTGATCTTCGGCCCGCAACGCACGCGAACGCTGCTGCGCTTCTCGATCGTCGGCCTCGCCGCGGGGCTCTTTGTGACCGCCGCGCTCGGCTGGCTGCCGGGCCTGGCGTGGCCGCTGGCGGTGTGGATCCTCGGCGAGTTCCTGCTCGTGGAATTCACGCGGTGGCCGGCGAAGATGGCGACGCTCAAGCGCGACATGATCGTCGATTTGCATTTCATCGTCGCCGGGTTGCTGGCGCTGACGTGGCGCTGGGCGGGCTGAGCGGGGGAAGGAAAAAGGAAAAAGGAAAAAGTCGGCAGCCGGAAGCCGGCCGTCGTTCGCAGAGTCGACGAAAACAACACAAGTTGTGCGACGCGGCGCCGCGCATTTCCCAGATTTTCCAGAACTCCCATGACTCCCAGCGCCCCACCTTGCGCCTGGGCGCGGCGCAGCCACGGCGCGCCAATCTGGACAAACTCCCGTGGTTGAAGTAGGGATTGGCGATTCGCGTTGGTTTCGAAACGAGGAGGCCGTCGCCGATGACGCTGGCAAAAAACCGTTCGTATCATTTTGAAACGCTGCAGGTCCACGCGGGCCAGGAGCCGGCCCCCGGCACGAACGCGCGCGCGATGCCGATTTACCAGACCAGTTCCTACGTCTTCGACAGCGCCGAGCACGGCGCGCGGCTCTTCGCCTTGCAGGAATTCGGCAACATCTACACGCGGATCATGAACCCGACGACCGACGCGTTCGAAAAGCGGATCGCGGCGCTCGAAGGCGGGGCCGCCGCGCTGGCCACCGCGAGCGGGCAGTCGGCCGAGTTTCTCACGCTGGCGACCATCGCCCAGGCCGGCGACAACGTCGTCGCGACCAGCTATCTGTACGGCGGCACGTACAACCTGTTCAAGGTGACGCTGCCGCGCCTGGGCATCGGTGTGCGGTTCGTCGAGGGCGACGATCCGGCCGATTTCCGCCGGGCGATCGACGCCAAAACCAAGGCGATCTACCTCGAAACGATCGGCAATCCGCGGTACAACGTGCCGGATTTCGAGGCGCTCGCCGCCATCGCGCACGACCACGGCATTCCGCTGGTGGTGGACAACACGTTCGGGGCCGGCGGGTATTTGTGCCGGCCGCTCGATTTCGGCGCGGACATCGTTGTGCACTCGGCGACCAAATGGATCGGTGGGCACGGCACGTCGATCGGCGGCGTGATCGTCGACGCGGCGCGCTTCGACTGGGGCGGCGGCAAATTCCCGGCGTTCACCGAGCCGTCGCCGGGCTACCACGGCCTGGTGTTCAACGACGTGTTCGGCCCGAAAAGCGCGTTCGGCAACATCGCCTTCATCATGCGCGCGCGGGTCGAGGGGCTGCGCGACCTCGGGCCGGCGCTCAGCCCGTTCAACGCGTTCCTGTTTTTGCAGGGGCTCGAAACGCTGTCGTTGCGCGTGCAGCGCCATGCGGACAACGCCCTGGCGTTGGCGACCTGGCTGACCGGGCGCCCGCAGGTCGCCTGGGTAAGCTACCCGGGCCTGGCCGATCATCCGTATCACGCGCTGGCGAAAAAATACCTGCGCCACGGGTTCGGCGGCGTGCTGTCGTTCGGCATTCGCGGCGGGCTCGAAGCGGGCGTGCGCTTCATCAATGCGGTCAAACTGGCCAGCCACCTGGCGAACGTCGGCGATGCGAAAACGCTGGTGATCCACCCGGCGTCGACAACGCACCAGCAATTGTCCGCCGCGGAACAGCTTGCCGCCGGCGTGACGCCCGATCATATTCGCGTGTCGGTGGGCATCGAGCACATCGACGACATCACGGCGGACTTCGACGACGCCTTCCGCCTCGTCTAAAGGAGCAGCATGGGCGCGGACCTCGAAAACCTCGTCTCGCCTGAAACGCGGTTCTTCGACCTGCCCGACGGCGTCGAACTCGAAGCGGGCCGGCGGCTGGCGCCCGTGCGCGTCGCCTACCGCACGTGGGGCGTGCTGAACGAAGCCGGCGACAACGCGGTCGTCGTCTGCCACGCCCTGACCGGCTCGGCGGATGCGGATCGCTGGTGGGCCGGCATGTTCGGGCCCGGCCGCGCGCTCGATCCGGACCGCGACTTCGTCGTCTGCGCGAATCTGCTCGGCAGTTGCTATGGCACAACCGGGCCAACCGCGATCGATCCGGCTTCCGGCCGGCGCTACGGCCCCGATTTCCCGCCGGTCACCGTGCGCGACATGGTGCGCCTGCAATTCGCCCTGCTGCAGCATCTGGGCGTGCGCCGCGTGCAACTGGCGCTCGGCGGCTCGCTCGGCGGCATGCTGGCGCTCGAATGGCCGCTGCTCTATCCGGCGCTGGTTCGCGCGGTCGCCCCGATCGCCGTCTCCGGCCGGCATTCCGCGTGGTGCATCGGCTTGTCCGAGGCCCAACGGCAGGCGATCTGCGCCGATCCGCTCTGGCGCGACGGCCGCTATGCGCCGGAATCGCCGCCGGCGGCGGGCCTCGCCGTCGCGCGCATGATCGCGATGTGCACGTACCGCAGCCGCGCGAGTTTCGACCAACGATTCGACCGCCGGCCGCAAGACGAAACGGGCCTGTTCGCGGTCGAGAGCTACCTGCGCCACCAGGGCCGCAAGCTGGTGGACCGCTTCGACGCCTGCACGTATATGAAATTGACCGAAGCGATGGACGCGCACGACGTAGCGCGCGGCCGCGGCGGCTACGAAGAAACGCTGCGCGGCGTCCGGCAGCCGGCGCTGGTCGTGTCGATTCCGTCGGATGTGCTCTACCCGCCCGAGGAGCAAGAGGAACTGGCGCGGCTGCTGCCGCACGCGGAGTTGCGCCGGCTCGATTCGCCTCACGGCCACGATTCGTTTTTGATCGATACGGACGCGCTGAGCGAAATGGTCGTCGAATTTCGGCGGCGCGTCGAATTGGAAAAGGAATAAGCGATGAAGAAGAAGGAAACGCCGAGCGACGCATCCACCGAAGCGCCGCAGAACGCGCCCGCGAAAAAATACCGCGTGCTCAAGTTCGGCGGCACGTCCGTCGGTTCGGCGGACCGGCTCACGCGCGCGATCGAAATCATCGTGCGTTCATTTCGCGAAGGCCCGATCGCGGTAGTGGTTTCGGCGATGGAACGCACGACGGATCGGTTGCTCGAAGCGGCCGAAATGGCGGCCGGCGGCGATTTGACCGGCGCCGAACGAATCGTCGACGAGGTGATGGATCTGACCACCTCGAACGGCCTGATGATTCTGCGCCAGTTCGAGCAACAGCACGGCAAGCCCGCGCACAAGCCGTCGATCACGCCGACCGTGCGCGAGCTGCTCCTCCCCCTGCGCCAATTGCTCTACGCCGTCAGCCTGCTGCGCGAGCAAACGGCCCAGACCCTCGACCTGGTGATGTCGTTCGGCGAACGGCTGAGCGGCGCGGTGCTGACGGAGTTGCTCGTCGCCCGCGGCATCCCGGCGGTGTTCGTCGATTCGCGCGACTGGACGGTCACCGACGACCGCTTCGGCGCCGCGATGGTCGATCAAGACGCGACGCGCGCGCGGCTCGCCGAACTCGCGGCCGGCTGGGACGGCAAGGCGCCGATCACCACCGGCTTTCTCGGCCGCACGGTCGATGGCCGCACGACGACCCTCGGCCGCAACGGCTCCGATTACACGGCCACGATGCTCGCGCGCTGGCTCGCCGCGGAAGAGGTTGTGATCTGGACGGACGTCTCGGGCGTCATGACCGCCGACCCGGGCATCGTCGCCGACGCGTACCCGCTCGCGCGCCTGAGTTACATGGAAGCGCTCGAATTGGTCGACTTCGGCGCGCCGATGTTCCACCCGCGCACGATGATTCCGCTGATCGAATCCGGCATCGCGATGCGCATCCGCAATACGATGCAGCCGGACGACCCCGGCACGTTGATCGACGCCCAGGGGGCCGAAGACGAAAACTCCGCGACGTCGGTGACCTCGATCGAGAACCTGGCGCTGCTGGGCGTGCAGGTGCGCCGCATCGCCATGCGCGCGCAGGTGAGCGGACGCGTGCTGACGGCGCTGGAAAACGCGGGCGTCACGATCTGGATGGCGTCGCTGAGCGCGCACGGGCAGGCGGTGGCGGCGGCCGTGCGCATTTCCGACGTCGAACGCGCGACGGCCGCGATCCACGAAGAGTTGGCGATGGAGTTGCACCGCGGCGAAGTCGAGCCGACCGACGTGCGGCAACCCGTGACGCTGCTGACCCTCGTCGCCGAAGCGATGGGCCGCACGGTGAACGTCGACGGCCGCTTTTTCCAATCGCTCGGCATGGTCGGCGTGCCGATTCGCGCCATCGCGCAAGGCGCCAGTTCGCGCTCGATCTCGTGCGTGATCGACGCGGCGGACACGCAGGTGGCGGTGCGCACCGTGCACGCGGCGTTCAATTTCGCGCACCAGGAAGTCTCGCTGCTGCTGCTCGGCAAGGGCACGGTCGGCGGCTGCCTGCTGCGGCAGATCCGCGACGAACGCGCGCGGCTCGAACGCGACAACGAGGTGTCGCTGCGCGTGGTCGGCATCGGCGACAGCGCCCGCGTGGTTTTCCACGAAGAGGGCATCGACCTCGACAAATGGGAAGAAATCCTCGCCGCCGCGCCGGCCCGCGCCCCGGGCTTCGGCGATTTGACGCCGTTGCTGGACCAGTTGCGCCGGCTGCCGGTGCCGATCCTGGTCGATTGTTCGGGCGCCGACGGCATGGAGGAATTGTACGAGCAGGCGTTCGCGCGCGGCATTCACGTCGTCGCCGCGAACAAGAAGCCGCTGACCATTCCGTGGCCGGACCGCGAACGGCTGATGGACGCGGCGCGCCGCAGCCACCGCGGCTATCTCTATTCGACGACGGTCGGCGCGAGCCTGCCGGTGATCGAGACGCTGAAAAACCTGGTGCGCACCGGCGACCACGCGCTGCTGATCGAGGGTTCGTTTTCGGGCACGCTCGGCTATATCACCAACGAAATCATGCGCGGCGTGCCGCTTTCCGAGGCGACGCGCAAAGCCCGGGAATTGGGCTACACCGAGCCCAATCCGCAAGACGATCTGTCGGGCACGGACGCGGCGCGCAAGGCGCTGATTCTGTCGCGCGAACTCGGCCTGCCGCTGGCGTTCGCGGACATTCGCGTCGAGCCGCTGGTGCCGGCGGAAATGCTGCGGCCGATGCCGCTGGCCGAATTTTACGAGGCGCTAAAGGGTTACGACGCGGTGATCGGCGCCCGCCTCGACCGGCTGCGGCAGGAAAACCGGATTTTGCGATATCTGGCGCGCGTCGACCCGAGCGCGCGGCCCGGCGACGGCCGCTCGCTGGTCGAGGTCGGCCCGCTCGACGTGCCGATGGACCACCCGGCGACGCGCCTGCGCGGCACCGAAGCGTTCGTCGCCTTCACGACCGAACGGCACCACGATTACCCGCTGATCGTGCAAGGCGCGGGGGCCGGCGGCCTGGTCACCGCGGCCGGGGTGCTGTCGGATATCCTCAAAACCTCGATGACCCTGCGAGGCAGATGAGCCTGGGAATTATGCGAATCATCGGCGCGATAGAGACTGTCGACAAGATTACGCTTCCGCACGCGACCGCCGACCACCGATCGCTGCGAACTTGAGTTTTTTGGGGCGCGCAAACCGAAATGTTGAATGTTGAATGGCGAATGGCGAATTTCGGGCCGCGTCGGCGATTCTGCATTCGCCATTCGCCATTATGCGGGGGACGCGTTCGCCAAAATCGATCAATCCGAGAAAATCGACAGTCTCGATAGGGCCTATACGACCTATAGGACCTATAAGACCTATCTAGTCGCAGGCCCTTTTCAGCGCCCAAATTGGTGTTGAAGGCACAAAGCCCGCGCAAGCCGTCTCAGGCTTCCCGGGCTTCCCATGATTCCCATTATTCGCTGGCGGGCCGTCGCCGCTTCAGGCCGGCTTGTCGGTGGTTTTGTTCGGGTCTTCGGTCTTGCTCGCTTCCGCCGTGATCCGCGCTTTGTCTTCCCGATCGCGGATCTTCTCTTCTTCCGTCTTGGTCGCCTCGCGGAACTCGCGGATGCCCTTGCCCAGGCCGCGGCCGACTTCCGGCAGTTTGCCCACGCCAAAAACGATAATGACGATCACCAGAATGACGAGCAGTTCGCCGAAACCGATGCCGTGAAACATGTTGCTGTCCTCGCTTTACTTGAAGTACGGGGTGATCAGGCCCCAGCCCATGAGTTCGTCGACTGTGGCGAAGCCGAGCAGGCAGGCGTACAGAATCAAGCCCGCCAGCACGGCATCCGGCCAATATTTCCGCCAACGTTCGAGCATCGGAGCCCCCTCCCCGTCATTCGCACGGCCCGCTTTTAGCACAACCGACCCGCCGTATCAACCACGGCCCAACCAAGTATAGGTCGGACGGGCGGTTGCGCAACTGACGCCGAGCGGCGCCGCGAAGCGGACGATAATCGGCGACGGCGAGTTCCGGGCTTCAGCCGCGCGCGGCTACTGGCAACATTGCGTGCCGTTGTTGCAGCAGACGGTGCCCTCCGGGCAGTAGTGGCCGTTGGAGCAGCACGAGGTGAACAGCGGTATGCAGCCGGCCCCGCAGCAAGTCTCGCCGGTTTCGCAACTGAGCCCGGTCACCTGGCTGCAGCAAACCGCCGTAACGGCAATGCAGCCGGGACCGCACATCATCAGACCTTCGTCGCAACTGGTCAGCACGCAGCCGGTCGAAGCGCACGCGTAGTGAACGTTGTCGGGGCAGCACTTGCCGCCGCACGCCAATTCACTGGTGGTGCAACCGCCATTGGTCGCCGCGGGGCTGTCGACGCAGGCCCACAAAAACGCGCCGACCGCGGCTAGGCAAAGCGACAGCATCAAGAAATGAACAGTCTTCATTCGTTATTTACCTTTCCTGGGAGCGGATTGCGCAAAACCGCGGCAATCTGGAACGTCCGCCCGTCTCATTCGCATTTCACGCTACTGCGGAGCGAACGTCAAGCCTCCAACGGAACGAGACCGCGGCAACCACAACTTTGTTTAGAATTCGCAATGCCTGGAACTTGCTATTGCTTGTCGGTTTGAAGGCTTTTATGATGTGGACCTTGAGTCTATCGTGCTAGGGGAGACATTCATGTTATTTGTTAGACGCTTCGCCCTAATCGTTGTGTTTTTGGCCGCAATCGTCATGTTGGCGGCCGCGTGCGCCAGCAGCAGCAAATCGAGCAGTTCCACGGCGGCAGATGACGACGTTACGCCGGCGGACGACGACGCCTCGCCGGACGATGACGACGCTTCGCCAGCGGACGACGACACCTCGCCGTCGCCGGCCGAGCCGTATTGCGAAGCCGGCAAACAGTTGTTGCTCACGGGCAACGGCGGCCTGTCGGCGCTGCAGTTCCAGCAGGGCTTGAGCATCGACCCGGACGCGGTCAATTGCCGCTATGGTCTGACGCTAGCCGACACGTTGAACCAATTCGACACGATTTCCATCATCGTTTCTTACGTGGCGGCCGCGATCAAAGGCTACCAGCCGCCGACGAAATTCGACGAGCCGCAAACCGGTCAGGGTTTCTTTGACGAACTGGTGGACATTATCATCAACTCCGCCTACGTCGACTCCGCGAATGAGGCCATCGCCGAGGTCGAGTGGTTGCGCGCGAACGATCCCACGATCGTCTACCCGTTGGCTTCGATGCCGATCATTCTCAATTTCGCCCAGGTGGCCAACCCCAACGGCAACTTCGACCTGACCGCGGCGGTGGCGGCCGAGGCCTGGGCCGGCTCGATCGGCGGCCTGCTTGCGCATGTGCCGGCGCTGAATCTGGATTGCGAACTCGGCGTCATTTTCGAGATCGTGGGCTTCGATTTCCACGGGTCGTTCGACGTCGTGTTCGGCAATTTCGTCAATCTGTTGCTCGAACTTTTCGACAACCCGCTGTTCCCGGACTTCCTCACGCTCAAAGACAACGCGGCGCCGTGGAAGGCCGCGGGGTTGGAGGCCGGCCTGGGCTTCCTGCACGCCTCGGAAACCTTCACGATGATGACGAAGGAGAGCGGCACTCCGGCCGGCACCGTGCTCGGTTATGACGACCTCAGCGGCACGCACCAATGGAACCCCAACGACCCGTTGATCGTGCCGTCGTGGGGCGATCTCACCCCGAGCGAGAACCAGGTGGCCTGGGCCATCCAGGGCGTGTTGCAGCACCTGGCCGCGAGCTTCCTCGACTACACGGCGTACGACATCGACCACGGCGTGCCGCATCCGTTCCTGCTGTCATATTTGAATCCCCTGCTGACGGCCTTCGGGTTGCCGGCGATCATTCCGGATTGGTCGTTCCTGTCGATCGATTTCGGCAAGAGCTATTACGACGCCGACCCGACCGGCTTGAAGACCAAGATCGTCACCATCCTGCAGATTCTGCACGACCTGTTTCCCGGCGGGTGAGGCCGCGGACGATTTTGGATTGAACCACAGAGACACAGAGATCTTAGCGCGGCCTTCGGCCGCAACCAAATGATTTTTCTTTAGCCGCAGATTGCGCAGATTGGCGCAGATTTGCGGGCCGGGAAATCGAAATTTCGGCGGCCGAAATTTCGCCCCGGCCCGCCACGCTAATCTGCGTTCATCGGCGTAATCTGCGGTTGTATTCAACTTTCCAAATTCTTCGCGCCGAGCGAAGAAATTCGCGGATAGTAGTACAGAGCCTAATAATGTTTGATTCGCTGTGCTCTCTGTACTACTATTCCTTTGTTTCTTGTTCTGGTGCAAAGATTTCACGCGGCA
>CAZHPN010000187.1:0-11439 GCA_964534375.1 uncultured bacterium | reverse complement strand
CCCACGGGCGATGCGGCGGGAGCGAAACCCGCGGCGGCGATCGCTCGCAGCAGGCGGCCGGTGGTCCCCTGCCCGCGCCGATGACCGGCGAAATCCGCGAGATTCATTCGCTCAATGAATCGCACGTGCAACGGCCGCCGCGCGACGAATTCGATAAATTGCGGCAGTTCGTCGAGCGTGGCATCGTGGATCACGGCGTTGATCTTCACCGGGTGCAGCCCCGCGGCCAGCGCGGCGTCGACGCCGGATAGCGCCGGCCCGATATCCTGCCCGGCCGTCAAAGCGACATAGTGCGCCGGGTCCAGCGAATCCAGGCTGATGTTCACGCGCCGCACGCCCGCGCGGCGCAGCGCGTCGGCGACCGGCGCGAGCAGCACGCCGTTGGTGGTCAGCGACAGATCGCGCAGTCCCGGCAGCGCTCCGAGTTCGGCGGCCAGCCAGAGCACGTTGTTCCGGACGAGCGGCTCGCCGCCGGTCAGGCGCATGGCATCGAAGCCGAGCGCGAGCGCCGCCCGCGCGAACCGCGCCAATTCTTCGAGCCGCAGGATCGCGGCTGGCGGTTTAAAGACGAACGGCTCGTCCGGCGCGCAATAGACGCACCGCAGATTGCAGCGGTCGGTGACCGACAGGCGGAGATAGCGCACGCGGCGGCCGGCTTCAGTCGTCATTGTCGAAAAGGTGAACCGTCAGCGGGTCGCCGGGTCCGGCGACCGTCATTTCCGGCGGCAGTTCGGCCAGGCCGTCGCCCAGCGCCATCGAGCGCAAAACGCCGCTGCCTTGCGGCGCCGAGGGGGTCAACGCAACGCGGTCGCCGTCGCGCCGGACGATCACGCGCGCCCAGAACGTCAAACCCGCGGGTTTGCGGAACGGTTCCTCGAAACAGCCCGTCAGCCGTGGCCGCCACAGGTTTTGGCGGCCGAGGAGGCGGCGGATCGCCGGCCGCACGTACATTTCGAAGCAGACCATGACCGACACCGGGTTGCCCGGCAGGCCGTAAAAAAGCGTCTCGCCCGCCGCCCCGCCGACCAGCGGCGCGCCCGGACGTTGCGCGACCCTGGTGAAAAAAATAGCGCCGCCGGCGTCGGCGAGCGCATCTTTGACAACGTCGAAATCGCCGGCGGAAACCCCGCCGCTGGTAAGCACGATATCGCATTCGCCGAGCGCGCGACGAAGCAGAGCGGCGGTCGCGCGGCGTTCGTCCGGTGCGATGCCGTAGTGCACCGGTTCGCCGCCGGTCTCGAGAATCTGCGCGTGCAACGCGTACGAATTGGAGTTGCGGATTTTCCCGGGCGGCAGCGGCTCGCCGGGTTCGACCAGTTCTTCGCCGGTGACCACGACCCCGATCCGTGGACGGCGATGGACAAAAACGGCCGCGCAGCCCGCCGCGGCGCACAACCCGACCCGCGCCGGCGTCAACCGTTGCCCGGCGCGCAGGGCCGGCTGGCCGCGCCGCAGATCTTCGCCGCGGCGGCGGATGTTTTCGCCGAGCGCCGGCTCGTGAAAAAGGCGCACTTGCGGCGCGGCCGTGTCGGTGTCTTCCACGCGCACGACCGCATCGGCGCCCTCAGGCAACGGCGCGCCGGTCATGATCTTCGCAGCCTGCCCCGCCCCAATGATGCGCGCCGGCCACGAGCCGGCGGGAATCGTTTCGACGACCGTCAGCGCGATCGGTTGCTCGCGCGCGGCGCCCGCAACGTCCGCAGCCCGCACCGCGTAGCCATCCATCGCCGAGTTGTCGAATGGCGGCTGATCGTCAAGCGGCAGCACGTCGGCAGCGAGCGTCAACCCAAGCGCTTCGCGCAACGCGACCGGCGCCGCCGGCAACGGCCGCGCCCGATCGAGCATCGTCTGCCGCGCTAGTTCGGGTGAAATCATCGATCCTCGCGCCCGGCGCGGATCGGCGCCGGGCGCTCGATTATACCAGACTTGACGGAGGAGTCAGACCGGTCAGTCCGCACGCAAAAACTGTTTCGGCGCCGGTTGTTTGAAACAACCGGCGCCGAAACTGCAACTTCTGTCTCCTGACTTCTGCCTCCTGACTTCTTCCGCTACGGCGTCAGCCGCGGGCCGATGCCGCCGGCCAGGCCGCCGGCCAGTTTGAAGTACGGCATGATCAGCGAAAACGCTACGAAGGCGACGACCAGGCCCAAGATGATGATCAACATCGGTTCGAGCAACGTGCCGATGATCGCCGTGTCGTGCGTCACTTCTTTCTGATAGGTCTCCGCCACCTTTTCGAGCACGATCGGCAACGAGCCGGCGTCTTCGCCGACCGCGACCATGTCGGAAACGATCGGCGGGAAGGTCTTCGACTCGGCCAGCGACTCGGCGAGCCGCCGGCCCTTTTCGACCTGCGTCTTGGTGTATAGGAGAGCATTGCGGAAGACGCCGTTGCGCAGCGTTTCCCGAACGAGATCGAGGGCGCGCAGCACGGGCATGCCGCTTTTGAGCAGCAGCGCCGTCATCGTCGCAAATTGCGTCGTATAGATCTTTACGAGAATGGGCCCGAAGATTGGCAGGCGGATTTTCACCCGGTCAACCGCATACGCGAGGCCGGCGCTGAAATCCATGCGCCGGTAAATGATGTAACCGGCGACGACGAACACGGCCACGAGCAGCCAGAAATTGGTCATGACCGAGGAAATGTTCAGCACCACCCGCGTCGGGAACGGCAGCGTCATGCCGGTCGCTTTGAATTGCTGCGCGAACATCGGGATCACCAGCGTCGTGAGCAGCAGCACGACGCCGAGCACGACGATCAGGAGAAACAACGGGTAGGTGATCGCGCGCTGGATCGCCCGCACGGCGTCTTCCTCGCGGTCGCGATAGCCCGCGAGGTAATCGATCGCGGCGACAAGGGTGCCGCTCTCTTCGCCGGAACGGATGATATTGACCGCCATCTTGTTGAAGTAGGCCGGATGTTTCCCCAACGCGGCCCAGAATTGCGCGCCGCGTTCGACGTCGTCGGTCACTTCGGCGACTGCTGCCCGGAATCCGGCGTGATGCACGCGCGGGCCGAGGATGCGCAGGGCGCGCGCCAGCGGCAGGCCCGAGTTGAGGGTCACGCCCAATTGGTGCAGGAAGAAATTGATGTCGTTGGCGGCGCCGCGCGCTCGCCGCGCCGGCCGGTCGCCGAACGGCGGCGGCGCGACGACCGGCTCGACGGCCGCGGGGGCCGGCGGTGCGGCTTTGACCGCGTCCTCCTTGGTCTTGCTGTCGATGGATTCCTGGATGATGTCGCGCATGGCCTTGCCCTTCGGTTTTTTCGGCGGCGCGCTCTCGTCCTTCTTCTCGGTTGGATTTTCTTCCATCGCTGCCCTCCCTCACGGTTGTGTTGCAAAGGTTCGGTTGCCGTTCCTCACCCAAATATACGAACGTATTCTTCGACGGTCGTGACGCCGTCGCGCAATTTCTCGAGGCCGGCCTCGCGCAACGGAATCAGGCCTTCCTGAACCGCGACTTTTCGCAATTCCTCTTCGGGCGCCCCGTGCATGATCATCGAGCGCAGTTTGGGCGTGACGTTGAAGATCTCGAAAATCCCGGTGCGGCCGACGTAGCCGGTCTGGAGGCATTGCTCGCAGCCGGCGCCCTGCCGCAGCTTGAAGCCGCGCAATTGCTCTTCCTCCACGTGCAGTGACTCGCTGGCCGTCTTGCCGGGTTTCGCCGGCCGGCTGCAATTCGGGCAGATTTTCCGCACGAGGCGCTGGGCCAGCGAGCCGACCAGCGCATTGGCGATCAGAAAGCGGTTGATCTGGAAATTCGCCAGCGTCGTCACCGAACCGACGGCGTCGTTGGCATGCAGCGTCGAGAGCACGAGCATGCCGGTCATGCCGGCGCGAATGGCTATTTTCGCCGTTTCCTCGTCGCGGATTTCGCCGACGAGGATAACGTCCGGGTCCTGCCGCAAAATCGCCCGCAAGCCCTGGACGAAATCGAAATTCACCCGGTAATTGACTTCGATCTGGCTCGCGCCGGGGATCAGGTATTCGATCGGGTCCTCGATCGACATCACGTTGAGTTCGCTCTTGTTGATTTTGGCGATGAACGAATACAACGTCGTCGTCTTGCCGCTGCCGACCGGGCCCGTCGCCAGTACGATGCCGTGCGGCCGCTGGATAAACGACGAGGCGATATCGGCGGCCGCCGGCGACAAACCCAGGTCGTCGATCTTGGTGAAGGCGCGCCCGCCTTCCGCCAACCGGATGCCCATCCGCTCGCCGAAATTCGTCGGCACGGTCGAGATGCGCATGTCGTAGTCGGCGCCGTCGGCGCTGAACCGAAAATGGCCGTCCTGGGGCAGACGGCGCTCGGTGATGTCCATGTCGGCCAATATCTTAATTCGCGAGATGATTTCGCGGCCGAGTTGCAGGTTCACCTGGCCGACGTCGTACAGAAACCCGTCGACGCGATAGCGAATGTTGATGTTGTCGCGCCGCGGTTCGATGTGAATGTCCGTCGCGCGGCTTGTGACCGCCCCCTCCACCAGGTTGGCGACCATTTCGACCGCGGAGCCTGCCTCGGCGTTGATGTTCACTTCCAGCCGGTTTGGCGTTGCCATTCTTCTGTTGTCCTCCCGCTTGGCGGTCCCCATCCGGGTCCGAGCGCGAGACGCTCTCCCGAGAGACAGCCTTTCTTTTTCTAGATGAAGTTATTTCGCAAGTTGAGCGGTCTGCACCCCCTCTTTTCTATTCCGGTTCGTTGCACAAAAACCCTTGGTTAACGGAAGCATAGCATGCTGGGCGCGCGAACGCAAAACAAATTTGAGTTAATTCCCCACTGCACCGTCCGATTTCCCGAACGGACCCGGGGCGCCGGGCCAATGCGGCATCACGGGCGGCGCGATAACCGGATTTGTCACGAGTTGGCGAACGAGTTATTCTCACGCCGATCATCTTGGTTTTGCGCTCCCGCCGAATGGCGTGAGAGGATTGTCCCATGAAGACCTGGCTCGCACTTGCCGCTCTGCTTGCCGTTGCGACGGCGGTCGCCGCCGCCGAGACTGTCGCGCCCTCCGCCGAAGCCGCCGCCGAACTCGACCGCTGCCTGGCGCGCGCCACACAGGCGTATGACAAATTGCACGCCTACGCCGCCGTCGTCACGCTCCAGGAGCGGGTCCGCGGCAAGCTGCTGCCGGCCGAGAAAATCCGCTCGCTGTACGTCAAGTCGCCGACGAAATTGTACTGCCGGTGGCTGCCTGGCGGCGCCTACGCCGGCCTGCAAACTTCCTATGTGCCGGACCGCGACGGCGCCAAGAACTTGTCGGCGCTCCCGACCGGTTTCGCCGGCCTCGCCGGCGTGGAACGCTTGGCGCTGGATGCGACGATCATCGACAAACTGTATCCGCACCAGCACCGGATCAACGATTATCATCTTGGGTTCACGCTGAGCCAGATCCAGACCGCGGTCGCGAAAGGCAAGGCGTCGGGAAAGATGCAAGTCGCCGCCGCGGGCGTGGACTCGACTTCTCTCGCCGGCCGCCGCCTGCGGATCTTCCAGGTCGGCTATTCCGACAACAAGGCCGACGGCTTGCCCTACCGCCGGAGCGTGCTGGGATTCGACGAAGAAACCGGTCTGCCGTTGTGGATCGAGTCCTTCGATTTCGAAGATCGGCTCTACGCGTCGTACAAATTGGGCTCGTTCGCGGTCGACCCCGCCTGGTCCGACGACGATTTCACCTTGAAAAAATTGGCGTCCGGCGCGGACGAACGGAAGTAGCGCGGCTCAGGATTTTCCCGCGCCCCGGCAAGCGGCGATGAACAACGGCAGAAACACGGCAAGATCGTCGACCACGCACACGTCGGCCACGTTGAAAATGGCGGCGTGCGGGTCGCGGTTGACCGCCGCCACGAATCCGGCGCCGCGCATGCCGACGACGTGCTGCGCCGCGCCCGAAATCCCGCAGGCCAGATAAAACTTCGGCGCCACGGTCGCGCCGGTCGCGCCGACCTGCCGCTGGTACGGCAACCAGCCCGCGTCGCAAAGCGGCCGCGACCCCGCCACGGCGGCTCGGGAAAAAAGCGCCGCCGTCTCGCGCACGAGCGCCAAGTCTTCCCGTTTTTTCACGCCCCGCCCGGCCGCGACGACGACCTCGGCGTTCGCCAATTCTCCGTCAGCGGCGAGCGCGCGTTTGACGCCGAGGTTCCGCGTTCGGGCCGGCGCCGCGAGCCGGCGGACAACGGTCATCGCGCCCGCGCCGTTCGCGGACGGATCCGGGCGCCGAAAAGCCCCCGGCTGAACGGCGAGCACCGCCGGCGCCTCGGCGCGGATCACGGCCACCACCTTGCCGCCGTGCGCGGCACGGCGAAACAAGATGCCGTTGTCTTCGAACGCGAACCCTTCGACCGCCGTGACGCACGCGGCGCCCAGGCGCACCGCCAGCGCGGGCGCGAAATCCAAACCTTGCGTCGTGTTCGCCACGAGCACGAACGCGGCCGGCCGCTCGGCGAGCGCCTCCGCGAGCACGGCGCCGCAGACCTCGCCGTTGTACGAAACCGCGTTCGGCGTTTCGATGGCCAGCGTTTCGTCGGCAGCCGGCGCCAGTTCCGCCGCGAGGCCGATGGCGTCGCCGCCCACGACAACAGCGATCACGGTCGCCGGAAGCCGCGTTTGCAGTTCGCGCGCGGCGCCGAGCAGTTCCCACGTGATCGGCCGCAGCTTGCCGTCAAAATGTTCGGCGACGACCGCGATCGTCTCGGCGCCGGCGTCAGACAAGCAGCCCCCTTTCCGTCAGGATTCGGCGCAGGCGCTCGGCCTTTTCGGCCGTCGTTCCGGTCAAGGTCAATCCGGCGCGGGTCTTCGTCGCCGAGGCCCACCGCGCCACGCTTTGCCGGCGGGCCGGGCGCGGCAACGTCGCGGCGTCGATGACCGCGAGCGGCGTCTGGTTCGCGCGCAGCAGAGCGGTCAGCGTCGGATACCGTGGCGGACGCGGCCCGGTCTGAATCGTCAGCACGGCCGGCAAGCGCAGTTCCAGCGCGTCGCGGAAACCGCCTTCGATCTCGCGTTCGACGACGACCGCGTCCCCCGCGGACGACGCTTTCGCCTCGACCGCGAACGTCGCGCACGGCCAGCCGAGCTGCGCCGCAAGCGCCGGCCCGACCACGCCCCGCATCGCGTCTTCCGACATCGCGCCCGTCAAAATGAGATCGTACGCCCGGCCGCGCGCCCAGGCGGCGAGCCACGACGCGACCGCCAGCGGGTCGAATTCGTCGGCCGCGGTGAGCAGGTGAAAGCCGCGATCCGCGCCCATGGCCCAGGCGCGCCGAATCGCGCGGGCCGCGCGCGGCGGGCCGACGGAGACGACATCGACCTCGCCGCCGCCGGCCTCGCGGAACGTCAGGGCGGTTTCCATCGCCTGCGCGTCGCAGGGGTTCAGCCGAAAATAATCGGCATCGTCGGGCGGCAGCGCCAGAGCGCCGTCCGTGAAGCGCAACGGCGCCTCCGGGTCGAGCGTTTGCTTGGCGCAGACCAGGATTTTCACGCGGTTCGTCCCCTTGAATTGCCGGCGGCGTTTCAAATTACCGGTCTTGCACCGGCGGCGCAATGCGCGGCCGGATTTGGTTGACATGAGCTGCCCCGGCTGAAAAGATGGCCGCCCGACAGGAGCGCATCGCCATGACAGTGATCACGTTGGTCCGCCACGGCCAGGCGTCGTTCAACGGCCCGACCTACGACCGGCTTTCCGATCTTGGCGTCCGCCAGGCGCGCCTGCTCGGCGACTATTTCGTGCGTGTCGGCCGCGCATTCGACGCGATCTACGCCGGCGCGATGGCCCGCCAGACCGCGACCGCCGAAATGGTGCGCGAACGCTTGGCCGCGCGCGCCGCGCCGCCGCCGTTGCGTATTGCGCCGGAATTCAACGAATACGACAGCGCCGCGGTGATTCGCACGCAAATGGCGGCGATCGCCGCCGATGATCGTAATTTTTCGGCGAATTCCGTCTCCGCCGCGGCCGGCGACCGCCGGGCGTTTCGGCGCGTGCTCGAAGCGGCGCTGCTGCGGTGGATATCCGGCAAACACGCTTCGCCCGAGGTCGAGACCTGGCGGGAGTTCGTCGCGCGCGTGCACGCCGGGCTGGCGCGCGTCGCGTCGGAAAACACGCCCGGCGCAAAAATCGCGCTATTCGTTTCCGGCGGCCCGCTGGTCGTGACGATGCAGCAAGCGCTCGCGTTGTCCGACGAATCGGCGATCGGGCTGATCTGGCATATTCGCAATGCTTCGTGCAGCGTGTTCGGCGACGACGACGGCCGTCTGCGGCTGTTCTCCTTCAATTCGACGCCGCACCTGGAACTGGAAAACGATCCGGCGTTGCTGACCTATTTGTGATCTTTGCGGAGGCGGCGATGGATTTCTCGATTTCGGCGAAAATGCAGGCGATGCTCGGCTTGATCGACGAATTCGTGGACCGGGAACTGATTCCGCTCGAACCCGAGTTCGCGACGCGCGACTTTCGCGAGATGCTGCCCGTGCTCGAAGAAAAACGGCGGCTGGTCAAGCAAATGGAGCTTTGGGCGCCCAACCATCCGCGCGAGTACGGCGGCCTCGGGCTCGGCCTCGTCGACCACGGCCTGGTGTCGGAGTCGCTCGGGCGCACGCCGCTCGGCCATTACGTATTCAACTGCCAGGCGCCCGACGCGGGCAACATCGAGATTCTGCACTTGTACGGCACGCCCGGGCAAAAAGAACAATATCTGCGGCCGCTCGTCGAAGGGACAGCGCGCAGTTGCTTCGCGATGACCGAAGTCGACATGCCCGGTTCGAACCCCGTGATGCTGGAAACCACGGCCGTGAAAGACGGCGACGATTACGTCATCAACGGCCATAAGTGGTACACGACCGGCGCCGACGGCGCGAAATTTGCGATTACGATGGCGGTCACCCATCCGAGCGCGCCGCCGCATTTGCGGGCGAGCATGATCATCGTGCCGACCGACGCGCCGGGATACAACCTCGTGCGCAATATCCCCGTGATGGGACACGCCGGCAGCGATTATTTCAGCCACGGCGAGGTTCTCTTCCAATCGTGCCGCGTTCCGAAGGCGAATCTGCTCGGCGGCGAGGGCTTCGGCTTCGCGATTGCGCAGGATCGCCTCGGGCCGGGACGCATTCACCATTGCATGCGCTGGCTGGGCATCTGCCGCCGCGCCTTCGATCTGCTGTGCAAACGCGCCAACGAACGCGTGATCGAAATGAACGGCGAGCGGCTGGCGTCGAAAGACATCATTCGAACCTGGATCGCGGAATGCGCGGCCGAAATTCAGGCGGCGCGGCTGATGACGCTGCATGCCGCCTGGAAAATCGAAAACGTCGGCGCCAAGCAGGCGCGCGACGAAATCGCGCTGATCAAATTCGTCGTGGCCAACGCCATGCAGCACGTGGTCGATCGCGCGTTGCAGGCGCACGGCGGCTTGGGCATGACCGACGACGTCATCCTCGCCTTTTTCTACCGGCACGAACGCGCCGCGCGCATCTACGACGGCGCCGACGAGGTGCACAAGATTTCTTTCGGCAAACGGACGGCGAAGCGGTACGAAAACAAGAAGGTTAGGTAGTGGGGGCCGGGGTCCGGGGTCGCGCTTATTGGTCCCATAGGTCCTATAAGTCCTATCCGGTTGTTTCTTGTTAAAAGAGGTTGCGATCATGACTATTCTTGACCAGCCCAAGGCGGTCCGCGCCGGCGAAGAACTCGATGCGGCGAAGCTCGCGGCGTTTTTCAGGAACGCCCTGCCCGGCATCGACGGCGAAATCGCAATTGAACAATTCCCGAGCGGCTTTTCGAACCTCACCTATCTGATCAAGGTCGGCGCCCGGGAACTCATCCTGCGCCGGCCGCCGCACGGCACGAAGGCGAAAACCGCGCACGACATGCACCGCGAATATCGCATTTTGAGCGCGCTCAAACCCGTTTTCCCATACTGCCCGACGCCGCTGGTTTATTCCGAAGACCCGGCGACGATGGGCTGTTCGTTTTACGTGATGGACCGCATTCCGGGCGTAATTCCGCGCACGAATTTTCCCAAGGGCCTGACGCTCTCGCCCGCCGACGCGCGCCGGCTGTGCGAAAATATGATCGATGTTTGGGTCGAACTGCACGCCATCGACTACCGCGCGATCGGCCTGGGCGATTTCGGCAAGCCCGAGGGCTATGTGCGCCGGCAGGTCGAGGGTTGGAGCCAGCGCTATCGCGCGGCCCGCACGCCCGACGCGCCCGATTGCGAGCAGGTCATGCGTTGGCTCGCCGCGAACATGCCGCCCGACAGCGCGCAGCCGACCGTCATCCACAACGATTACAAATTCGACAACCTGATTCTCGATCCGCAAAACGGCCTGCGCATCGTCGGCGTTCTCGACTGGGAAATGGCGACGATCGGCGACCCGCTGATGGATCTCGGCTGCTCGCTCGGCTATTGGGTCGAGCGCGGCGATCCCGAGCCGCTGCAGATGATGCGCCGCTTGCCGACCAACCTCGAGGGCATGCTCACCCGCCGCGAACTCGTCGCGCGCTACGCCGAAAAAACCGGCCGCCGCGTGGATCGATTCGAGTTCTATTTCGTCTTCGGCCTGTTCCGCCTGGGCGTCATCGCCCAGCAGATTTACTACCGCTTTTTCCACGGCCAGACGAAGGACGAACGTTTCCGCATGCTCGTGTTCGCCGTCAAGATTCTGGACGACACGGCGCTCGCGGCGATCGCCGCCGCCTAGCCGCCGAAGCTGCTTGACAGGCCGCGCTTGGGCTTGTAATAAAGCTCCAGGTGCAGCCTTATTTGATGCTCGCAAAAACCCGCAACATTGAGCGTCGAGGACGATCCCGATCGCCCCGGAGGATTCGATGAATGTGCTGCAAGAAGGGCTCGGGGAAATTTTCACCGACCCCGATCCCGACCATGCCCGTGAGCATTTTCGCAAGAAAAACCGGGCGCTGACCAACAAACTGATGACCGTGCGCGAGGCCGTGCGGCGCTTCGTGCACGACGGCGACTACCTCGCCGTCGGCGGCTTCGGCGGGGTGCGCATCCCCACGGCGCTGCTGCACGAAATCCTGCGGCAGGGCCGAAAAAAGCTGGGGTTTTCGGGCCACACCGCGACCCACGACAACCAGATCCTCGCCGCCGGCGAATGCTTCGACCGCTGCGACATCGCGTACGTCATCGGCCTGGAAGCGCGCGGGCTGTCGCCGGCGTCGCGCCGCTACTTCGAGAGCGGCAAGGTGAAGATTTGCGAATGGACCAACGCCGGCCTCTATTGGCGCTATCAGGCCGCGGCGCTCGGCGTGCCGTTCATCCCGGGCCGTTCGATGCTCGGTTCGGACACGTTCAAATATTCCGGCGCGAAATTGGCCGAGTGCCCTTTCACCGGCAAACCGTTCGCGCTTTTCCCGGCGCTGTACCCGGACGTGGCGATCATCCACGTGCACGAGGCCGACATCTACGGCAACGCGCGCAT
>CAZHPN010000186.1:0-11480 GCA_964534375.1 uncultured bacterium | reverse complement strand
TACAGCCATAGGGCGAGACTCGCATACCCTTCGCCGCGCCAGCGCCGCGGCAGTTTCGGGACGGCCGCGAAGCCGTCGCGGTCGCTTTTCCAACCGGCGCGAAACTTATCATAGACATATTCGTGATAATCGTCGCCGCGGGCGGCCCGCATTTCGCGCAGCCGTTCGCTCGCCGGCCCGGGCGTGTCGTGAATGCGCTCCGCGACGTTGACGAAGCCGCCCGCGAGGAAGGGGATCGCGATCAGCCAATTCCAGGGGACGCGCCGCCGCCAAGGATTTACGACCAAGGCCAACATCGTGAACGAAATCGCGGCCAAATAGCGCACGAGGAGAAAGTACAACTGCCCGTCGGCGACGAAGTCATCCGCCGCCGCCACTTCCACTTCGATGAACCCGTAGGCGGCCGTAAAGAACGCAAAATGCAATAGGAGGATGCGCGACAACCAATCTTTCTGGTCCGCGCCGCCATCGCCGCCCGCCATATCGCGAACCGCCCACGCCACCCCGAACAGGACCGCCGCGGCCCAGACGATCGACAACGCGGCGCCGACGACGCCCGGGTAACCGGCGGCGCGCGGGAAAACATGCAGCAAGAGATCGGACCATTTGCGCCAACAATGGACGTAAAAGTCGCGGCGGACAGCAACGCCGGCGGAGGCTCGCGAGGCGAGTGCGAAGAAAGTGGGGGAGAAGCCGGCCAGGAAGCCGGCGGTCGCCGGTCCGAGCAGCCGCCGCAGACCCGGGCCGCGCCACCGCCAGACGACGACGATCGCGATCGCCGCCGACAGCAGCAGATTTTCCGCGTAAAAGAACGCGGCGAAACCGGCCGCGAACCCGAGAACCAGAGAATTGGCGAAGCGCGGCGGCGCGGACGGCAAACGGGCAAACAGAAATAGCAACAGACCCGAGAAGAAAAGGCTTTCCGTGTGATTCGCCCAGACCTGATGATAATTCCATTCCAGAAACGGCGGCGGGAACATCGTCCAGACGAAGAAGATGACGGCGGCTTGCAGTCCCCAGGCGCGCCGGATGGACGCGGCCCATAGGCCGCACCCGGCGGCGACAAAACAGCCGCCCAGCAATTTAATCCATAATAGGGAGGAACCGAACAACAAATAAATCGGGAGCAACAGAACGCCGAAGACCAATGTGCCCGTCGTGCCGCCAAACGCATAATTCCAGGATGACGAGGCGAGGCCGTCCGCCAGGCCGGTGGCGTACATGCCCGTGTCGGCGTTGAAGGCGCCGCCGCGCTCGAAAAATCGCAACCCGAAGACGGTCAACCACAATGCACCAAGCGTGAGCCAGAGAACAAATTCCGGGAATCGTCGCCGAGTGGGAGAAGGAGCGGCGAGGATTTTGTTCATGCGACGCTCAACGAAATGTCTCGTATTTCACAACAGTTATCCAGGAAAAACAAAAGCCCTGAATCTTATGTGATTTCAGGGCCTTGCAATCGCACGGGTGGAGAGAATCGAACTCCCAACCCCCGGTTTTGGAGACCGGTGCTCTGCCAGTTGAGCTACACCCGCATGCCAAAAAGCGGTTATTGCTACCATGAATGCGTCCGGTTTGGCAACAGGTTTTTCCGCCGGCCCAGGCCGGCCTCGCCGGCCGAAAACCGCACGGGGCCGCGGCGAAAAATACAACATGTGGCGAAAGAAACGTAATTGACCGCAACCGATTGTGCTACTATCCTCGCGAATTGGCGCACGGTTGCCGGCGCGAGCCTGAAAAAAGGCGGCGGCCCGTGCAAATTGTCCGGGGCGACAAGCGACCATGTGGCGAAAGTTCCTACGCTTTGCGATGCTGCTGGTCCTGCTGGCGGCGTCGATTGCGATTTTTTGGTTTGACCGCAACGGCTGGCGGGTGCCGCTCTTTCTCGGCGAGCGCGCGTCGCGCGCTATGTCCTGGCCCGGTTTCGAACATCTCCATCAATTTGCCGCCGCGACGGAGCCCGCCGCGGCCCCAGCAGCGCCGACTCCCGTTGCTGAGAAAGAGGAGGAATGGCCGCCGCAAGTGCAGATCGACCAGTACAATGCCGACGCGCCGAAGACCATCATCGAACTGCAGCAATTTCGCCGCCTGACCGTCGCCAAAATCCACGACAAGAATCATCGCCCCGGCGTCGCCGGCCTGATCAACCTGAACCCGACGGTCAACGCCTGGCACTTGCTGCGCCTGGAATGGAACGACCATCAAGACGGCGGGGTTTACCACATTGAGAACGCGCGGCCCGAGAAACAGCACATCCAGCTCGATCCGGAAAATCCCTATGGCTTGGTGATCGTCAACGGCGGCGGCCCCGTGGCGTGCGACTTGTGGTCCGGCGAAGCGAAAGGCAGCCTCGCGGCGGCGGCGGCGGCGGGTACGCCCTACGCGCCGTTGTGCGGCAATCGGCTGTATCTGCGCAACAAGACCAAGGGCCACAAGACGAACAAGGAATGGGTGACGGACCTGCTGCGCGACTACGTCTGGCACGGCGAGAAAATCGTCACGTTCATCCGCGAGAAGTTTTATAAAGACGCTTATCTCCAAATGGGCAAGGTGGCGCTGACCGACGAAACGCCCGAACCGGCCGTCGATACGGCGTGGAAGGACGAACCGGCGCCGGCCCTGATCGCGCCCAAATTTCAGGGCGCGACGATCGTCCCCGAAGCGCTGGGCCTGCCGCTCGAGGACGCGAAGGACAACAAGCTGACGCCCGGCCGCTGGTACAAGGTGAGCGGCACGCCCGGCGTTTATCTCAGCGCAATCCGGCCCGAGATGGTTTCGGAAGAAGTGATCAAGGGCCAGAAGAAGCTGGTGCGGGCGCTCGACGCGGTCGAAGAAAAAGCCCTGGTTTACCTCGTGGCCTTCGACCTCGACCAATTCGACGTCGGTTACGCAATGGGCACCGAGCACCCACGATTGGAATGGTCCGACCGAATTCCGCCGAACATGCACAACAACAAACTGCCCGGCCCCGACGGCATCGCGACGGCCGATCCGGTCGTCAACACCGGCATGTTGAACCCGGTGAACGCCGACCGCGCCGTGGCCACGTTCGTCGGCGGCTTCAAACGCTATCATGGCGCGTTTCGCCACGGCGCCTTCGCCGCGAAAAACCACGGCTCGCACTATGGTTTCGTGGAAAACGGCGTGGTCATGAGCAAGCTCTGGCCGGGCCTGGCGACGTTTGTCACGTGGGAAGACGGCCGCATCGAATTGAAAACCTGGACGGCCGAGGACAACGAGGAACTCGCCAAGGTTCGCCACGCGCGGCAAAACGGCGTGCCGATCATCGACTTCAATCCCAAGACCTTCTTTTCGACGGTCGGCTCGCTGGTCAACAATTGGCCGGACGGCAACTGGTCCGGCTCGCAAGACAAGAAATATCGCACGTTGCGCGGTTCGCTGGCGTGGCAGGTGAACGGCGAAGCCAATTACCTGATCTACGGCTATTTTTCGAGCGCGACGCCGTCGGCCCTGGCGCGCGTTTATCAGGCGTACGACGTCAAGTATGCGATGCTGCTGGACATGAACGCCCTCGAGTACACCTACCTGGCGATCTATCCGGAGTCGGGGAAGAAATTCGCGGTCAAGCACCTGATCACCGGGATGAACGTGCTGGACAAGGCCGGAACCGGGTCGGCGATCCTGCCGCGGTTCGTCGGTTTTTCCGACGCGCGCGACTTCTTTTACGTGCTGGAAAGGACAAGCAAATGAAACGTACGACCGTGCTGTTGCTGGCGACGTTGCTTTGCGTCGTCGCCGGCGTCCATCTGGCGCGCTCCGCGCCGGCCCAGTCGCTCGCCGACCAGCGCGAGACGCTGTTCGGCCAATTGAAGACCATCCACGGTTACACCGACGCCCAGATGACGGCGGTGCGCGGGATCTTCGCCGGCTCGCCGATCATGGGCCAGGGGAATCCGGCGGTCACGGAACACCCGCTGACGCCCGAGGAATGCCGCGAAAAGGCCGAGAAGGCCGGCGCCAAGTATGAAAACGCCGATTTCGAAAAAATCTGCGGCGCGAAATACATGGCGCCGCTCTACAATCCGGCCGTCGAGAAGGCCGAAGACGCGACGGCGTGCATCGACCAATTCGAATTTCCGGACATTCCGTGCGCGTATCCGGTGATTTGGGTGAAGGCGCGGGAAGCGGCGGAAATCTGCGAAGCGGTCGGCAAACGGATGTGCGACGCGCACGAATGGGAAGGCGCGTGCGCAGGGGCGCTGCTGCCGCCGGATTACCGATTCGACCTCGCGAAGGGCCGCGACCCGGAATCGGCCATCCGCGCCATGCGCTCGGCGCACAACCGCAAGTGGGAAGCGACCAAATCGTGGAGCTACGGCCCGACCTACAAAACCGGCATCTGCGGGGCGTCCAGCCACAAAACGCCCGGCTGCAACGGCGGCAGTTGGACCGGCTGCGGCTCCAACACGTTTCCCGACGGCTCGTTTCCCGATTGCCACAGCTCGCTGGGCGTTTACGATCTGAACGGCAACGCTGCCGAGCACATGAACTTGCCGCTCAACGAAAGTCAGATGGCCAGCCGCGGCAGCAAGGAACTCGGGTACACCGAGATGAAGGGCAGTTGGTTCATTTTCGATCAGTATCACGCGCACGACGACTGGTGCCGCTGGCGGGCGCCGTTCTGGCACGGCACGCGCGTCATGGCGGCGGACAGCCACGCCAATTACCACCTCGGATTTCGGTGCTGCAAGACGCTCGAAGGCAAGCCGAAAAAGTAACCGGGGAGGGGGGGCCGGCGGCTATCCTGGACTAGTCCGAAGTTCCCGTAAGTTTTAAGGCATGGAACCGTGATATCTCTTTGATAAGGCAGGAGATGTTCCTCCAAGAACCGCGCCAAATGTACCCATGTAAATGGACCAAGCGCACGCCTGACGGCCTGCCCGTTCATAGCTTCCACACGTTGCTGAACGTGCTGGCCACCCAGTGCCGCAACCGCTGCCGGATCAAGACCGCGTCCGATGCGCCGACCTTCGAACAGTTGACTGAACCGACGACCCTGCAGCAACGCGCCTGCGAATTGCTGCAGGTGTAGCCAGTAACGGGAACGCCGATTTCTGCACTTTCCCTGAATAATCAGCCACTTATTAGTTTCTTGGCCGGAAACTTCGGCTTCACGTTCAATTATCATCTTCAATCGATAGCGCCGCCTTCACGCCGTCGATCGCGCTGCTGACGATGCCGCCCGCATAGCCCGCGCCTTCGCCGGCGACGTACAACCCCGCGACCCCCGCCGCCTGAAAACGCTCGTCGCGCACGAGCCGCCACGGGCAACTGGTGCGCGTCTCGACCCCCACGAGCAGCGCCTGCTCGCCGGCGAACCCCGGCAGGCGTTTGCCCCACGCGTGCAGCGCGTGCGCCAGGGCGGCGGCGATGAAATCGGGCAGGGCGGCGCGCAGATCGGCCGGCGTCAGACCGGGCCGGTACGAGCTTTCCGGCAGGCTGCGGCTGGCGGCGTTGCGCAGGAAATCGCTCGCCCGCTGCGCCGGCGCGACGCACGGCCCGCCGCCGAGCCGCGCGGCCGCGGCTTCGATTGCTTCGCGAAACGCCAGGCCGGCGAGGGGGTCGGCGCCGAAGTCGGCCGGGCCGACGGCGGCGACGAGCGCGGCGTTGGCGAGCCGCCCGGCGCGGCCGGCTTCGCTGCCGCCGTTGACGGTCAAGTGCGCGGCGTCGGTCGCGCTCGGCAGAATCATGCCGCCCGGGCACATGCAAAACGAGTAGACCCCGCGGCGCTCGGGACCCTGGTGCGTCAGGCGATACGTCGCCGGCGGCAGCTTCGGGTGGCCGGCGACGCGGCCGTACTGCGCGCGGTCCACGAACGCCTGCGGATGTTCGATCCGCGCGCCGACCGCGAAGGCCTTCGCCGCGACGGCGACGCCGCGGGCGTGCAGCGCGCGCGCCAGGTCGGCCGCGCTGTGGCCGATGGCGAGCAGCGCGAGGTCCGTTTGCACCTGTTCGCCGCCGGCCAGCAGCAGGCCCTGCAAGCGGCCGTCTTCGATGACGATGTCCGCGACGCGCGCGCCGAAGCGGAATTCGACGCCGCGCTCCTGCAGCCGCTCGCGGAAGGCCTGAATGTATCCCGGCAGCTTGTCGGAGCCGAGGTGCGGCGCGGCGTCGTAGAGGATGCTGCCCGGCGCGCCCAGTTCGACGAACGTCTCGTTGACGTGGCGGACCAGCGGGTCGTTGAGCCGCGTCGTCAGTTTGCCGTCGCTGTACGTGCCCGCGCCGCCCTCGCCGAAGCAGATGTTGCTTTCCGGATCGAGAACGCCTTGCGCAAGCAGCGCCCCCACGTCGGCATGGCGCTCGGCCACGGGCCGGCCGCGTTCGAGCACCAGCGGCGGCAGACCGCGGCGCGCCAGGATATCCGCGGCGAACAAACCGGCCGGGCCGGCGCCGACGATCACCGGCCGTTGCGCGCGCGTCAGCGGGGCGCCCGCTGGCGACTGATGCGCCTCGAGCAGCGGCCGCACCTGCGGGTCGTCGCGCCATTGCCGCAGCAGCGCGGCCTCGTCGCTCGCCTCAAGCTGCAGCGTGTAGACCCAGCGAATTTTTTGCTTGTCGCGCGCGTCGAGCGATTTGCGGAGAATTTTGTACGAAACGACGCGGCCGACCGGAACCGCCAACCGCGCCGCAATGCGCCGGCGCAGCGATTTTTCCGAACCGGTCAATGTCAGCGTCACGCCGTCGAGCCGGATGGACATCAGCGCACCTGGAACAAGGTCATCGCGCGGCTTTGAAATTCCGGCACCCCGAACGCCTGGAGATGCCAGAACCAGATTTCGTCGCGCGAAAACTCGGGCAGATCGTCCGTGTGCAGCGCCACGTAACGCACGCCGAGCGCCGCCAGATCGGCGCGCAGCCGCGCGGCGTCGAGCGCCGCCAGCGCCGCCGGGTCGAGCGGATACCGGCCGAGCGCCGCCAGCACGGGCGCGGCGGCGACCGCCGCCGGCGGAAATCCGGCGGGCGCGCCGTCGAAGAATTGCGCGACCAACGCCGGCCGCGGACGCAGCGTCTGGAAAAACAGATAGCGCGCATTCGCCGCCGGCTCCGGCCGCGCGGGCAGCGCCAGCACGGCGCCGGGCTCGTCGAGCGTCAGCAGCGGCGCGTCGGCATTTCCGCTCGTCGCGGCGGGCAGCGGCACGCGAAAAAACGAAACGGTGAGCGCGGCCAGCACGAGCGAACTGACGACCGCCGACTCGCGGCCGTCGAGCTCCATTCGTTGCAGCAAGGTGCGCAGCGCCAGGCCGGCGGGGATGGCGAGCGCGAGGTGCGCCGCGGGCAGAAAGCGGATCGGCCAGCCCAGCCATCGCCAAATGGGCGAACACCAGCCGGCGGGGAAGCCGGTGGGCCGGCCCCAGATGCGGATGTCGGGGCCGAGCGTCAACAGGAACAAGACGAACGCCGCGCCGAGCCACCACAAAATCTGGCGTTTGTCGGTGTGAAACAGCGCCAGAAGCGCAACCAATATCAGAAAATAAGGCGTCGCATCGGCGTACGCGCGCGCGAAGAAAACCGGTTCGAGCAGATCGAGCGACGCGCCGGGCGGCAACGCCCCCGCGGCCCCGTCCGGCGCGGGCGGCGAACCGGTCAACGCCCAAATCGCCGCGAGCCACGCAACGGCGGCGGCAAGCGCGGCGCCGCCCACCGCGACAAGCGGCCCTTTGCCGGGGTTTGTCCGCACGGTCCAGCCGGCGACGGCGGCGGCGAACAGCACGGCGCTCAAGGCGAAGCAGACATCCCACAAAGCGGCGAAGGCGAAGGCCGCGGCCAGCGCCGCGACGCGGCCAAACGTGCGTTTCTCGCAAACGCGCAGCGCGGCCCAGGCGGCGAGCGGCACGACGAAAAAGCCCGCGGTGGCCGCGCGGCCGGCAGCCGCCTCGTTCAGCGCGACGGAGCCGAAACCCAGCGCCATCGCCGGCGGCAGCGCGGCGGTTGCGGAATCGAGCACGCGCCGCAGAAAAAGCCACGAACACAAGGCGTTCAGAAACAGCGCGACAGCCAGGCCGAGGTTGTGCGCGGCGATCGGCCCGAGCGTGAGCGTGACCGGCGCGAGCGCGGCGGGCCAGACCAGGTTGCGCACGTGCGGCCACAAGTTGGCGCCGGCCGGGTCGACAAGCAGGGCGAAGCGCGCCAGCGGCGGCCCGCCGCCGAACCACGCGTGCGGCGCCGCCCACAGCAGCCAGACGTTGCGCCAGACCTCACCCCGCGCCGCGCCCACCGCGGCGTGGCCGCGAACGGTCCACGCCGGAAACGAAAACAACGCCGCGCCGAAGACAAACAGCAGCAGGGCGCGCAACCACAGACGCATCGGCAGTCCTTTTATTCGGGGGCGAGGCGCGGCGATTATGGCACAGCGGCCGGCGCGCGAATAGCAGCGATGCACGCGCCTTGCCCGGGCGGGCGGCCGGTGATAAAAGTCACGCCAGATGGTGGTGGAGTTCACCGACAACCGCCCGTGACCTCGCGTGGCCAATGACTCCTGCGGCGTTTCTTGACACCGTAGGAGCCTCGCCTGACCCAGCGAAGGCGGCTCCTGACAACTAGCGGCGCATAACCGGAAAGGAGCGTTCTCGTATGGAAGGGACCTTCGCCACCGCGACCCTCTGGCTCGGCCTGGCCATCGTGGCCACCGCGCTGGCCAACCGCCTGCGCATTTCGATCGCCCTCGTGGAAATCGTCATCGGCGTGCTCGCGGCGTTCTTCATCAGCCGCTCGTTCGGCGACGACGCGATGGGCGCGAACCTGCCCTGGCTCAAATTCGTCGCGAGCACGGGCGCGATCCTGCTCACGTTCCTGGCCGGGGCCGAACTCGACCCGGCCTCGCTGCGCGCCAAGTGGAAAGAGGTCTGGATCGTCGGCGCCGTCGGCTTCATCGCCCCGTTCCTCGGCTGCGCGGCCGTGGCGCGATACGTTGTCGGTTGGGACGTGCGGCCGAGCCTGCTCGCGGGCGTGGCGCTGTCGACGACGTCGATGGCCGTCGTTTACGCCGTCATGTTGGAGTACGGCTTCAACAAGACCGATTTCGGCAAGGGCGTGCTCGGCGCGTGCTTCATCAACGACCTGGGCACGGTCATCGCCCTGGGCTTGATTTTCGCGCCGTTCACGATCCGCACCGTGATCTTCATCGTCGTCAGCCTCGCCGCGTTCGCCCTGCTGCCGTTCGCCACCAAGAAGCTGACGGCGCTGTACGGCAACCGCACGGCCGCGATCCGCACGAAGTGGATTTTGTTCGTGCTCTTCGGCCTCGGCGCGCTGGCGCTGTGGTCGGGCAGCGAAGCCGTGTTGCCGGCCTACATCGTCGGGATGCTGCTCGCCGAGACGATGGGCGGCGACCCGTTTTTCGCCCGCCGGCTGCGCACGCTGACCATCGGGTTTCTGACGCCGTTCTATTTCCTGCGCGCTGGATCGCTCGTGTCGTTGCCGGCGCTGGTCACGGCGCCCGTGGTCTTTCTGCTGCTGTTCGGCGGCAAGCTCGCCTCGAAGATCTTCGGCATCTACCCCGTGCTAAATCAGTTCAAACGCAACCGCAAGGAGCGCTGGTATTATACCCTGCTGATGTCGACCGGCCTGACCTTTGGCACGATCTCCGCCATGTACGGCTTGTCGCACGGCATCGTCACGCAGCAGCAATATTCCATTCTGGTGGCGGTGGTCATCGCCAGCGCGGTGGTTCCCACGATGATCGCCAACTTCGCTTTTCTGCCGCGGCATTTGCTCGGCGTGGCGGACGAGCCGCCGCCGGCCCCGTCGTTTGTCGTTCCCCATCCCGAAAGGAGCGGTCATGTTTCGTAAAATTCTGGTCGCCTTTGACGGTTCGGAAGCCGGCGGACGCGCCTTTGCGTCGGCGCTCGACCTAGCCCGGAAATTTCAGGCCGAACTGCTCCTGTTGTCGATCATCGAGGACCTGCCGCGCTATGCCGAGGAATCGATGACCGGCGTCGACGAGATGTTGGAACAAGGCCAGCGGCACTACGCGACGTTGCAACGCGAGCTGATCGCGCAGGCCCAGCAAGCGGGGCTCAAGATTACCGGTCTCGTCCGGCCCGGGCACGTTGTGGAAACCGTGGTGACCGTCGCGGAACGGGAAAAGGCCGACCTGATCGTACTCGGCGGCGAAGGCCATACGCGGACCTTCCGCCGCGTGGCGAGCTTCACCGGCGTGCAGATCGCGCACCACGCGCATTGCGCCGTGCTGATTATGCGGTAAGGCGGGAGAGGCGCATGGCGCTGGCGAAGACCGACGGCATCGAAACGTTTGCCCGGCTGGCCGCCGAGGCGAAGGCGCCGCAGCTCGCCGACGAGGCGCGCGGGCTGGCCCAGCGCGTCGTTGACGGGCTCTTTTACGTGGCGTGCGTCGGCCAATTCAAACGCGGCAAATCGAGCCTGCTCAACGCCGTGGTCGGCGCGCCGGTGCTGCCGGTCGGGGTGCTGCCGATCACGGCCGTGGTCACCGTGGTGCGCTACGGCGAGGCGCCCGGCGCGCGCCTTCGCTTCCAGTCGGGCCGCTGGCAAAATATCGAACTCGCCGCGCTGGCGACCTACGTCTCGGAGGACCAGAACCCCGAAAACGCGAAGGGCGTCGCGGCGGTCGAAGTGTTCATGCCCAGCCCCTTGCTGGCCACCGGCATGTGTCTGGTGGACACGCCGGGCGTCGGGTCGGTGTTCGTCGGCAACACCGCGGCGACGAAGGCCTTTGTGCCGCACATCGACGCCGCCTTGGTCGTGCTCGGCGCCGATCCGCCTATTTCGGCGGAAGAACTCGCCCTGGTCGCGGAAATCGCCGGGCAATGCCGGCATCTGCTGGTCGCGATGAACAAAGCCGACAAACTGTCGGAGCGCGAGCAGCAGGAAGCCCGCCGCTTCACGATGAAGGTGCTCGCCGACCGCCTGGGCGGCGCGCCGCCGCCGATTTTCAACGTGAGCGCCGCCGAACGCCTCGCCGGAAGCGACGGCGAACGGGAATGGCCGGGGCTGCTCGCCGCCCTGGAAGAACTGGCCCGCCAATCGGGCAGCGACCTGGTCGAGGCCGCCGAGAAACGCGAGTTGGCGCTGTTGACCGCGCGCCTGCAGCGTTTGCTCGACGAAGAGTACGGCGCGTTGCAACGCCCGGTCGCGGAATCCGAGCGGCGCGTCGCGGCGCTGCGCGCCTGCGCGGACGACGCGGAGCGGTCGCTGTCCGACCTCGACCCGCTGTTCACGGCGGAACAAGCGCGGCTGGGCCGAAAATTCATCGACTTGAAAGAGCGTTTTCTTGACGGGGCCTGGCCGGAAACGCAGCGCGAGTTCGCCGCGGCGCTGCCGGAGATTCCGGCGCGCTACGGGCCGGCGTTGCGGCAGCAGGCATCACCGCAGGTTGCAACCGGCAAGCTGATGAATCAAGCACCGGAACAAATCCGCCCGCCACAAACGACACTACAACGACTGCCAGCAACACCTGGGAAAACACCAAAACGGGCGGCAGCAAT
>CAZHPN010000185.1:0-11492 GCA_964534375.1 uncultured bacterium | reverse complement strand
CGTCCCACGTGCGGAACGGGCCGAGCTTCCAGTTGAAGCCCCATTCCATGCCGTGGTCGATTTCGACGATCGCGTCGGTGATTTCCGGAATGCGTTTCGCGGTGTACAGCAAGCCGTCGCTCGCCACTTTCCACGCGAATTGGCCGGCCTTGTCGTCGCTGTAGACGATCGCCGCGATCTTCTTTTCGAGGGTCTCTTCCTTCTTCGCCGCCTTGAGGGCCGCGAATTCCGGCTTGATCGATTCGACGTATTCCATCGTCTTCCAGTCGATGACCAGGCGCTTCTTGCCGTCTTTCTTATAGAAGCCGCCCTTCGTCTTGTCGCCGAGCCACTTTTTCTCGACCAGCTTGGTCAGGACTTCCGGCGGCTTGAAGCAATCGCGTTCCGGGTCGTCGGCGCAGCCGTTATAAACGGTTTCGGCGACGTGCTTCAGCGTATCGAGGCCGACCATGTCGGAGGTCTTGAACGCGGCGGTCTTCGGGCGGCCCATCGGCTGCCCGACGATGGCGTCGACTTCGTCGATACGCAGGCCGAGTTCGGTCATCGCCTTCATGGTGCCCATCATGCCGTGGACGCCGATGCGGTTGGCGACGAAGTTCGGGGTGTCTTTGCCCCAGATCACGCCTTTGCCGAGCACTTCGGCGCAGAACGTTTCCATGAACTTCAGGTATTCGGTCTTCGTCTTCTGGTGCGGGATGATTTCCAGCAGCTTCATGAACCGCACCGGGTTGAAAAAGTGAGTGCCCATGAAATGTTCTTGCATGCTTTCGGAACACTCGGCCACCATCTCGTTGATCGAGAGGCCCGACGTGTTCGTCGAGACGATCGAGTCCGCTTTGCGATTCTCATCGATCAGCTTGAGAATCTTTTTCTTGATGTCCATCCGCTCGACGACGACTTCGATGATCCAGTCGGCGTCGTTGATCTTGGCGATGTCGTCGTCGAAGTTGCCCGTCTCGATGATCGACGCCGCCTTCTTGGTGTAGAAAGCCGGAATCTTGGCTTTCAACGCCGCCGCCAGGCTGTCGTTCGCCAGTTTGTTGCGGACTTTCTTGTCCGTGGCCACTTTGGCCTGCTCGGCCGGGGTGAGCATGTTGGGGAATGGAACGATATCCAGCATCACGACCGGGATGCCGCACCCGGCCAGATGCGCGGCGATGGCGCTGCCCATGACGCCGGAGCCCAACACCGCAGCTTTTCGGATCTGTCTCATGCTAAGCTACCTCCTTGAGTAATCTAAGGAATTGGTGTCGCTAAACAAGACGTTGTTGCGTATGTAAGAACCGTCGTGCGCCGCTGCGACGAACGGCAGTCTTGAAGATGTTTTGCGAATCGGAAGAGACAACGGAACCCCATGCACAAAGCAACTGAATGAGCGCTCATTCAAGCAAAAAATTAACCATCTGGCAAGGGGCTGAGAAAACTTTTTTCTCGCCCCCCGCGGCCCCCCTGCGCCGACGAATCCGCTTGCCGGAAACCTTGACCCGCCCCGCGGCGGCGCGGTTCAGCCGCCCGCCGATATTTCCCGGCCGGTCACGTCAGGCGCACGACGTGCGCCGCTTCCCCCGCGAGATCGGCGAGTTCCTCGTCCGGCGTGAACAGGATCACCTGACGGCGCCGGGCGACTTCGCGAAGCAGGTCGAGCAAGTGCGCGCGGCGGGCCCGATCGTAGCCGAGCGCGGCGTCGTCGAGCCACAGCGGCGCGCGGGCGTCGCCGGTCAAATGATCGAGCAGCGCCAGCCGGCGGCAAAGCAGCAATTGCTCAGCCGTCGCGCGCGACAGCAACTCCAGGTCGAACTCCGCCTCGCCGGCCGTCAGCTTCGGCGACAGGTCGGGCGCGACGGCCACGGCCCGCCGATTGCCGGCGACCAGTTGGTCGAACAGCGCCTGGGTTCCGCCGGCCAGGCGCGCCAGGTCTTCGTCCATGAAGCCGGTCAGCGCTTCGTCCATCGTTTCCACGGCGATCCACAGCGCCTGGCCTTCGACGAGCAGATGATCTTTTTCGGCGGCCAGGTCGGCGAGCTGCTCGCGCCACGCCGCTGGATTGTCCAGCCGCGCGCGGGATTGCCCCACCAGCGAGAGCGCGTCGTCGCGTTCGCGTTGCGCGTTGGACAGCGCCGCGGCCAGCGCGTCGCGGCGCGCGGCGAAGGCGGTGGCGAGCGTGGCCGGCTCGCCGTTCAATTCCGGACTCTCGGCGAGCAGGCGCGCCAACTCGGCCTGGGCCTGCGCGGTTTGCTGCGTCAGTTGCGCCTGCGCCTGATCGAGTTCCGCGAGCGGCGGCAGAATCTCGAGTTGCGCGCGCACGCGTTCGGCCTGCTGCCGCAGGCCGCGCGCGGCCTCGACGCGTTGCAGCGTTTCCTCGATTTCCGCCGCGCCCAAATGATCGAGACCGGCGCCGACCGCGAGGCCCGCCGCCTCGGCCAGCGCTTGGTCGCGATCGGCCGCCAGATCCTGCAGCCGCGCCTGCCGCGCTTTTTTCACCGCGCTCGCGAGCAGCCAGCCGCGGGCCGTCCAGGCGAGGCCAGCCGCGCCCGCGACGCCGGCGACGATGGCGACGACGAGCCGCCACGCCGGCAGCAATAGGAGCCCCGCGGCGCCCAGCGCCGCGACCGCGAGCAGGGCCGCCGCGCCCCAGCGCCACGCCGCCCGCGGCCGGCCGTTTTCTTCCTGCGCGGCGGCGGACCAGCGCGCTTCGCGTTCGTCCGCGGTCGCCAGCAATCCGCGTTTGCGCCGCAACGCCAGCGCCTGCTCGTCGGTCAGCGCGTCGACCGCGGCGAGCGCCCGCAGCGCCGTCTGCATTTCGGCCAGTTTCGCCTGCAGCGCAGCGTTTTGCCGTTGGTCCAGCGCCAGGGCCTGCGCTCTTTCCTCCGCTTTGGCGAGTTTTTCGCGGACGGCGCGCACCGTCGCCAGCCGCTCGAGGCTTAGCGCAACGGCCTGAATTTCCTTATCGATGGCGGCCTGCCGTTGTTCGCCGAGCGTAAAGAGCGCCTCGGCCTTGGCGAATTCGTCGGCGGAGGCGAGCGCGCGGTCGAACGCCGCCTGGCATTCCTGAAGCTGTTCCTCCACGAGTTCGAGCCGGCCGGCTTTGCCGCGGTTGCGCCCGATCGGGTTCACCTTGGTGATCGCGAAGTATTTTTCGAGCAGCGCTTTTTTGACTTTCTCGTGATCGTGCAGCAGTTGGCCCGACAGGAGCTGCCGCAGGTGCGCCGCCGCCTCGTCGGACCAGACGCGCTCCAATTCGCCGCCCAGCAGCGGCGGCAGCAATTGCAGGTCGGGCAGGCCGAACAACGGCGCCACCAGTTGGCGGTAGGCCTGCACGTGCGCACTGCGGGCGCGCGGCGGCAGCGGGCCGCGAAAGCGCTCGACCGCGTGGCCGTCCGTGACCTGCAGCACGCGCACGTCGTGCGATTCGAAGTTGCGGTCGATGATCCAGGCGCCGTCGTCGGTCGCGAGGCGCACGGCGGCCCCGAAGGCCCCGGCGTGCGTGCGGCGGTGCAGCCGCTCGGCGTTCGGTTCGCCGACGATCGCCGCGAGAATAGCGCGCGCGGCGGTCGTCTTGCCCGACTCGTTCGGCCCGATCACCAAGTTGAGGCCCGGCGAAAACTCCAGATCCTTCTCGGCGAACGGGCCGACGTGCGACAGGCTGATTTTTTCCAGTCGGATCATGCTATTTCCCGTGCAGAGCGTATTTCACGGCCGCCTCGACATGGATGGCGGTCGTGTCGAACACCGGGACGCCGACATCCTTTTGTTTGACCAGCAGCGGAATCTCAGTGCAGCCGAGGATGACGCCCTGCACGCCCTGTTCCTTGACCAGGCGATTGATGATGCGCACGAAGCCGGCTCGCGACTCGTCGAGGAAATGTCCGGCGCACAATTCATCAAAAATGACCTTGTTGATGTAGTCCCGTTCGGCCTGGTTGGGAACGATCACTTTGAGCCCGTATTTGCCTTCGAGGCGGTCGCGGTAAAAGTTGTTTTCCATGGTGTACGACGTGCCCAGCAGGGCGACGGTCTTGAGGCCTTTTTCCTTCACCTTCGCGCCGGTCGCGTCGGCGATATGGAGCACGGGAATTTTGACATTCGCCATGATGTCATCGGCGGTCGAGTTCATCGTGTTGGAGGCGATTACGATGAAATCCGCGCCGCCGCGCTCGAGCCGTTGCGCGGCGTCGATCATCGTTTTTTTCAGGGGCGCCCAATCGCCCCTTGCCGCCAGGCGTTCCTGCTTGGAAAAATCCCCGAACTCGATCGAATACATGAGGACTTTTGCCGAATTCAGGCCGCCCAACTCGGCGGCGACCATCTCGTTCATCAAGCGATAATATTCGATCGACGACACCCAGCTCACCCCGCCGATCACGCCGATCACCTTCATCGGCGGATCCTGAAGAACCGCCGCTTTCGCGGTCGCGGCGGCGCCGGCGTCGCCCCGTTGCGCAACCGCGACCGTGGCGGCGATCAACCCGCACAGGACCATGAACAAGCAAAGCGCGATCAGCACACGTTTCGTTCCCGATTTCGTTTGCATTCTTCTCACCCTCCTTGTTTCTCTTTGCGCGGCGCAAAGATTCTTGGCTTCAATCACAGACGCGCAGAGATCGCAGAGTATCACAAATTATGGGACTTATGGGACCAATATCGGCAGCTTGGCCGCTCCGTGTCCTCTGTGCCCCCCTCTGGGCCCTCTGCGTTTAGTCTTAAAGTCGCAATTGATGCCGTTCGAATTCCAGCGCGAGGTGCGCCAGCGCCCGCTGCAGCACGCGCCGGCGCTGCGCGTCGGTTTCCGCGTCGAGTTTGCGCAGCAGGCCGCCGATCGCCCGGCCGCGCACCGACGGCTCGCGCGCCACGTCGCGCAGGCGCAGGCTGCCGGAGAGATCGGTTTCGTCGAGCAACTCCAGATACGCAAACTGCGGCGCGGCCTGGGCGCGCAACGAATCCAGATCGAGCGGCTCGTCGAGCAGGCCGCTCAGGCGCAGCCGCGCGTAGACGTTCGCGCCGCCGCAGCGGGCCAGCAGCCGCACCAGCGCCTCATCGTCCGCCGCGCCGGCGACGTCGAGCGTCTGTTCGACGCACAGCCCCTCGCCGACCGGCTGCGCGCGCACCGTCGCGCCCGCGGGGCCGAACTCGACGAGCAGCGCGTACCGCGGGCCGGCTTCGCCGAAGCGCAGGCCCTCGGGCGTGCCGCAATACGCGCCGAGCAGCCGGCCGCCGGCGCGGATCTCGCGAAAATCGTGAAAATGGCCAAGGGCGAAATAGTCGAGATTGAGCGCCGCCAACTGCGCCGGCGTGACCGGCAGGTCTTTGTACGCGACGTGCAAGCCTTCCTGCGGCAGCAAGGTCGGATGCAGCATGCCGACGTGCACCCCGCCGCCGGGCCGCCGCCGCAGCGATTCGAGTTCCGCCGGGCGCCCGGCCGGCGCGGACAGCCCGTAGAGCCACAGGTCGTCGCCGGCGCACGCCAGCCGCACCGGACGCGCGCAGCCCGGCCGGTCGAACCAGTGCAGGTTGTCGTGGACCAGCAGCGGCCGCGCCGACTCGACGCCCAGGTGATCGTGCGTGCCGGCGATGGCGAACGCCGGAATTTTCTTTTCCGCGAGGCGGTCTAGCGCCTGCCGGGCGAAGGCGAGCGCCGCCGCGTCGGGCCGGGTCGAATCGAAAAGGTCGCCGCAGAGCAGCGCCGCGTCGACGCGTTCGTCGATCGCCAGGGAGATCGTGCGGTCGATGGCGCGCCGCTGGTCCTCGCGCCGGCGGCCGGCGGTTTCGCCGAAGGAGCCGAAGGCGAAACCAAGATGCCAATCGGCGGTGTGCAAGAGACGAATCAAAGATTAGGATCCTTTGGTTTTTTGGGGTATCCGCAGATTACACAGAAAAAATTATGAATGTGACATTATCTGGGAAATCTGTGTAATCTGTGGCTTCTTATTCATCCTTTTTCCAGAAACAAAAACACCTCGCGGTTGCCCTTCGGCCCGGCCAGCGGCGACGGTTCGCGCCCGCGCACCATCAGTCCGAGCGTGCGCGCGAACGCCGCGATATCGTCGACGCATTGCGCGATCGCTTCGGGGTCGCGCACCACGCCGCCCTTGCCGACGTGCTCGCGCCCGGCCTCGAACTGCGGCTTGACCAGCGCCACGATCGCGCCGCCGGGCCGCACGTGCGGCAGCGCCGCCGGCAGCACGAGCCGCAACGAGATAAAGCTGACGTCGATCACCGCGCCGTCGAAGAGTCTGCCGCCGAAGAGGTCCGCCGGCAACTCCCGCGCGTTGGCGCGTTCGACGCACAGCACGCGCGGATCGCGGCGCAGCTTCATCGCCAGTTGGCCGTAGCCGACGTCGACGCCGGCGACGAACGCCGCGCCGCGCTGCAAAAGCAGATCGGTGAAGCCGCCCGTCGATTGGCCGATGTCGAGAAACGACGTCCCCGCCGGGTCGAAGCCGAAAGCGTCGAGCGCGCCCGCGAGTTTGTCGCCGCCGCGGCTGACGTACGCCGGGGCGGCATGGCGCAGGCGCAGTTCGGCGTCGGGAGCGGTCGGCGCGCCGGCCTTTTCGCCGGGGCGATCGTTCACCAGGACCTCGCCGGCGAGAATCAGCGCCTTGGCTTTTTCCCGCGACGGCGCCAGGCCGCGCTCGACGAGAAGCTGGTCGAGGCGGGTTTTGGCGGTCATGCCGGCGGCGCGGCGAGCAGCGCGCGCACGGCGGCGGCGATGCCGTCGGCGTCGATGCCGGCGCGGCGATGGAGTTCGGCCTGCGCGCCGTGCTCGATGAAGCGGTCGGGCAAGGCGACGAGGCGCGTGCGCACGTTCCACGCGCCGCGCGCCGAGAGCAGTTCGAGCACCGCGTCGCCGAAGCCGCCCAGGCCCGCGTTTTCCTCGACGGTGACGACGCAGCGCGTTTTGCGCGCCCATTCCAGCAGCAAATCCTCGTCGAGCGGTTTGACGAACCGCGCGTTGATCACCGCGGCTTCGACGCCCTCCGCCGCCAGTTTGGCCGCGGCGTCGAGCGCCGGGCGCACGCGGTTGCCGATGGCGATAATCACCGCGTCGCGGCCCGGGCGGCGCAACTCGCCCTTGCCGCGTTCGAGGATCTGCGGCGTTTCCGGCAGCGGCACGCCGAGGCCGGCGCCGCGCGGATAGCGCACCGCGACCGGCCGCCGATAGGCGAAGGCGCTGGCGAGCATGTGCACGAGTTCCGCTTCGTCGGCGGGGGCCATGACGGTGAGGTTGGGGATGTGCCGCAGGTAGCTGAGGTCGAAGGCGCCGTGGTGCGTCGGGCCGTCGTCGCCGACCAGGCCGCCGCGGTCGACCGCAAACACGACCGGCAGATCCTGCAGGCAGACGTCGTGAACGATCTGGTCGTAGCCGCGCTGCAAAAAGGTGCTGTAGATCGCGGCGACGGGGTGCAGGCCGGTTTTCGCGAGGCCCGCGGCGAAAGTGATGCCGTGCTGCTCGGAGATGCCGACGTCGAAGGTGCGCTCGGGGAAGCGTTTGCCGAATTTCTCGAGGCCGGCGCCGCTTGGCATCGCGGCGGTGATCGCGACGATCCGCTCGTTTTGCTCGCCGAGGCGGATCATCGTGTCGGCGAACACCTCGGTGTAGGTCGGCGGCGAGCCCGGCGCCTTGCGCGGTTCGCCGGTCTCGACATCGAACGGCCCGAGGCCGTGAAAGCGGTCGGGGCTGTCTTCGGCCGGCGCGTAGCCGCGGCCCTTGGTGGTCAGCGCGTGCACGAGCACCGGCCCCTCGTTGCGCATCGCCTCGCGGAAGACGCCGACCAGTTGGTCGATGTTGTGGCCGTCGACCGGGCCGACGTAGCGGAATCCGAGCGCCTCGAAGAAAAAGCCGGGCGCGAGAAAACTCTTGACCGCGTCTTCCATGCGGCGCGCCGTGTGGTAGAGGTCTTCGCCGGCGGTCGGGATCGCCTTGAGAAAGTGTTTCAGCCGGCGGCGGATCGCCTGACCCGTCTGATTGACGAACTTGCGGCTGAGGTAGCCCGAGAGCGCGCCGACGTTCTCGCTGATGCTCATCTCGTTGTCGTTGAGCACGACGATCAGGTTGCGGTCGAGGCGGCCGGCCTGATTGAGGCCCTCGTAGGCGAGGCCGGCGGTCATCGAGCCGTCGCCGATGACGGCGATCGATTTGCGGTCGTGTTCGCCGGTCAGGCGGTTGCCCTCAACGAGGCCCATCGCGGAGCTGATCGAGGTGCCGCTATGGCCGACGGTGAAGATGTCGTGTTCGCTCTCTTGCGGGCTGGGGAAGCCGGACACGCCGTCGAGTTTGCGCAGCGTCGCGAACCGCGCGCGCCGGCCGGTCAACAGCTTGTGCGTGTACGCCTGGTGGCCGACGTCCCAGCAAATGCGGTCGTGCGGGCTTTCGAAAACGTAGTGCAGCGCGATCGTCAGCTCGACCACGCCGAGGTTCGACGCCAGGTGGCCGCCGGTCTGGCCGACGGTCGCCAGCAACGTTTCGCGCACTTCCTCGGCCAGCCGCGGCAGGTCGTCGAGCGCGAGCTTCTTCAGATCGGCGGGCGAGTCGATGCCGTCGAGCAATTTCAACCGTCGTGCTCCTCGTCCGCGGCGTCGTCGTCTTCGTCCGCCGCGTCCTCGTCGGCCGCCACGGCAAAGGGCTGCTTCGTCACGGTCCCGTCGTCGGCGACCAGCAGCGTTTCGACGCGTTTTTCCGCGGCGTCGAGCGCGGCGGACAGGCCCTTGGCGAGGTCCATGCCTTCCTCGAACGCGGTCACGGCGTCTTCGAGCGGCAGGTTGCCCGCCTCCAGCCGCGTCACCAACGCTTCCAGCCGGCTCAGCCGTTCTTCAAAGGTCTCCGGTTTTTTCTTGCTTTCGCGAGCCATCGATCCCTCCTGGACGCGCGCCGATTACGGAACCCGCATCTTGTCATCGGCGCGGCCGGCGGTCAAATGTGGCCAGCCACTTCCCGCCGCGCCCGCGGAGGTCGCGAAGAGAAACCATGCGGCCAATGGTCTTCTCAGCGCACCGGGCGTGACGCTTTGGCCATCACAACGCCGGCATCTCCGGCTGCGCGCCGCGCCTCCGTGGCTCGAACGGCTGGCGGCGGCCGACGGCCGCGCGGCGCGGCGGGCCGAATCCGGAACCCCGAGTGCGGGTCGGTTGTTCATCTTGACACGCAAATAACGCATTGCTACGGTTCGGCGCCTTTTTTCAGTGCGCTGCGCAGAGGGGATTTTCCTTGTACGATCCGACCTCGTGGCCCTTAGTCGGGCAGTTTTTCGAAGACATCAATTGCGCGCTCGCCCAGATGCCCATCGGCGACGCTCAGGTCATTGTGCCCGGCGCCGCGTCGGTCGCCCTGCTGCTGCTCTGGCTGCTGATCCGCCTGTTGCGGCAGCGAAAGCCCAAGGTCGTCGCGCCGCGAAAGATCAAGGCCAAAGCGCAGACCGCGGCCGTCGCCGTCGAGGAAGAGGAGGGCGAACTCAGCGACGAGGAGATCGAAGCCCAGCTACTCGACGAGCAAGCCGCGGCGGAACCGCTCGCCGAAGAGGAATTCGTCGCGGCGGAGGAGGCTGAAGCCGAACCGGTCGTCGCGCCGCCGCCCGAGCCGGTCGCGCCCGCCGCAGAACCTCCCGCCCTCGCGGAGGTCGCGGCAGAAGCAGCCGAAAAGGCCCCCGCGGTCGAAGAGGCGGCGGAAGAAGCGGTTCCGGAGCCGATCACCGCGCCGAAAATCAGTTTGTTCGCCCGCCTGCGCCGTGGGCTGTCGAAAACCGCGGGCGGCCTGGTCGGGCGCGTCGACAAGCTGATTCGCGGCCGGCGCATCGATGCGGCGTTCTTCGACGAACTGGAGGAAATTCTGTTCACCGCCGACCTCGGACCGGCGACGGCGGACAAGCTGCTGACGATCTTGCGCGAGCGCGTGCGCCAGGAAAAGATCGAGGACGCCGCGGCGATTCGCACGATTCTCAAAGACGAGATCAAGCGGATTCTCACTCCGCATCAGGCCGCGCTGGACGTCGCCGCCGCCAAGCCGTTCGTCGTCATGGTGGTGGGCGTCAACGGCGTCGGCAAGACGACCACGATCGGCAAGCTGGCCAACATGGTCGTCAAAGACGGCCGCACGGTCATCATGGGCGCCGCCGACACCTTCCGCGCGGCGGCCGACGAACAATTGACCATCTGGGCCGAGCGTGTCGGGGCGGAGATCGTCAAGCAAAAAAGCGGCGCCGACCCTGCCGCGGTGGCCTTCGACACCGTGCAAGCCGCGGTTAACCGGGCGGTGGATGTGGTGATCGTCGACACCGCCGGCCGGCTGCACACCAAGCACAATCTCATGGAGGAACTGAAAAAGGTGCAGCGCGTCATGAAGAAGGTGCAGGCGGCGGCCCCGCACGAGGTGCTGCTGGTGCTTGACGCGAACACGGGTCAAAACGCGATCGCGCAGGCGAAAACCTTCCACGAAGCGCTCGGCTTAACCGGTTTCATCATCACCAAACTCGACGGCACGGCCAAAGGCGGCTGCATCGTGGGGATTTGCGACGAACTCGCCGTTCCGGTACGATACATCGGCATCGGCGAACGGATGGACGACCTGCGGCCGTTCGTCGCGGACGACTTCGTCGAGGCCCTGTTCGAAGCCGCGGAAGGTTGAGTCGATGTCCGGCGCCGGAAAACATTACCGCAAAGGCGATCCCGTCCGCGGGGCCGCGATCCTGATGCTGGCCTGCGAAGTGAAGGGCATCGCCGGAAAAACCGCCCGCAGCCTCATTCAAAACATCTTGCTGGATCTGGGCGTGGATGAGGCCGAGGCCCGCCAATATCTCGCCAAACATCGCGACGAACTGCTTGCCGCCTTGGAAACCCAGGAAGAGACGTAGCCCCGCACATCGGACGATTTCACCGCGCTGCTAGTTTTTCGTTTGAACCACAGAGGCGCCGGGGTCGCAGAGGATGAAAAACGAATAACCTGCGTCCTGCGATCCACGAGTTTCTTGATTTTGCACAGAGGATCCGCGTCGGTTCGTTCCGCATTCCCCAATGTGGTCGCCGCGCGGTTCAGGTCGTCAGGCGCTCGACAATGCGGCCGTTTGCCATCGGGCCATCGTAGGGCGAAAACGCGACCGCCACGCGGTCGCCCAACACAATGCGCAGCCGCGGCCGGCGCAACTTGCCGGCGACGTGCACGATGACGTCCCGGGGCGGATCGTTCAGGCGTACGCGGAACATCGCGTTCGGCAGCGACTCGATCACTTCGGCTTCCAAGATATACGTGTCATCGGGCATCGCTGCTTTTTTCCCCTTCCGGGTCGTTGCTGCCGTCGTTGCAGGTTGAACGGCCGTTATGGTAGCGCCGCCGTCGGCGCATCGTCAAGCAGATTTGCGCGTTGCGGGAGGTACGGCATTTGAAAACTAAACACAGAGGGCACAGGGGAAGACGCAGAGGACACGGGGTGTTCTTTTAGTCTTTTCTCTGCGGCCTCTGTACTACTATTCCTTTGTTTCTTGTTCTGGTGCAAAGATTTCACGCG
>CAZHPN010000184.1:0-11532 GCA_964534375.1 uncultured bacterium | reverse complement strand
GAAACCGGACTACCTGAAAAAGTTGCTCGGAATTTAGATGCGTTCGCCCTGGCGCCGGCCCGATGGTTTCTTGTCAAGTCGCCTCCGTGTTGTTATTGTCGGAGCGTAAAGCTTAAGGAGTGACGGTTCATGCCTATGCGTCTTATTGCAGGCTTGTGGTTGTCGATCGGGCTCGCGCTCGCGCTGGCCGGCTGTGTCAAGACCAGCGAGGGCGCCGAGATGCAGGTGCAGATCGGCACGCTGGAAAAGCGGCTCGACGACATGGAGAAGCAAAACGCGGACCTGAAAACCCGCTTCGACGCCAGCACGCAGGCCGCCGGCGACGCCGTGCTCGGGTTCAACCAGTTGCAGAACGACCTGCAAATTCTGCAGGGCAAGGTCGACGCCATTGGCCACGAGCAGTTGACGCCGCAGCAGATTACGATGCTGCGGCGGCAGTTGGCGCGCCAGTTCGAGGCGATCGACGTCCGCCTGGCGACCCTGGAGAAGAGGGCCAAAGTAACCAACGTGGATCGCGGCAATCTGGGCGACTTCACCGGCGCCGCGGGCGCCGCTCCGATCCCGCCGGCGGGCGCGGACAAGCTGACTGAAGACGACCTGTTCAAACAAGGCGTCGCCTTCTACAACCAGGGCAACTTGGAATCGGCCAAGACGCAGTTCCGGCAATTCCTCACGCAATATAAGAAGAGCCCGAAGTGCGCCGACGCCCAGTACTACGTCGCGTCCAGCATGTTTAAACAGGAGAGCTGGGACGATTCCATTCTGGCGTTCGACACGCTGATGCACCAATATCCGCAAACGACGCACTTCTCCGAGGCGCTGTTGAATACGGCCATCGCCTTCTACCAGAAAGGCGATATGGCGGACGCGAAACTTTTCTACGAGAAGGTCATCCAGCAGTTTCCGCGCAGCAAGGAAGCCGACATCGCGCGGAAAAAGCTGAAAAATCTTCATTAATTCGGCTTGCGGGCGGCTGGCGTGTACGCTATAAAAAGGAAGGTTCGCTGCATTGCTGCCCTTTGAGTCGACGGACGGGACCGTTCGTCCGGGAGGGAAATCATGAACCGGATCGCTGGCATTCTGTGCGTTCTGTGCGCGGTGGCGTTGCTCGCCGGCTGCGCCGCGAAAACCGACGTTCTGACCCCGAAGATCGACGCCGCGAAGAAGGCGGTTGACGACGCCAAGGCCGCCGGAGCGATGAAACTCTGCCCGGACGAATTCGCCAGCGCCGAAATGAAACTGCAGCAGACGCAACTGCTCGCGGTCGACCAAACCGACCAGGCGGCGAAAGCGGCCGACCAAACGGTCGCGCTCGCCGATTTCGCCAAGAAATGCGCGATGGCGCATTCGACGCCCGTGGCTGCCGCCGTGACCGAGCAGGCCGGCGGGCCGCCGGACGAGTTGAAGAACTTCAAGACCTCGATTTATTTCGATTTCTCTTCCAATTCGATCAAACCCGCGGAACGCGAGAAGCTGGATAAGGCCCTCGCGTATCTCAACGCCATGTACGCCAACCACAAGTTCTACGTCGTGCTCACCGCCTACACCGATCCGCCGGGCACGGAAGACGAGAACATGGCCCTGGCGCAACGCCGCGCCCTCGTGACCCGTTTCTACCTGACGACCAACGGCTTCCCGGCCGCGCATGTCTTCATGCAGGCCCTTGACGGCCACCCCGCCGGTTTTGTCGCCAGCGCGACGCCGAAAGACAAGAACGCGCCGCCGCCCGCGGCTGCCGCGGTCTCCGCGGCGCCCGTCGCTTCCACCGGCAAGAAAGACCCCGAACGGCGCCGGGTGGACCTGACCGTGGTCTTCGAACGACCGGCGAAGTTGACCTCCGAAGTCGGGACGACCGAGTAACCGCGACTGCGACAATACCGACGGCCGGCCGCGCGAGGCCGGCCTTTTCTTTATCGCGGCGCGGCCCCGCTCCGTTGCCGACAAGCCGGCGGAGATGTGCTATCCTGGCGCGGCTTCACCGGAGGGAAATTGATGCGCAAGATCTTGCTTGCCGGCTTGTTGATCGTCCTGCTGACCGGCGCGGCCGGGGCCGGCGACAGTCTGCTTTGGGGCATCTACGGCGGACTGGACATCCAACCGCTGATCATCGACATGAGCGGCATGAACAGCTTTCTCCGCCCGGCGGGAATCCACCGCTTTTCGCCGGTCGCGCCGGCGATCGGTTGGAATCTGCAACTGGTCCTGCAACAGAATTTTCACCTCATCCTGGAAGGCCACACGTTTCTGCTGTACGAGGGCGGCAAGCAATCCGACGTCAGTTTCGCGGGCGGCTATTACACGTTGTCCGTCGGTTACGACGCCATCGCGACGCCGTGCTGGCGGCTGCGCCCGGAACTCGGCGTCGGTTTGTCGTCGCTCAATTTCGTACTCGACGGCGTGACCGGCCGCTACCAGGGCATCGGCATCCCCAACGGCGACGACAACTTGACCTTCAATCGCAACGCCTGGCTCGGCCGCCTCGGCCTGACCGCCGAATGGACCCCCATTCTTTATCACAAAGAAAACGGCCTGATCGGCATGGTGTGGTCGTTGACCGTCGGCGGCTACGCGCCGCTGACCACCGAAGCGTGGAGCATCACCGCCGGCGGCGACGCCGGCGACATCGACGCCTACGGCAAGGGCCCGCGAACCCAGATGTTCGGCGGCTTCGTCTCCCTCGGCGTGCGCTTCGGCGGCGGCATCACCGCGACAAACTGAGCGCTTGCGAAACCGGCCGTGCCCGGACCGCATGGCCTGTGCCGTATCTGCGGCCATCTGCGTTCATCTGGGGCAAAAAGAACCTTTGGATGCGGCCAAAGGCGACGCCGAGTTCTCGGCCGGATGCGGATCAATTCACCCGCGGCGTTTCGTCGGTCGGTTCGTCGACCTTCGTGCAGCGGCGGTCGAGCAGGCAGTTCGAGCCCGCCATCGCCTTGACCTTTTTCTTCACGTCGGTCGCCACCGCCGCGAACTGGCCGTAGTGCGTGAAGTCGTGATTGCTCGAACAGACCGCGGCAATCGATAGCGTCACGAGCGGGAAAACGCGCCGGTTGCCCTGCCGGTCGAGGATTTCGACGCCGCCCCGTTGACGGTCGGCATCGTCATAAAAGGTCGGCGCGAGCATGTCGAATTGCACGAGCGCCTCGCGGCTGAGGGATTCCAGCGCCGACGGGTCGACCGCCAGCGCGAAGTCGTCGCCGCCGAGGTGCGCGACGAAGCCCCGCGCGTCCGGAAAACTGCGGACGGTGTTGGCCAGCACGCGCGCGGTCATGCGAATGACCTCGTCGCCGCGGGCGAAGCCGTACCGGTCGTTGAACGCCTGCAGCGTGTCGATGTCGACGAGGGCGAAGGCGAAGGGCCTCTTCTCGTCGATGCGCTGTTGCACGGCGGCGATCGCCGCGTGAACCCCGGGCAGGCGCGACAGTGGATTGGCGTCGAGCCGCCGCGCGGCCTTTTCGATCGCCAGCCGAATGCGCAGGCGCAGTTCGTGGTCGTCGAGCGGCAGGAAGCAGAAATCGTCGACCGGCAGGGTCGCGAACGGCGCGCCCGTCACCAAGGTCGCCGGCTCCATCAACGCCAGCACAGGCAGGTGCCCGAACACCGGATCGGTTTTCAGGTTCCGCAGCGTCGCCTTCCAGCGCCGGCCCTCCGCCGCCAAAATTATGAGGTCCGGCGGGTCGTTGTAAATTTCCTGCAGAGCTCGATCCCAGTCGGACAGATGCACCCCGGCGCAGTCTTCGGCCTCGATCAACTCGAGCAACCGCCGGCCGCGTTCGCCGTCGGGGTCCACCGCGGCGATTCGCCGGCGGCTACGTTCCATAATTGCGCCCCCCATCGACATTCATCGCTTCGTCGCCCGGGCCGCCCACGCCGGCGGCGGGCCTCGTTTTTGTGCACAGCAATCAATGTAATAACGGCGCTATTTTTTTTCCAACGTTTTTCGCCACGGAAAAGTCGAAAAGAAACCGCGCGAAAAGCGGCCGGCCGGAGGGAAGCGGCCCGCGAGACGGCGTTCGCGCAGCGGGCGCAGGGTAAACGCATCTGCAGTTAGGTCTGGTCGGACCGAGTCTCGGTGGACATAGCGGACCACATTGCGCCCCGCCTGCCAGGTTTGGTGAGGGAAGTGCTCGCGATCCTTCATGGGACAGACCTTGCCCCGTTCCATTTCCCCGATCTCGGCCGCTTGCGCCAGCCGATCGACATCCTGGTCATCGGCGTCTGCTGCCTGGACTGCGGGGGCGCGGGATTCACGGACATGGAGACCCTTGGCCTGGCGCAGCGCCCGTGGCTCGGCACGGTTCTGGAACTCCCGAACGGCATTCCGTCGCACGACACGCATAGCCGCGTTTTCGCCGCGATGCCCTTGGAAAAAATCGCCGCCGGACAAGCGCCCCCCGACGCGGTGTTGGGCGCTTAGAGGCGTTTGCCCTGGGGCCGGCCCCGCTTCATCTTGCGCCGCGCCGGCTGCCGCACTACACTCGCCGTCCATGAACCATGCCAATCGCGATGTTGCACGTTTCGATCGTTGGTCGCGCACCTACGATGACTCCTTGTTGCAACGCTTGATGTTCGACCCGGTCCACGTCACGGTGATCGACGAATTGGCGGCCGCGCCCCCGAGCACAGTCGTCGACGTCGGCTGCGGCACGGGTCGATTATTGCGGGCCGTTCACGCGCGGTGGCCGGAGGCGCGGCTGATCGGCGTCGACCCCGCGGCCGGCATGGTCGAAGTCGCCCGCCGCCTGACGCCGAGCGCGGAATTTCACCTGGCGCCCGGAGAGAAACTGCCGTTGCCCGACAGCTCGGCGGACGCCGTACTGACCAGCGTTTCCTTTCACCATTGGGCCGACCAGGCCGCCGGCGTGCGCGAAGCCGTCCGCGTCCTGCGCCCGGGCGGCCGCTTCATTCTGGCGGATATCAAACCGTCGCCGCTCCGCCGTTTGCTCGGCGAGCGCGCCCGCACGGCGGCCGAACGCGAGCAATTGTTCGCCGACGCCGGGCTGCGCCTCTCGCATCACCGCGTCGCCGGCATGCGACTGATGCGGATCCTGCTGACCGTCGGCGTGAAGTGATTTCAAACCGCGAATGTATGGGATGAGGTGAAGGAACCGCGAATCCGGCAAGTGTTGCAATTATTGGAACCGCGAATCCGGCAAGTCATGCAATTTACGGGAACCGCGAATGCACGCGAATCCACGCGAATAATGAAATTTTGATTAGCCCGCAGATGCGGGCGAACAAATGTAGATCATGTCGGATTCGCGTGCATTCGCGTGCATTCGCGGTTCCCGTTCCTGATTCGCGGTTCAATCAAGAAAATTCATTCATTCGCGGTTGTCCATTTCGTCATGGCGTCGTTACGGTGACAACCTGCGTCGGGCAGACGCCGAAGATCCTTGTTCCGTAAGACGAAACAACTTTTCCGAAAACCGTCACTTCCTTGCCGGCCAGCGTTCGCGGATCGATTTTGTCGCGCAAGAACGGCTCCAGGTCGCTCTTGGAAATCGTCAACGTGAACACGCCGACGCTGCTGTCGCCGAAGTTGACGTTGAACGCGTCGGACGATTCGCCGATGTCGTGCACCACGCCGGCGACCAGGCCGTAATGCCCCAGCAGCCGGTCGGCGACCACGGCCGGCGTCGGCCGGCCGGACGCGTCGCGGAACATGCCGCGTTTGTCGCGCCACGCCTCGAGCGTCAGCTTCCACCAGCGACGGCAGTCGGCGATGCAATCCGGGTCGTGGCGGACTTCGGCCAGCCCGAGGCTCAGCAGGCCGCCTTCGACCGACGCGCCATCGACGGAAACGTCGGCGAACAGCGGGCCGTTTTCATCCACGTCGCGTTTCGCGCACGGCGAAAGCTGCACGGTCTTGAGATTGACCAGTTGCCGGTTCAGTTCCGTCGCTTCACGGGCGAACGGCTCGTTGCCCGTGGGCGCGTCGATCGCGAGGTAGCGGATGCGGCGGCCGTCGGCGGTGATCGCCGATTCGCCGTCGCTGACGTTGACGATGGTGTTCTTCAGCCGTTCGGCCGGCGTCTCAACCGGACCGTCGGGCGTCGCGGCCGGCGGCGCGACGGCGCTCGGCGGCGTCTCCAGCCGCGGCCCGACCGGCGCGGGCGGGTTCGCTCGCGGCGCCGGCGCGGCGGCCTCGCGGTTCAAATACCAGATCGCGCCGAGACACGCGGCGAGCGCGAACAGGGCCGTGATCAGTTTCGCGACGGCCAGGCGCGTCGTACGGACGGGCGTCGTCAATGCGCCTCCCGCCAGTTGGCGCCGGTCTTCGCCTCGACGACGATCGGCACCGCCAGTTCCATCACGTCTTCCATCTCTTTTTTGACGATGGCCAGACACTCTTCCGCCGCGCCCGGCTCGACCTCGAACACCAGTTCGTCGTGCACCTGCAGGATCATCGTCAGCGGCAGTTTTTCCTTTTCGATGCGGCGGTGCAACGACAGCATCGCCAGCTTGATCAGGTCCGCCGCGCTGCCCTGCACCGGCGTGTTGATCGCCGCGCGTTCGGCCGCCGAGCGCGCCGCCGGGTCGGCGCTGGTCAGATCGGGCAGCGGCCGGCGCCGGCCGAGAATGGTGCGGACCTCGCCGCGTTCGCGCGCCTCGGCGAGCGTGCGGTCGAGCCACGCGCGGAGTTTGGGAAAGCGCGCGAAATAGTTGTCGATGAACTCCTGCGCCTTCTTCGTGCCGATGCCCAGGTCGCGGCCGAGCCGCGCCGCGCCCATGCCGTAGAGCACGCCGAAGTTGACCGTCTTCGCCGCCGCGCGCATCTCCGGCGTCACCATGTTGGGGAAGACGTTCATCAGTTCGGCGGCGGTGCGCGTGTGCACATCGAGGCCGGCGCGGAAGGCGTCCATCATGATCTGGTCGCCGGCCATGTGCGCGGCGAGCCGCAACTCGATCTGGCTGTAGTCGGCGGCGAGCAGCAGCTTGCCGGCGGCGGGCACGAAGCCCTGGCGGATGCGCCGGCCGTCGTCGCTGCGAATGGGAATATTCTGCAGGTTCGGGTCGCTCGACGAGAGGCGGCCGGTCGCGGCGACGGTCTGGTTGAAGCTCGTATGAATGCGGCCCGTGCGCGGATTCACCAGCAGCGGCAGCGCATCGACGTACGTGCCTTTGAGTTTGGCCAGCGCGCGATATTCCAACATCAGCCGCGGCACGTCGTGGCCTTCCTCGGCCAGCTTCTCGAGCACTGCCGCGTCGGTCGAAAAGCCGGTCTTGGTCTTCCGGCCGGCCTTGATTTGCAGCTTCTCGAACAGCACGCGGGCGATCTGCGCCGGGCTGTTGAGGTTGAACGGCTCCCCGGCGAGCTGGTGGATCTCGTTCACCAGCAGGTTGACGCGGTGGTCCATCTCCTGCGACAGGGCGGCGAAATACGGCGCGTCGATCGCCACGCCGGCCCGCTCCATCGCCGCCAGGGTTTCGACGAGCGGAATCTCCACCTCGCGGTAGATGCGCCAGCCGCCTTCGTCCCGCCGCAGCGCCGGCTCGAGCTTTTCCTTCAGCAGCCACGTGACGTGCGCGTCCTCGGCGGCGTAGCGGGTCGCGGCGCCGATCTCGACCTGGTCGAAGGTGACCTTGTTCTTGCCGGTTCCGGTCGCCTCGGAGTATTTGATGTTCGTGTGGCCCAGGTGCCGTTGGGCCATCGCGTCCAGCGAATGCCCGCCGAGGCCCGCGCCGAGCAGGTAGTCGGCGATCATCGTGTCGCCGACTAGCCCCGCGACTTTGACCCCGGCGTTCTCGAGCACCAACATGTCATATTTGGCGTTTTGTCCCCATTTGGGCCGGCGCGGATCGGTCAGCAGCGGCGCCAGCAGCGCCAGCGCCCGCAGGACGGGGATTTGCTTGGGCGCGCCCAGATACGAGTGCGCGAGCGGCAGATACCACGCCTCCTGCGCGCCGCAACAGAAACTCATGCCGACCAGGTGCGCCGACATCGCCGAGGTGGAGGTGGTCTCGGTGTCGAAGGCGAAACCCTCGCATTTTTCCAGTTTCGCGATCACGGCCCGCAGCTCGTCTTCGTCGAGGATCGCGCGATATTTGTCGCGGTCGATCGTCGATTTCGGCGACGGCAGGGCGGCCAGCAGCCCGCGGAATTCCAGCTTCGTGTAGAACGTGCGCAGGCCCTCGATGTCCGGCGGCGCCGGCGTCAGTTCGGCCATGGTCTTGCCGACGGGCGCGTTCACGTCGATCGTCACCAGTTCGCGCGAGAGCCGCGCGAGCTCCGCGTTTTCGCGCAGCCGTTCGCCGAGCTTGCCCTTGATCTGGTCGGCGGCGGCCAGCGCGGCTTCCAGGCTGCCGTACTCGACCACCAGCTTGCTCGCGGTCTTCTCGCCGACGCCCGGCACCCCGGGCACGTTGTCGGACGTGTCGCCCGCGAGGCCCAGCACGTCGATCACCCGCGCCGGCTCGACGCCGAACCGCGCTTTCACCTCGTCGGGGCCGATCCACGTTTCCTTCAGCCCGTCGAAAATGCGCACGCGGTCGCTGACGAGCTGCATCAGGTCTTTGTCGCCCGTGACGATCTCGACCTCCCAGCCCGCCGCCTCGCCCTGCCGCGCCAGCGCCCCGATCAGGTCGTCGGCCTCGAAGCCCTCGATGCGCAACATCGGCAGCCCGCGCAACTGCACCAATTCCACGATGAGCGGAAATTGCGGGACCAGCGCCTCCGGCGGCTCGGGGCGATTCGCTTTGTAGTCGGGGAAGCGCACGTGACGGAACGTTTTCACCGGCGTGTCGAAGCAAACAGCGACCGCGTCGGGGGCGAGGTCGCGCAGCGTTTTGTCGAGCATGCTGGCGAAGCCGAAAACGGCGTTGGTCGGGAGGCCCGTCGAAGTGCTCAGCGCGCGGACCGCGAAAAACGCGCGGAAGATGTAGCCGCTGCCGTCGATCAACACCAGTCGCTTCGTCGGTTCGTTCATTGCATCGGATCGCTTTCCCGCGTCGGTCGTTCGCGCGTCGTTGAAAACTCAATAACTATAACCGCGATCGCCGTCCGCGGAAAACCGGCCGTGCTGATCGGACATGTTGCGGCGCAGCCGCCCTCGGCTGTGCTTCGCGGGCGTCCTCAACCGCCCCCTGTCTCGCGGCCCGCGTCGCGGATTTCGCCGGTTGACTCCACGGTTCAATGCGTCTAGAGTGCGACCGCTTCGGAGGGAAGGAAGCCAATCACATAACTCAACAAGGACCAAAAATGAAACGTTTAACGTATTTCGTCGCCGGCTTGCTGGCGCTTGCGGCCTTCGCGATCGCCTGCAACGGCCAGGTTGCCAAGAAACCCGCGGCCACGGCGGATTCGATCTCGTTGAAGTCGACGACCATCCTGCCCGACGACCAGGTCGTCGCCTGGGTCAACAATACTCCCATCCCCAAGAAACTGATGGACGACATGATCGCCCGGATGCCGGCGTACATGAAGCCGCAACTGCTCTCGCCCGACGGCATGAAGAACCTCGTCGACAACCTGGTTGGCGTTGAGGTCGTGTATGAGAAGGCCGCCGCCGACGGCGCGCTGCAGAAGGCCGAGATGCAGGAGAAACTCCAGCAGGTCGTCAAGCAGATCGTGTTCGGCGAATTCATGCAGGAAGCGACCAAAGACGTGAAGGCGCCCGACGAGGCCGCGATGCGGAAGTTCTACGACAGCACGCCCCAGTTGGCGAGCCAGAAGTATGAAGAGGTTAAGGAAAAGATCGCGCAGTTCCTGATGCAGCAGGCGCAACAGGAAGCGATCGCCAAGATCGTCAACGATCTCAAGGCCAAAGCCAGCGTCAAGCTGAACGACAAGGTCATCGCCCAGGTGACGCAGGCCGCCACCGCCGGCATGCCGCAGGGCATGGGCGGCATGGGCGGCATGGGCGGCCCCGGCATGCCCCCGCCGAGCGGCTCGATGAATCTCGGACCCGCCCCGACGGCCGGCGACAAAGCCGCGCCGGCCCCGGCGAAGAAACCCGCGCCGGCGAAAACAGGCGGCAAGTAAGCGGCCCGCGGGCCGAGCGTTCGACGAGATTGCGCCATGCCTGACAATAACGTCGAGTCGAAAAGCACGCCGCGGCCGAAACCGTTCCCCTGGACCCGCCAGGAAGCGCACGACTATGTCGTCGCCCACACCGAGCCCGAACTCGAAAAGGGCTCGTGGGCGTTCCAGTTGCTCCTGCGCCTTTTGTTGCCGCCGCTGCGCGCGATGTCGTGGAAAACCGCCGACTGGTTTGGCGGGGTCGTCGGCCGGCTGCTGGCCCGGCTGCGAATTCGCCGCAGCGTGGCCCTCACCAACCTCGATATCGCGTTCGGCGATTCCAAAACCGCCGCGGAAAAACAGGCCATCTACCGCGCCTGCATGATCAACCTCGGCCGGCACGCGCTCGACTACGTGCGCACGCCGCAGATGGACGAGGAATACTGGGCCAATTTCCCCATCGAAAACGAGCATCTGCTCACCGAAACCTACAATCGCGGCAAAGGCGTGATCCTCATTGGCGGCCACATCGGCGTCTGGGACTTCGCCGGCTGCCGCGCCAGCATCGGCGGTTACCCGATCTCGATCGTCTCCAAGCGCCAATCGAACGCCGACATCGAGCGGTTGGTGCGCAACGCGCGCCTGGACGCCAACCTCGGCACGATCCTGCACAAGAACTCGATGAAGCGGATTTTGGACGGCTTCAAGCGCGGCGAAGGCATCATCATGGCCGTCGATCAGAACATGAAGCTCGACCAGGGCATCTTCGTCGACTGGCTCGGCCGCCAGGCCTCGACCGTGAAATCCAACGCCTGGGTCGCGCGCGAGACCGGCGCCGCCGTGCTCGTCGGCTATGCGTTCCGCACCGGCCCCGGCCGCTGCAAACTGGTCATGACCGAGGAAGTGCCCTGGGAGCCGCACCCGGAAGACCCCGAAGAGGAATTGCGGATCAACACCCAGAACCAGGCCAACGCCGTCGCCAAAGTCATTCGCGAGAATCCGGAATTGTGGCTCTGGGTGCACCGGCGCTACAAGGTGCAGCCTGCCGGCGTGCCGAGCCCGTACAAAGACTAGCCTTGCCGCGGCGGCCGTGCCGGCCGCGCGGCGATAGGGCGATTTTTTTTTGACACGATCAACGGGATCAACGGGCTGAGCATCTTACGGGTGAGCTGAGAGAATAGGTCGCATTGGTCGTATGTCTCCTATACGACCTAATCTTCACCAACACCAGCCGCTTGCCCGCGTAATCGATGGTGAAGCGATATTGCGCGAGAAACCTCATGCCGAGCGACGGCGTCGCGAACTTGCCGGCGACCAGCGGACACAGGCCGCAGTCGGCGTCGCCGAGGAACAGGTGGTCCACGCGATAGCCGTGGGCGCCCGTAACCCGCTCGCCAAACGCCGTGACGGCGGCGATGCCGTCGATCTCGTACGAATTCCCCGGCCCGGTCGGCAACCGCCACACGTCCGCCACCATTTGCGGGGCGGCGAGCGGCAGGCTGCTGCCCGTGTCGACAATGGCGACGAAGGTCCGCTTTTCCTGGTTGGCGCGGATCGGCAGGGTCAGGATG
>CAZHPN010000183.1:0-11631 GCA_964534375.1 uncultured bacterium | reverse complement strand
AAATCGACACCCTGATGCCGCACGACCTGATCAACGCCAAGCCGGTCAGCGCGGTCATCAAGGAATTCTTCGGGTCGTCGCAACTCTCGCAGTTCATGGACCAAACCAACCCGTTGTCGGAAATCACCCACAAGCGCCGCCTTTCGGCCCTCGGCCCGGGCGGTCTGACGCGCGAGCGCGCCGGGTTTGAAGTTCGCGACGTGCACAACACCCACTACGGCCGCATCTGCCCGGTCGAAACGCCGGAAGGCCCGAACATCGGCCTGATCGCCAGCCTGTCGACGTTCGCGCGGGTCAACGACCTGGGCTTCATCGAAACGCCGTATCGGCCGGTCAAGGGCAGCGAAGTGCTCGAAAAGGCCGACTTTCTCACGGCGTTGGAAGAAGAGAACTTCACCATCGCGCAGGCGAACGTGGCGATCGATACGAAGAACCGCTTTGTGCACCCGGTCGTGTCGGCGCGCGCCCGCGGCGAATTCTCGATGGTCAACGCCGACGAAGTCAATTACATGGACGTCTCGCCGCAGCAACTCGTGTCGGTCGCGGCGAGTTTGATCCCGTTCCTTGAACACGATGACGCCAACCGCGCGCTGATGGGCAGCAACATGCAGCGCCAGGCGGTGCCCCTGCTCAAGACGTCCGCGCCGCTGGTCGGCACGGGCATCGAAGAAGTCGTGGCGCACGACAGCGGCGTCACCGTCGTCGCGCGGCGCGGCGGCGCGATCCACTCGGTGGACGCCGACCGCATTGTGATCAAAGTTGGCGACGACGAGAAAGACCCGGCCGAGGCCGGCGTCGACATTTACAATCTCGTAAAATACCAGCGGTCCAACCAGAACACCTGCATCAACCAGAAGTCGATCGTTTCGATCGGCGAGAAGGTGCGCAAGGGGCAGATTCTGGCCGACGGTCCGGCGACGGACATGGGCGAGTTGGCGCTGGGCAAGAACATTGTCGTAGCGTTCATGCCGTGGGGCGGCTACAACTTCGAGGATTCGATCCTGATCTCCGAAAAGCTGATCAAGGACGACCGCTTCACCTCGATCCACGTCGAAGTGTTCGAATGCATCAGCCGCGACACCAAGCTGGGCAAGGAAGAAATCACGCGCGACATTCCGAACGTGTCGGAAGAAGCGCTGCGCAACCTCGACGAGTCGGGCATCATCCGCATCGGCGCGGAAGTGAAGCCGGGCGACATCCTGGTCGGCAAGATCACGCCGAAAGGCGAAACGCAACTCTCGCCCGAAGAGAAGCTGCTCCGCGCCATCTTCGGCGAGAAGGCCGGCGACGTGCGCGACACCAGCCTGACGGTGCCGCCGGGCGTCGTGGGCACCGTGATCGACGCCAAGGTCTTTGCGCGCAAGGGCGTTGAGAAAGACGCGCGCGCCCAGCGGATCGAAGACGAGCAGATCGCGAAAATCCTGGGGGACCAGGAAACCGAGATCCGCATCATTTCCGAGAGCGCGCTCAAGATGTTGAAAGACCTCCTCTCGGGCCGCCTCGCCACCGCGGCGCTGCTCGACGAGGACGAGAACGACGTCCTGCTCAAGAAGGGCCAGAAGATCACCGAAGAATTTCTCGAGGAAATCGATTTCGCGAAAATCGCGGAAATCGCGCTGGCCGACGCCAAGGTCGAACAGCAGGTGCGCAGCCTCGTCGGCAACGTCATCAAGCAGATCGAGATGGTCAAGTCGCTGTTCGAAAACAAGATCGAACGCCTCAAGCGGACCGACGAGATGTCGCCCGGCGTCATCAAGATGGTCAAGGTCTACGTTGCGATCAAACGCAAGCTCTCGGTCGGCGACAAGATGGCCGGCCGCCACGGCAACAAGGGCGTGCTCTCGCGCATCCTGCCCGAGGAAGACATGCCCTATCAGCCCGACGGCACGCCGGTCGAAATGGTGCTCAACCCCCTCGGCGTTCCGTCGCGTATGAACGTCGGGCAAGTTCTGGAAACGCACCTGGGCTGGGCGGCCGCCCACCTGGGCCGGCAGATTCAGGAATACATCGACGAAAATTACAGTCCGGCCAAGTTGCGCAAGCATCTGCTGACGATCGTCACGCAGGACAACGAGACCAACGAAGTGTTTGCGAATCTGATTGTCAACGCGACGGACCAAGAGATCGTCGATTTCTGCCGCACCTGGAAAAACGGTCTGTACATGGCGACGCCCGTCTTCGACGGCGCGCCCGAACGCGAAATCCGCGGCGCCCTGCAAAACGCGAATCTGCCGCTCAGCGGCCAGACGACGTTGTTCGACGGACGCACCGGCGAACCGTTCGAAACCGACGTCACCGTCGGCATCATGTACATGCTGAAACTCCACCACCTGGTCGACGACAAGATTCACGCGCGGTCGATCGGGCCGTACAGTCTGGTCACGCAGCAGCCGCTCGGCGGCAAGGCGCAGTTCGGCGGCCAACGCCTGGGCGAAATGGAAGTCTGGGCGATGGAAGCCTACGGCGCCGCGTACAGCCTGCAGGAGTTCCTGACGGTCAAAAGCGACGACGTCGCCGGCCGCACCCGCATGTACGAATCCATCATCAAAGGCGAATGCGAACTCGAACCCGGCCTGCCGGAAAGTTTCAACGTCCTGGTCAAGGAGTTGCAAAGCCTCTGCCTCGACGTGGAATTGGTGGAAGACCAGGGCGAGGAAGTCATCGAACTCGATGACGCCCAGCGCGCGCGCGCCGACGCCGAAGCGTTGTTCTCCAAACCGATCTTCGACGCCGATCCGGGCGCGGGCCCCTTCACCCAGCCGCTGGAGTTGGAGAAGGAAAGCAAGAAGTAAAAACCGGCCTTCGGCCGCTCGCACGTTGCGAGGGAGGAAAAGGCTTTGAGAGACTTTTATAGCCTGTTCGAAAAACCAAAGAACCCCTTGAACTTCAAGGCGATGCGCATCGCCTTGGCCAGTCCGGCGAAAATCAAGGAGTGGTCGTACGGCGAAGTGAAGAAACCCGAGACGATCAATTACCGCACGTTCAAGCCGGAACGCGACGGCCTCTTCTGCTGCCGCATTTTCGGGCCCGTGAAGGACTTCGAGTGCCTGTGCGGCAAGTACAAGCGCATGAAGCACCGCGGCATCGTCTGCGAAAAGTGCGGCGTGGAAGTCATCCATTCCAAGGTCCGCCGCGAGCGGATGGGCCACATCACGCTGGCGACGCCGGTCGCGCACATTTGGTTCCTGAAGAGCCTGCCGAGCCGGATCGGCGCACTGCTGGATATGAGCTACAAGCAGCTCGAAAAAGTGCTGTACTTCGAACAGTACGTCGTACTCAGCCCGGGCAGCACCAAGACCAAGCGCGGCGAATTGATCACCGAAGATCAGTACTGGAAGATCAAAGAAGACGGCGACCCCGAGTTCGAAGCCGGGATGGGCGCCGAGACGATCAAGAAGATGCTCTCGGCGATCGAGCTCGTCCGTCTCGCCGACGAACTGCGCGACGAGATGAAAAACGCCAACAGCGAAGCCAAGCGCAAGAAAATTTCGAAGCGCCTGCGCGTCGTCGAAGCGTTCCGCGACAGCGGCAACCGCCCGGAGTGGATGATCCTCGACGTGATCCCGGTCATCCCGCCGGAACTGCGGCCCCTGGTGCCGTTGGAAGGCGGCCGGTTCGCCATTTCCGATCTGAACGACCTGTACCGCCGCGTCATCAACCGCAACAACCGCCTGAAGCGGCTGATCGAGTTGCTGGCGCCGGAAATCATCATCAAGAACGAAAAGCGCATGCTGCAAGAGGCCGTCGACGCCCTGTTCGACAACGGCCGGCGCGGCCGCGTCATCACCGGCCCCAACAAGCGCCCGCTCAAGAGCCTGTCCGACATGCTCAAAGGCAAGCAGGGCCGCTTCCGCCAGAACCTCCTGGGCAAACGCGTCGATTACTCAGGCCGCAGCGTCATCGTCGTCGGTCCGGAATTGCGGCTGCATCAATGCGGCCTGCCGAAGAAAATGGCGCTGGAGCTGTTCAAACCGTTCATCTACGAAAAGCTCGAGAAACGCGGCCACGCGCAGACGTTGAAGCTGGCCAAGAAGATGGTCGATCGCGAGGTGCCCGAGGTCTGGGACATCCTCGATGAGGTCATCAAAGAGCACCCCGTGCTGCTCAACCGCGCGCCGACGCTGCACCGACTGGGCATTCAGGCGTTCGAGCCGGTGCTGATCGAAGGCAAGGCCATCCAGTTGCACCCGCTGGTCTGCACCGCGTACAACGCCGATTTCGACGGCGACCAGATGGCCGTGCACGTGCCGTTGTCCGTCGAGGCGCAGGTCGAGGCCCGCGTGCTCATGATGTCGACGAACAACATCCTCTCGCCGGCCCACGGCAAACCGATCATCGTGCCGAGCCAGGATATGGTTCTGGGCATCTACTACATGACGCGCGAGAAGCCGGGCGCGCGGGGCGAAGGCAAGATTTTCTCGTCGACCGACGAAGTCGAGGCCGCGTACGCCTCGGGCGCCGTCGAGTTGCACGCCCGCGTCACCTGCCGCATCAACGGCGGCCGCGAAGAAACCACCGTCGGCCGCGCACTGTTGTACGAAGTGATGCCGACCGAGTTGCCGTTCCGCCTCATCAACCGGTTGATGGGCAAAAAAGAGTTGGCGAGCCTGATCGACACCTGTTACCGCCTGACCGGCGACAAGGCCACCGTTTTGCTCGCCGACAAAATCCGCACGCTCGGCTTCCAGATGGCGACCCGCAGCGGCATGTCGATCTGCCTTGACGACATGATCGTGCCCGCGCGCAAAACGGAAGTGCTCGAGAAGAGCCAACAGGCGGTCGAGGAAATTCTCGAATACCGCCGCGAAGGTTTGATCACCGACGGCGAACGTTACAACCGCGTCGTCGACATTTGGGCGGACGCCACCGAAGTCATCGAAAAAGAGATGATGAAGGAGATGGGGCAAAAGGAGTTCACCGTCAACGGCAAGAAGATCAAAGCGCCCAGCTTCAACTCGATCTTCATGATGGCCGACTCGGGCGCCCGCGGCTCGACCGCCCAGATCCGCCAATTGGCCGGCATGCGCGGCCTGATGGCCAAGCCCTCAGGCGAAATCATCGAAACGCCGATCACCAGCAACTTCCGCGAGGGCCTGACGGTGCTGCAGTACTTCATCAGCACCCACGGCGCCCGCAAAGGTCTGGCCGACACGGCGTTGAAAACCGCAAACTCCGGCTACCTCACGCGCCGGCTGGTCGACGTCGCGCAGGACGCGATCATCACCATGCAGGACTGCGGCACGCTCGACGGCATCTGGGTCACGTCGCTGGTCGAAGGCGGCGAAGTCATCGAACGCGTCGGCGACCGCATCCTGGGCCGTGTAACGCTCGAAGACATCGTCGATCCGTTGACGGGCGAAGTGCTGCTGCCGTCGAACAACGAAATCGACGAGACCGGCGTGAAACGGATCGAAGAAGCCGGCATCGAGAAAGTGCTGATTCGCTCCGTGCTCACCTGCCAGGCCAAACGCGGCGTTTGCGTCCATTGCTACGGCCGCGACCTGGCCCGCGGCAAGCTGGTCAACCTCGGCGAAGCGGTCGGCGTCATCGCCGCGCAGTCGATCGGCGAACCGGGCACCCAATTGACGATGCGCACCTTCCACATCGGCGGCACCGCGTCGCGGAAGGTCGAGCAATCGTCGTTGGAAGCGCGGTCGGACGGTACGTTGACGTTCCTCAATCTCAACGCGGTCATCGGCCGCTCCGGCAACCCGATCATCATGAACCGCAACGGCGAACTGGTGGTCAAAGACGACACGGGCCGCGAACGCGAGCGGTACAACCTTGTGTACGGCGCCGAGATGTTCGCCCGCGAGGGCGAGCGCGTGAAACCGGGCCAGGTGCTCGCCAAGTGGGACCCGTTCACCATGCCGATCCTGACGGACGTGCACGGCATCACCAAATTCGGCGACATCATCCAGAACGAAACGATGGACGAGCAGCTCGACGAACTGACCGGCATGAGTCAGAAGGTCATCATTGAACCGAAAGACCCGTCGAGCCGGCCGCGCATTTCGATCAAGAACCCGGACCAACTGCCGCAAACCTTGAAGATTCCCGGCCTGAACCGCGAAGCGCGGTACATGCTGCCGGTCGGCGCGATCATCATGGTGAAAGAAGGCGACGCGGTCCACGCGGGCGACGTGCTCGCGAAAATCCCGCGCGCCACGACCAAGACGAAGGACATCACCGGCGGTCTGCCGCGCGTCGCGGAACTGTTCGAAGCGCGCAAACCGAAAGAATTGGCCGAGATTTCCGAAATCGACGGTCGCGTGAGCTTCGGCGACGACAGCAAGGGCAAACGCCGCGTGGTCGTCACCCCGGACGTCGGCGACGCCCGCGAATACCTGATCCAAAAAGGCAAGCACATCGCCGTTCACGAAGGCGATTTCGTCCGGGCCGGCGAGCCGTTGATGGACGGCGCGGCGAACCCGCACGACATCCTCAGCGTGCTCGGCGACAAGGCCCTGGCGCGCTATTTGGTCGACGAAATCCAGGAGGTCTACCGCCTCCAAGGCGTGAAGATCAACGACAAGCACATCGAGACGATTGTCCGCCAGATGCTGCGCCGCGTGCGCGTCGTCGAAGTCGGCGACACCAACTTCCTCGTCGGCGAGCAAGTCGAAAAATGGCGTTTCCAGGAAGAGAACGAGAAGATGCGCCAGGAAGACATGCGCGCCGCCATCGGCGAGCCGATGTTGTTGGGCATCACCAAGGCGAGCCTCTCGACCGAGTCGTTCATTTCGGCCGCGTCGTTCCAGGAAACGACCAAGGTGCTCACCGAGGCCTCGATTGCCGGAAAAACGGACAATCTCAACGGCCTCAAGGAAAATGTGATCATGGGACGGTTGATTCCGGCCGGCACCGGCATCCAGCCCTATCAGGCGCTGGAAATCGACGCCGAAATGCCCGCGCACATGGAGGAGTCGCCGGACTTCGAAGTCTACGACGCGACAGCGCCGTACGACGGCCCGATCCGCGACGAAGACCTCGATTTCAACGCTGAAGACGAGGATGACGAGGATCTCGACGATCTGGAAGACGAAGAGGAAGGCGAGGGCGGCAAAAAAGGCGAAAAGGGCGAAGAGAGCGACGAGGACAGCGGCGAGGCCCCTCCCGAGGAGGAAGAGCCGATCTGACCTTTCGCCGAATTTTCGGCACGAACCAACGCCGCGGTTGTCACGACCGCGGCGTTTTTATGTGCATCGTTTTCTTGTTTTCACCGCAGAAGGCGCAGAGGACACGGAGGGAGCGGCGCTGGGAAATATCATTAAAGTGGCCCTCGGGCGACGCCCCGAGCGGTAATAGAAGCGGCGGCCCCGGGGCGATGCCCCAGACTGTAATAGCGTGGGCCGCTGGCCCTTCCGCACTTGGCATTCGGCATTCGGCGTCGCCCTTCCGCATTCCGCATTCGGCATTCGGCGTTCGGCATTCGGCAATGCTCTGCTTGCAGCCCGTTCAGGGGTCGCGTATATTGGCTAGGTCAACGCCGGTTTCACAACATCAAATGGGGCGGACCGCAGAATGTCGTCGGGCGACGAAGAAATGCCGGAGAAGCAGGCGAACAAACTTTTGCTGGCGACGCTCGACGCCGCGCCGTGGGCCGTGTGGCGTTTTGACGAAGACGGCCGCGTCGGCTACGCCAATCTCGCGGCGGCCGCCTCGATCGGCCGGTCGCCGGCCGACGTCGTCGGCCAGCCGGCGGCGGCCATGCTCGGCGCCGACGCCGAGACCTATCTTTCCGGCCGCGGCGGCGGGGCGGCGCCGGGCGTCGCGTCAGTCACGTTCCAGCGGCGCGACGGCGGCGTGGGCGCCGGGCGGTGGCTGCGGATGCACAAGGCGGCGATCGTCGACGACGCCGGCAGGCCGGCGACGCTGGTGTTTACGCAGGACATCACCGAAACCCGGGAGGCCGAAGACGCGGCGCGCGAGTCGCAGCGGCAATGCGCCGACATCATCCAATTCTATCCGGACCCGACGATGGTCATTGACCGCGCGGGCGTCGTCACCGCGTGGAACCGGGCGATGGAGGAATTGACCGGCGTCCGCGCGCGCGACATGCTCGGCAAGGGCAACTACGAATACGCCTTGCCGTTCTACGGCGTGCGCCGGCCGATTTTGATCGACCTGGCGATGCAACCGCACGAGGAAGTGCTCGCCAAATACACGACGATCGAAAAACACGGCGCGGTGCTGGTGGGCGAGGCCTACACGCCGCAGTTGGGCGCGGGCAAGGCGTTTTTGTACGCGACGGCGGCGGTGTTGCGCGACTCGCTGGGCGAGATCGCCGGGGCGATCGAATCGGTTCGCGACATCACGCAACGCAAATTCGCCGAGGAAGAGGCCCGGCGGACCAACGAAAAACTGGCCGATTTGGTGCGGGAATTGGAGGAGCAAGGCCGTTACAACGACGTGATGAGCGAAATGCGCGAGTTTCTGCAAGCCTGCTCGTCGACCGTGGAGATCCCGCCGGTCATTCTGTCGTCGATGAGGAAGCTGTTTCCGCGCACCGACGGCGCGTTGTTTCTGTTGAGCCCGTCGCGCACGGAACTGGAGACCGTCGCCAAATGGGGCGACTTTCCGGATGACATCGACGACAACCTGTTTCCGCCCGAATCCTGCTGGGGCCTGCGCCGCGGGCGCGTCTACACCATCGAGGATGTGGCCGGCGGCCTGCTCTGCCGCCACGTGAAACACCCGCCGGCGTTGTGGTATTCGTGCCTGCCCTTGATCGCCAAGGGCGACGTGCTCGGCCTGCTGCATCTGCGCAGCCGCGCGGGCGACGCCGAGGCCGACGCGAAAAATGCCATGGCCCGCGTGTTCAAAGTGGCGAATTCGCTAACCGAGGTGCTGTCCCTCTCGATCGCCAATATCAAGCTGCGCGAGACGCTGAGCAACCAATCGATCCGCGATCCGCTGACCAATCTGTTCAATCGCCGCTTTCTGGAGGAGACGCTGCACCGCGAAATCCTGCGCTCCCTGCGGAAACGGACGCAAATCGGCGTGATCATGATCGACATCGACCATTTCAAGAAATTCAACGACATTTACGGGCATGCTGCCGGCGATTTGGTTTTGGTGCAGTTGGCGAAATTTTTTCGCGCTCGTATTCGCGAATCCGATTTCGTGTGCCGCTTCGGCGGCGAGGAATTCACGATCATCTTTCCCGAATCGTCGGCCGAGGACGCGCTGCGCCGCGCCGACCGCCTGCGCGAAGAGGCCAAGCTGCTCAAGATCTATCACCTCGGGCAAGAACTCGGCTCGATCACCTTATCGATCGGCGTCTCCGCCTATCCGCTTTACGGCACCACGGTGGAAGACCTGCTGCGCGTGGCCGACGTCGCCCTCTATCACGCCAAGAACGCCGGCCGCGATCGCGCCGTGCTTGGGCAACTCCCGGACATCTCGACGCAGCGGCCGGAATAAGCCGTCGCCGCGTGTAATGCGCAGTTTCCGGCGCGCGCCGGTTGGCGGGCGGTGGGCTGCCGGTTGGTGGGCCCGCGCCCAGACGGGATTTCCATAGGTCCTATAGGTCCTATAGGTCGTATAGGTCTTATGGACCCTGTGGGTCTTGTGCCTGCCGCCCGCGTTGGCGCTCTCCCGCTGGTTTGCACTTGTCGCTCTTGCTTGATACGCTGATATCGTTTCGGACAAAAAGGTGTTGCATGAGCAAGTCTCGAAAAATCGGAGCGGGTTTCGCGGCATTCGCGCCGGCGTTGTTTTGGGCGCTGCTATTAATGTCTGTCTACTTCCTCGCCATGCGAGCCTTTTGGTATCTCTACGTTCGGGTTCCGGCGACGCCGAAAACGCCGCCGCCGGACCGGCAACAAGAAGGTCCGCACGAATGAGAGCCGTGATCAAGTACTTGGCGGGTCTGGCGGCGTTTTTCCCGGGCGTGATAGCGTTATTCATTTTCGGCTTCTACGCGATTTATCCGCTGCCGTCGTTTCCGTCAGGCGAAATGCCGAGCGATTCGACCTCGCCCGTTGAGATCATTTCGAGATTGTTCGGGCCGGTGCTCCCCTTTTGCGCGATGATGGCGATCGTTTTTGCGCTCAGCGCCGCGATCGTCGTCGGTTACGTCATTCATGCAGTGAACGGCGGGCGCGTCGCGGCCGACAAGAAAGGGCCGTGGGTCGTCGCGATGGTCTTCGGCGCGCCGACGGCCCTGCCGATCTACTGGTACGTGCACGTCTGGTCGGCGCCGGGCGTCGGGGCAAGCCCGATGGCGTTGTCGCGAAGCGGGAAGCTGGCGCTCGGGGTCGGGTCGCTGGCGACGCTGCTGCTGTCCGCCGCGATCTTCGCCTCGTCCGTATTTACGGGCGCCCGAGCATTCTCAACGGCCGTGTCGAAGGGCATATCGTCGGCGGCGAACCCGGGGAAGATGAGCCAGGTCGAACTCAACCGCGAGGCGCAACGGATGCAGCACGAGCTGTCGGCCGCCGTCGACCCGGGCATGCACCTTGCCCAGCGGGTGAGTCTCGCCAATATTCTTTTGCGCGTGGTGTTGGCGACAATCATCGCGAGTCACGCTTTTCGCACGCCGCGGCTCGCGAAAAACTCCCGAATCTTGTGGGTAATTTTGCTCGTATTGTTCTCCCGCGTGGTCATGCCGATCTATTGGTATCTCTACATCTGGAAGGAAAACGACGACGGCGCGCCGACAGGCGGCGCGGCGCCGCCAGCCGTCGGGCGGGAGTGACGAGTGACGAGTGACGAACTACGAGTTACGAATTGAGCGCGTCACTCGTCATTCGTCACTCGTAACTCGTCACTTTTCGATCGCGTCCTTGATTGCCCGCTGAAGCTTCTTCTGCGGGTCCGGGTCGGGCCGAACGTTCAGCCGCTGCCGGAAGAACGGTTCGAGGCGTTTGCCGATTTTTTGCGGCGGGAGATTGTCGATGGCGCAACGCAAAAGCTCCCGCGCAAGCTCGCCGACAAGGCCGGGGTCGCGGATCGCCGAGGCCGGCAAGAAGCCGAGTTCGACCAACCGGACAATCAGCCGGCGGGCGGCGTCGGCGTCGCCCGCCGGGTCCGGCGCGGGCGGGCGGCGCAGCAGTTCTTCGTAAGCCGTGAGCGGCAGCTTGGGCTCGCGATGCGGCTCGCGACTGATCAACTCGGCGTAGAACTCTTCCGCGCGCATCGCCGACGCGCCGTCGGCGCGGACCTCCGCGTCGTTCGAGACGATCGCCACCTCGTGACCGACCGCTACGGCGTCATTCGCCATTTCGACGATGATCTCATCGGCGCTGCGTCCTTCGGCGAAAATCGCCTGCACGGCCGAGTCGGCGCCGGGCGCCGCCGCGTCGTCGCTGGGTCCGTCGAAGACGACGATCCACTCGGCGCGCCCGCCGGCGCGTTTCGCAAGTTCGCGCACGAGGCGCAGCAAATGACGTCCGGCAGCGACGGACCCCTGCTGCTCCTCGATCTTGTCGAGCGAGACATTGCCGCGGATGACGTTGTTCGCGTCGATGTAGATTCGTCGCGCCATGATCCTGCCTGTTTGAACAGCACGGAAGATAGCCTGTTGCCGGGGGTCTTGCCAACCGGGGCGCCTTTCCAGGCGCGATCTCCTTTTTCTGTAAGAGCGCCCCCCGCCTTCGCGAGGGCAGGCTTTTCCAGGCGCGATTT
>CAZHPN010000182.1:0-11641 GCA_964534375.1 uncultured bacterium | reverse complement strand
CGGCGTCGCCTGCTGGAAACGAATGACCAATTCGTTTTCCAACTCGCCGCGCCGCTGCAACGTCAGCAGGTCCTGCAGGAAATCGAAGAGCAACGGGTCGAGGTCCGGCCGGCGATCCCGCGCCGCGGCCGTCGCGGCGGCAATCGCCTGGCGATCGGCGTCCGCGATCTGCCCCGCGGCCGGCCGCACGTAGCTGCGATAAACCGGAAAGCAGGCGGCCGCCTCGCGCAGCAGCCCGTTGATTTCGTCGCGGCCGTAGTCGCGAAAGGCGCGATGCCGCTCGCCGATTTGCAACAGCAGTTCGGCGAGCCGGTTGAAGTCGCTGCCGAACAGCTCCCGCAACACGAGGTGTTTTTTTTCGTGAACCAGCGCGGCGTAATCGGCGGTCTCGCCCGTGAACGCCGCGTAGAATTCCGTGAGCGGCTTTTCCCCGCCCGGGTCGACGAAGAGCCCGCCCACGAGGTTCATAAAATCGTAGCCGGTCGTGCCGTCCACTTCCCACGCGGCCGGCAACGCTTCCTTGCGGGCGAGGATCTTCTCGGCGACGATCCAGGCGTCGGGCGCGGCGGCGCGCAGGCGGTGGAAATACTCCTGCGGGTCTTGCAGCCCGTCCGGGTGATCGACGCGCACGCCGTCGAGCACGCCCCGTTGCAGCCAGGCGATCGCCAGCGCGTGCGTGTCGGCGAAAACCGATTCATCCTCGGTCCGCAGGCCGACCAGCGAGTTCACGTCGAAGAACCGGCGATATCCCAAATCGGACCGGGCGATTTTCCAGAAGGCGAGGCGGTAGTTCTGGCGATCCAGGAGCGCGCTGAGTTCGTCGGGGTTCGCGTTGAACTCCGCGATCGCGGCATCGACCGGAATCGCCGCCTCGTGCCGCCTCTCCAACAGGCGCTCCAGGAGTTCGCGCAGCACCTGCTTGTCGCGGTGGCGGCGGGCCGTGCTCGTCCGGTCGGTGGCAAACGAGGGCGGCAGGCTCGCAAAGGCGTCGGCCAGGTACGCAAGCTCCGCGGAATGATCGCGGGCGGCGGCGCGTTCGAGGATGACGCCGATCGATCGCGGCGCGATGGGAAAACGTTTATCATAGTAGGCAATCGTGAGATCGGCGCTCTGGCGGCGGATACGGATTTCGCCGGCGTCGATGACGCGGCCGTAATGATCGCCGAGAATCGGCAGCAGCACCTTGTTGGAGAGCCGCGCCTCGGGCGGGAACCAATCCACGTCGAAATACGAGGCGTACCGGCTGGCCGGACCGTTTTCCAGCACGTCCCACCACCACGCGTTTTCCCGGCCGGTGATCGCCATGTGGTTCGGCACGATGTCCAGCACCTGCCCGAGCCCGGCCCGCTCGAACGCCTGGCGCATGAGGTCGTGCCCCGCGGCGCCGCCGAGTTCCTCGTTGACGCGCGTCGGGTCCACCACGTCGTACCCGTGCGTGCTGCCCGGAGCGGCCTGCAAATACGGCGAGCAGTACACGTGGCTGACGCCCAATGCGGCTAGGTAATCGGCGATGGCCGCGGCATCTTGGAAAGCGAAGCCGGCGTGGAACTGCAGACGGTACGTGGCCCCTGGCGGCCGGCGCATGTCACGCCCCTCGCTCGAGAGGCGCGAAGGCAGGCGCTTCTACGACAGGCCCGCTGCCTGCTTCGAACGGGCTGGCAGTTGAACCACTGTCCATGGTCATCATCCTTTCCGATCGCTGAAAAGGAAGATAACGACGAACGGCGAGGGCGGAAGGTCGGGAAATCCGCCGGCCGGCCGCGAGCTGCGACGATTTGCGGATGACGATCACCGCGCAGTTCTATTTCGGCGCGGTCATCGGTTCGCGGTTTTTTGGCAAGCGGGCCGCCGCGACGCAGACCGGGCGCCGCTCGCGTCCGTTATGCCCGCCGGCCTGCGGGCAACGGCCGCCCACGCCGCGTTTCCAATCCGTCGCCATGCGGAGAACGGGGCGTTCCTTTTATCCGTTTCCCGGGCGATTTCACGCAGACGAAATACTCTGTTCCGAGCATCTCGAGAATCCGCCGGGCGCGCTCGACCGTGATTCCGTGATAGTCGTTGCGCTCGTCGCGCGACACCTGGCTTTCGTGTACGGCCAATCGTTTCGCCAACTCTCGCTGGGTCAGGCCCCGGGAAATCCGCAGCTTTATCAAGAACACACCGAGACTTTCGAAAGGAATCTCCCACGCCTCGAGATGACCCTCGCGAAGTTCTTCATATTCTTTCAACTCGGCAGCCAAATTGCGCAACGGCGCCTCTAACGCGGACCAGACTCGCCCCAATTCCTTTCGCTTCAGACCTTCGTGTTCGAGTCGAATCTTTTCTTGGGCCAATGCTTCTTTTTGCTCGTCATGGAGCTTGCGAGCGCGAGCATATTCCTTCGAGGTCTTAATCATGACAACCTCCAGACTCTCCTTTGTCGGCGACGGAGAATATCGCCAATGGCGGTCGATCGTTGGACCAAGGATTCACGGCCGACCGCCGTCCGCGATGCTTGTAAAGTTCGTGCATCCGCGCGGAGACCGCACCTTCATATGAGCACTCCCGGATGAGCTGTCGCGGCGGCAACACTCTGCGTCTGCGACGCCACATTTCTTTGACCTTAGCTTCGCCGAATGAACCGCCGCTCATTTTCTTATTGCCAAAAACATATATCGGACACGGCATCCTGAACGGCTTGGAAGGAACTACGTTGAGAACCAAATGACCAACTGCGCGGTTGGTCTGCTGGTAAACGGCCACCATCACACTACCAAGTATCAAAAGGCCCGGCGTTGGAACCGCGTTTTCGAGCAACGCGCACCAATACCCGTATACCAGCGCAGCGTCATAGACATCGTTGCGAATGGGCTTGGGATCGTCGTTATGGAACGATCTCGCGGAAAGGCGCCAAAAGGCGCCGTCGGGTACTGCCCAGGAAATCGAAGGGCGATCAGAAACCCGGGCTTCGAACAGGGGCGGAGCTTGGCCGCAGAGACGTACGCCCGTCCCGGAACAGGTGCGGGCCCCGTCAAGCTCTTCGGCCGCGCCCGAATCGAGACCCGGCAAATAATGAAGCAGTTCTAGCCGCGAACGGCCTTCCGGCCGGTCCCTAAACCGCTCACGCGCCAACTCACGCACGCACTCACGCGTCAAACTCATCCCTCTTTCGCGCCGAACACGCTCAAGCAGCCAATGGCGCAGGAGCGCATGAAGAAATAACAACCGTATTTCGTATCCGTTGGAACTCGCGAACAAGTCACAGAGGGTTCCCGAACTCGTCTCAATAGCGGCGATACGGCCGCCTGCTCCGCGTGTGTAATAGCCCCGAGCGCTTCCGGGACGTGCCGCCGGCGAAGAAATGTCTCGCAGCACGCAGGTCTTGACGATGCCGCCGGCGGCATCAACGCGCAACCGTACCGCCTGATCTCGCCGAGACTCCAAAATCTTCGATAGACAATGCGCAAGTGTCGTCATCTTCACATCCCCTTCTTCCTCGACGGCAGGAGCCTGACGATGCCCTTCTCGCGGCCGGACGGAAGATCGAGGGTCAGCCACCGTCGAAGATTGAGCGGATCGAGTTCCTTGCCGTTTGAGCCCACGAATATGGGATAAAGTTCCGCGCGATAACGATTCCACAGGGGCGACTTAAGGGCTTTTCCGCCTGGCCGTGCGGCCTTGTTCGAAGATTTCTCATCCCATGTCCAAATTGGCTCCGGATACCGCGCGTTCAGGTTCGCTTGAATGGACTCGCTGGCGAATTCGTGCAAATCGCAAACAAAAACCACAGGCATTTCGTCCGGCTCAGCGACGTCCGTCACGAACGGGCCGCCCACGTAGATCTCGTAAATGTCGGCTCTCCAGAGATCATCGGCCAGATGCTTTAGGTAGTTGACCAAACAGAGTCGCACAATGCTGATCCCCGCGCCACTATCCGGGAGCCCCACCACCAAAACGCTCTTCTTCAACGTTTCGATCGTCGCGGCGTGCGTTCCCACGGGAAGCAAGCCAAATTCATTAAACGATGGGAAACCGCTTTTCTTTGCGCTCATCGAGACGCTCCGCCGTCGAGAAAGTAGAACCCACATGAAACAACGTAGTCTAACTTTACATTAATGTCAAGTCGCAAAACCGTGGACAAGAGCCGCCGCTTCCAGCCGCCGGTCGGGATGAAAAGTCGCACGGGCGCCGCAGATTGCGGGAGGCCGGGCAGTGCGAATGTCGATCGCGAAAAGCGGATTCGGGGGGTGATTTCCTCGGGAGCGAGATGCCCGCGGCATGCAGGCCACTGGGGATTTAGCCCGTCCCGCGCGGACCCCGGTGAGTGCACCCGCTCCTTCTCAACATGACATATTTCTCTTCGCGCGACCTCATAACGCGGGCGGCGCGGGCCCGGGCTGCCCGAGGTTTTTGAAGCCGATCTTTCGCCGGCTCCACACGGTCGGCTGCGAGTGGTCCTTCGGCTTCAACTCCGCAAACAAAATGTAAGCGCTCGCGGCGGGCATGCGCAGGAGAAACCGATAATCCGCGACGCCGAGGGCAGCCACCGTGATGAACTGAGGCGCCGAAACGGCGAGAACGGCGCCGTCCATGCCGACCGCGGCGACTTTCAATTCTGCCTTCTCGGGCGTTTGGAGGTCGTTGATCACGCGAACCGGAAGCGCCGCCTCGACGTTCGGCGGATAACTCTCCGCCCACGTGTTGAGGTATACGCCCAGCGGCGCGAAGGCGTTGAACGCATAATTCTTCCACCGCGGCTCCATGACCAAGTTCGCCACATCGACGAAATTATCGCTGGTGTTGCCGTCGGGTCGGGAATACGTCAGATAATCGAAATACATCACGCCGGCGTAGCCGCGGCGCGCCCGCCAAAACTCGGTCAGGCCGCCCATGAGGTAAGCGTACGCCTCGCGGTATTCGTCAACCGACGCCGGGCCGCCGAATACGTGGCGAAAACCTTCGCGCCCCAGCAGCGCCGGCGAGCCGTCGCGGTTGAGCCACAGCCAATCGTACTCGTCGTTGATGTACGGATGCGACGGGTCCTTCCAGGTGTTTTCGCCTTGCGGCGGCTGCCCGTTGTTGGCGTCGAGTTGCGGCAGCCGAAAGCTCGGATAAAGAAACAAGTACGGGTGGTCCTCGAGCGGATCGGCCGCGCCTTCGGGCCTGGTGTAACTTCCGCTTCCCCACTGGCGCGTCGGGTCGAGGCCGCGAACCCGGGCGATGACATCGTCAATTTTGGCCAGTTTCGTTTCGTTGGCGGCGTCCCACCAGGCGATCGAGGGGTGATTCCAATTCTCGCGAATCCATTCGGCGTATTCGGCGGCCATTTCGTCGGCGGACCACAACGCGCTCGCCGGGCCGGACGTCGACCAGACCATGAATTCGTCGGCCAACAGCAGGCCGACTTCATCGGCGAGGTCGTACCAAAAATGCGGCGCCTGGCCGAGGCTGACCCGGAAGGCGTTCCAGTGCAGATCCTTGGGATTGCCCGCCAGCAGCCGCCGCACCCAAGCGCGGTCCCACGGCAAGACGCTGGAGATCTCGTCATCGAGGAAACGATGAAATGTGATGTTCGAGCCGCGCAGGAAATAGCGTTTGCCGTTCAGGAAAAAACCCTTGTCCGGGCCGGCGCGGAACTCCACCGTCCGCATGCCGAAACGCGTGGAGAGCGCGTCGGTCGCGCGGCCGGCGACGGCGACCGTGCTGTGCGCCGCATAAAGGAACGGCGTTTCCGGCGTCCACAGCGCCGGCGACTTGAGCGGCACGATTTGCGTCACGGCGCGCTCTTCGTTCGGGCCGAGCAGCATGGTGTCGGCGACCCGCGGCGAGACCACGATCCGGCTCGCATCTTCGGCCACCTCGGTTTCGAGGCGCGCCGTTGCAAGCTGGCTGCTGGAATTGCGCAGCGTCGTGATGATTCGCGCGGCGCCGGCCTGCAGATCGGGCTCGATCTTGGCGCGGACGATGCTCGGCGCGTCCGACAGCGCCAACTCAACGTCGTCGTAAATGCCCGGCGGCCAAACGGACCGCTCCGCGTCCTCGCCGACCGGGACCCAATCGGGCACGCTGTCGCGCCAGGCCCCGACGCGCACGAGCAGGGTGTTTTCGCCGTTCCAGCGGATCGCCGCGGCCGCGTCGAATTCCGCCGGCGTGTAGCTGCCGAAGTGCGAGCCGAGCGGCGCGCCGTTGAGCCACGCCTTCACGCCGAACATGGCCTTGTGAATCTTCAGCATGGCGACCTGGCGCGGCGCCGGCGCCTGAAACGTCGTGCGAAACCAGAACGCCTGCCGCAGCGAACTCTTCAACCCAATTTTCTCGAAGGGCGGCTGCGCCGTGCGCAGCACGCCCGGCACGGGCGCCATGTGCCCGAAGGCGCCGGGCGGCTTGTCGTCCAACGCCCCCTGTTCCACGTCCCACACGCCGTTGAGCGAGATGACCATCCTGGCGCCGGCGGGGCCGAAAGCGGCAGCGGGACCGTCGAGCAGGTCTCGTGGCGTCGGGAATCGTTCGACCGGCGCGCAGCGGGCCAATGACAAGGCCGCGACGCCCATGACGAAAAGCTGAACTCGGCGGGTCATCCGCTCCCCCTCGCTAGTCCCGTGAAAGTTTCAAAAACGCGAAGCCGAACGGCGGCAGCGAAACCGGATACCCGCCGCCGTTCGCCGCGGTGAGGTCCGCGACGAACGCGCTGGCGTACAGGTCGCGCACGCGGCCGGTCGCGCCGTCCCACGGGGTTGCCGCCAGGGCGAGTTCGAACGTCTGCGCCAGATGCGACAGATTGAAGACCAGCAGCACCGTTTCGCGGTCGGTGGTGCGGAAAAACGCATAGGCGTTCGGGGCGTCGGCGACGACTTCCTGGTAGTCGCCGAAGCGCAGCGCATCGGAGTGGTTGCGCAAGGCGATGACGCGCCGGAAATGGTTCAGCAGCGAATTGGGATTCTGCTCTTCCGCGGCCACGTTGTTCGTGGGGTAATTTGACGAAACGCCGACCCACGGCGCGCCCGTGGTGAAGCCGGCATTCTTCGCGCCGTTCCACTGCATCGGCGCGCGTGCCCGGTCGCGATAATCGACGACGATATCGGGCGCGTCGGCCATGCCGATTTCCTCGCCGTAATAAATGAACGGCGTGCCGGGCACCGTCAGCTCGAGCGCGGCGGCCAGCTTGACGCGGCGCTCGTCGCGGAACAGCAGGTCGTAGCAACGGTACGAGTCGTGGTTGCTGATAAAGACCGCCTGCTGGCCGCCGGGCGGCAGTTTGGCCCACGACGCCTCCATGACCCGCGTGATCGGAAACGGCTCTTCCACGTAAACTGCGGCATAGAGCGCGTCGGCCAGGTTGAAATTGAAGGCCATGTGCAATTCGTCCGCGCCGTTCCCGAACCATTGCGGCCATTGGTCGGGCGAGCCGCCGGCCTCGCCGACGAAGGCGCGGTCCGGATATTCGTCGGCGACTTTGCGGAACTCCTTGAGAATCGCGTGGGTTTGCGGCGCGTTGTCGCAAACCGTTTCGTCCTCGTAATAGGCGCCGACCGCGTCGAGGCGGAAGCCGTCGACGCCCAGGTCGAACCAGAACCGCAGCACGTCTTCGATCGCCGTCATCACGGCCGGATTTTTCCAATTCAGGTCCGGCTGCTCCGTCATGAAAAAGTGAAAATACGATTGGCCCGTCGGCGGGTCGTACTCCCACCGGCTGGCGCCGAAATTCCCCCACGACGGGTCGGCCCCGCAATTCCAGAGCGGCTGGTCGGCCCATTCATACCAGTCGCGCTTCGGGTTCGTGCGGCTCGAGCGCGATTCCTGGAACCACGGATGGTCCCACGACGTGTGGTTGAACACGCCGTCAAGGAACACGCGAATGCCGAGCGCGTGCGCCGCGGCGAGAAACGCCTGGAACTGGTCCATCGTGCCGTAGTCGGGATTGATCGCCTCGTAGTCGGCCACGTCGTAGCCCGAATCGAAAAACGGCGTCGGATACATCGGCATTAACCACAACGCGCCGACGCCGAGCCGCGCCAGATACGGCAGTTTCTCGGTCAGCCCGGGAAAATCGCCGATGCCGTCGCCGTCCGAATCGAAGTAGCTGCGGACATACACCTCCTGGAAGACGGCGCCGCGCCACCACGAGCGGTCGGGCGCGGCGACGTCATTCTCGTTGGCAGCGGCGGCCGGCGACGCGGCGTCGTTGCCCCCGGCCGGCGCGGCGGCTTCGGCTGCGCCTTTGCGGTTGCACCCGGCCAGTATCGTCACGACCAGTAAGCCGGCCAGAAACAAGGCCCATCGACATGAATGCATGAGCCGCTCCCCAATGTGAACGCCGCATCGTTGAGGCGCCCCGGGGCGCTCGCCCGGTGGTGGGCGTGAGCGCCGCCGGCGCCTCCCGTGAACGCCTCCGCTTCGCGGTCCTCGCCTACGGCGTGATTTTGTAATGCGGCGTGTAGGGCCACAGGCCGCTGACCTCGACCAGGCACGACTCGCCGGTGCACGCCGGCCCGCGGTCGAGCGGTATCGTGTAGCGCGTGTCGCTGCCGACGAACCGCAGAATCAGCGCCAGCGGCGTTGCGCCCGCCGGCACGTCGGCGAGCGCTTCGGTCATCCCGGCTGTCACCGGCGTGCTCGCGGTGTCGATGGCCGCGCCGTCCTTGTATTGGAGGTCCGCCAGCACGATGTACGAGCCGCCGTTGTAGACCTTGATCTGCACGCCGCGGTCGAACTCAGCCGCCGGCGCCGCCGCGGCCGCGGCCAGCAGCAACGCCGCCGCCAGCGCCAGATGATAGTAGTTCCGTCTCTTCATCGCTGCTTCCTCCCGCGCCAAAGCTAGCCACGGCCGACGGGCGCGCAACGGGATAGGCGACCGGTTTTTCGCGCGAAAAAAAGGCGGGATCTTCCGCAAAATTTTCACGAAGCCAACGCGGTCAACCTGGGATTGGGGCCGTGGGGCTGTCGTACCGAACGCCGCGATCTTGGCTCAGTTGGCGGCGTATTTCTTGGCCAGCATCGGCGTGAGCCAACCGCCCGAAAAACCTGCTTTTTTGAGGCCGGCGATCACGTACCGGTTCTTCTTCATCAGGTCCCACACGAAGCCGGAGCGGTAGTTTTCGATCATCAACAAAATGGGGCCTTGGTCGATGGCCACGTATTGATCGTCGAACCAGCCTGGGCGCGATTCGCCCGGCTCGGTGTAGGAAAGATTGAACGCGTCCTTGAACCCGTATTTGCCGTACACTTTGTCGCCAAAGAGCGCGCGGAACTTCATGAGCGTCGGAATGGCGATTTCCGGAGCAAAGGCCACCGATCCACCGGCCGCCGTGGGCGCGATGGTGCCGTCATCCCGGCCGTAGTCGAGGCCCGAGCCGCGCGCCCAATAGGCGTGGAACGGCGACCCGGGCGGCTGGGGTTTGGTCGCTCCCCAAAGCGGCCCATCGGAAGCGGTCAGCCCCCACACCAGATCGCTGTATCCTTTCCACTTGCCGGGATTGGCAATGCAATAGGCGCGGTTCTCATAGGTGGCGCGGACGGAATTCTGAAAGTAGTCGGAATCCTTCGCTCGCATGTAGCCGTCTTTGATGCCGCGGAAATCGATCCAAACGTGCGAGTATTGATGCCCGAACAGCGGCCCGAACTCGACGTGCGGCTTCGCGCGCCGGCTTTCCCAACGGTAGCTGCGCGTCCAGTCGTCCCACGCCTTCGGGTCGATCGGGTGCGTGGGCGAGCCCAGCGCCAGGACGTAAAGGATCATCGCCTCGTTGTACCCGCTCCAGTCGTAGCCGAGGAAACTCCGGGTTTCGGGCTCCCAGCCCATGCTGAGCAATGGCCAATGCCGCGGCGAATAGGCCCACGCCCAGTCGGCCCGCCGGTAGAGGCGGTCGGCGAGGTCGCGAATCGCCCGCTCCGTCGCGTCATCCCGGTCGAAATAGGTCTGACAGGCCAGCACGCCCGCCATCAGCAGCGCGGTATCGATGGTCGATAGCTCCCACTGCCCAACCCGCAGCCCGGTGCGGCCGTCGAGGAAGTGGTAGAACAAACCCTTGTAGCCGGCGACGCCGTTGGCCGCCGATCCTTGCGGCGCCTGCCACAAAGTCGTCAACGTGGACAGCGTGCGCGCGGCGGCCTCGTCGCGGCTGACGTAGCCCCTTTCGGCGCCCGCCAGGTACGAGGTCAGCGCAAAGCCGATCGCCGCCACGCTGGAAACGTCCGGGCCGGGCGTGCGGTCGGGGGTCAGCCCGGTGTCGCGCGGCGACGCCTGCCAGAAGAAATTGAAGGTGTCGTGTTCGAGTTGGTCGAGGAACGCCTGCTCGGAGCGCGAAGGCCGATACGCGCCAAACAGCGACTGAAAACCTTGCGGGATCTCAAGCGCGGCCTGGGTTCCGGTGCACGCAAACGTCAGGGCGCCGACCAACGCCAAAAGAAGGGCTCGGCGTTTCACTGGTGTTTCATCCGTCGGTCTCCGTTCGTCCGAACGCGGCCGCCGCCGCGAGCGCGGCGGCTGGCCGAAATTTATTGCCGGATCACTTGGCGATTCGGGGCCGGGATCTCGTCGCGAGTCGTGCCAGCATTCGCAGCAGCGCGGGCCGCGCCTGAACGCGGGCCTTTTCTTGCGGGTTGAGACTCTCGACCGCCGCCTCCACGGTGAGCGCATCCTGGATTTTCTTTTCCGCCAAGACCTCCAACGCGTCGACCTCTCTACCCGGCTCCGATGACGGGTGTTGGTCAGTCAGCGCCAAATGGCGCTCCAAAAGTGTCAGGTCGCGCGCGATGGCTGTCAACTCCGGCGTGCGGGCGATCGCCTCGCGGTAAAGCGGAAATGCCGCCTCGGCCGCACGGGCAATGGCCGGCGCGCGCGCCTCTTCCGGGGTCCGCAGCAGGCGCAGCCGCTTGACCCAGCGGCCCACGCGAGCGGAACCCGTCAGCTTGGACACCGGAACCGCGAGAATCATTGCGCCTGCCGCAGGAGAAATCCACGCCAGCATCTGCCACGAGATGTTGTAAGCGATCAGCCCCAGCCCGACGCCCGCGACCATGTGCCACCGGTGGCGATGGAAGACCTGCGACCACGGCAGGCTGTCGTCGTCGCGCCGCTGCGGTCGCCAGCCCGCGTCGCGGCCGCGCAGGATGTCGGCGACCAACCCGCAGTGGATCAGCATCATGGTCGGGGCGATGAGCGCCGACACAACAATTTCGAGCGCGAAGCTGAGCGGGAACAACACGCCGCCGGTCTCGCGCAATCGCCGCGAGTTGAAGGCGACGGCCAGGAAGCCGAAGAGCTTGGGGCCGAAGAGAATTCCCATAGTCACGGCGAAGAGTTGCAAAGCGCGCACCGGGTCCATCTTCGGCCAGTGCGGAAAGAGCGTTGGATAACGGTCAAAATACGCCGGTCGCATGAATTCATAGTGAATGCCAAGCGCCAGCCCGGCCAGGATAAACATCAACCACAACGGCGAGGAAAGGTAGGAAAGCATCCCGGCGAGCAGGTGCAATCGGCTGACCCAATGCAGGCCCTTGGCGCCGATCACGCGCGAATGTTGGAGGTTGCCCTGGCACCAGCGCCGATCGCGGATCGCCACGTCGATGATCGACGCCGGCGATTCCTCGTACGAGCCCTCCAGGTCGTCGGCGATCGTGACGCTCCAACCGGCGCGCCGGATCAGCGCCGCCTCGACGAAAT
>CAZHPN010000181.1:0-11724 GCA_964534375.1 uncultured bacterium | reverse complement strand
AAAGAGCGCAATTCTGCGCCATTTGAAGCATCGCCGCTCTTAATCCTAAAGCCTACGCCCCGTCGCGGGGAGGGGCGGGCCACGCTTCGAGCGTGGCCGGGGCGGGGTCGCGCAATGCCCCGAGGTCTTATTTGCGAAGGCGTGATTCCGCGAATTTGGAAGAAAAAATCTTGATTGCAGCGCTGCATACTGCACACCGGCCTCGATTCCGTTGGGAATTCACGGAAACCTACTTTCCTGACGCAGGCCCCGCAGCCGCGTCCGCGCCGGGCGGCAGCGTTCGCGCGTAGTAGTTTTTCTCTTTCACCAAGACGTATTCGTCCGGATGCGTTGCAACTTGCCGCAACGTGACGCCGCGGCGCGCCAGTTCCGCGCGCGTCAACGCCAGGTTCCGCAGCGGCGGCGCGTCGGCAAAGCGGTTGCGGAACGACAGCAAATAAAGCGCCTGCCCCTCGGCGAGACCGCGTTCCATCGCTGCGGTCGCCTCGTCAGTCGGCGCGATTTCGAGGTATTTTCCCCAGATTTTCGGATAAAGCTGCACGTGCTTCGTCTGGTCCGCGCGGAAGTAAAAGCCGCACCAACGGCCCACGCCCTGCATGAACGCGGCGAGATTTTTCGCCGGATCGCGCCGGCCCAGCCGCTGAATCACGCCGGCGCAGGCCAATCGGCGCGGGGCCGCCGGCGGATAGGCCGCATACCAGGCCGCAAGTTGGCCGTCCGCGTCGAGCGTTTCGACCTTGTCGATCGTCGTCAGAAAACCGCGCGGCGACCATTCGAATATATTCTGATAGCCGAACCCCTGCGCAAAGGCGTCGGCCTCCGCGTCGGTCGCGTTCTCCAACACAGTCAATCCGGGTCCGTTCAACTGCGCCAACTCCGGCGAGTCCGAGCCGATCCAGTGGGCCGCCGCCATGCCCAGACCGCGAAACAAGGCCGTTCGCGCCGCCGGGGCGAGCCCGGGCGCGCCGTCGCGCAACCGATCGAGCGCGGCGCCGCCCAATTCCCGGCCGGCGCACGCGTAACCCTCTTCCTGCCAGCCGCCGGGCAGACGCGCCACGGACTTCAACGCCTTGTCCAAGTTCCCGTTCCAACTGGGCGGCAAGTTGAGATTGATGAAGTTCTCGTAATCGTCGCCGCGGGTCTGCCGCAGTTCCTGCCAACCCGCGCGCCAATGGGCGAGATCGTGCGGCAGGTCCAGCGCCAGCGCGGCCCCGCCCGCCGCGGCGAACGCCATCAGGATCGCGGCCGCGGCGGCCTTCGGCAGACGGCTGACCAAGTAGCAGGCGAACGCAACGAAAACGGGGAACGGCGGCAGCAGATAACGCAAATCGTAAAAATGCGTGATCGCGCCGAAGGGCATCGTGCTGAAGCCGACGGCGGCGAAATAGGCGAGCAGATACAGCGCCAGGACGCGCACCAGCCACACCTGCTTCGGCAGCGCGCCGCGTTCGGCTGCGGTTTTGCCGGTGTCGCGCAACGCGAGCGCGAGCCCGGCCGCGGCCGCGATCATCAACGCCGCCGAGAGCGCCGGCCCGACGCGGCGGCCGTATCCGGGCAGCAGCGGCAGCAAGTCGAAAAACAGGTTGCGCCAACGGGCGAGCGCGTCGGTCGAGAAGGCGATGTAGTCGGTCGACAGCGGCCAATAAACGCGGAAGATCCAGTGCGGCGAAAAGGCGAGCAGAAACGCCGGCGCGACCGGCCAGAGCAGTTTTTGCAACCCGGCTTTGCGCCACCGCCAGACCATCGCCGCCGCCAACGCCGCGGCGACGGCCGCGATTTGCATGCAGAAAAATGTCGCGAAGCCGACCCACAGTCCGAACCGCGCCCATTTGGCGAACGACGTGCCGTACATATCGAGGCTGAGAAAAAAGTACAGCGATACGCCGGCGAAGAAGACGCTTTCCATATGGTTGCCGCAGGTGACGTGCGAAACCTCTTCGAAAAACGGCGGCGGCAGCGCCAACCACAGCAGAAAGAGCAAGGCCGGCGCGAAGCCCCAGCAGCGGCGCAGCAGCAGCGCCCAGACCGCGACGCCGCCCGCGAAAAACAAAAAGCCGAGCAATTTGATCCAGAGGTAACTCGAGCCGAACAGATCATAAACCGGCGTCAGCGCCAGGCCGTAAAACAGCGGGCCGTGGCTGCGTCCGTAAAGATAATAAAGCGGCGACGCGGTGAAGCCGTCGAGAAAACCCAGCGTCAGTTGGCCGTTGCGCACTTGTTCGGCGTCGATGCCGGAATAATGGCTGATCCGAAAGGCGTAGACGACGAAAACCGCGAGCGCCGCGCCCGCCAAAAACAGGGCTTCACGGTCCGCGCCGAGGCGCTTTCCCGTCACGGCCACCGGCGGAGAAATGTCGGACTTCGCCATCGCTGCCACTCACGCGCAGATTCTCGGCCGGAGCGCCTGACCGCCGCCGGCGCGGCCCGTCGATTTGACGCGAACTTCTCTTCTTTGTCCAGCGCCGCGGGGCTTTGGCGGCGGGAAGGCCGTCGAATTTCTCCGTAATCCGCAAGGATCGCGGCGCGCGCCGATTATTCGCCGAGCCCGAGCAACTGGCGCACGATCGGGCCGAAATACGACAAATCGTGATAATTGCCGCCGTCGTCCGACTTCGCGACGATCACCATATTTGCGTCGAGAACCCAGAAGAACGGGATGCCGCCGTCGTTGATCTGGCCGCCGACCTGGAAGTTCGGATCGGCCAGCACGGGGAAGGCGAGGCCATACGTGGTCGCCCAAGCTTGCAGTTCCGCGACCGTCGGCGTGGCGTAGTTGTAGTCCTGCCCAAGCAGTTGCAGCACCATCAAGCCCGGACCTTGATTCTGATAAGGCTGGTAAAACTGCGTTTCGAGCAACGGCGTTTCGTAACGGCAATAGAGGCACCACATCGCCGACGAATCGAGCAGCACGATCCGGCCCCGGTAAGCGGACAACGAAACCGGCGAGCCGCTGTTCGAGATCAAGGTGAAATCCGGCATCGTATCGCCGTCGTCATAACCGAGGGGCGGCGTGGCGTCGTCGTCATTGTCGTCGTTGTCGTCATTGTCGTCATCATTGTCATCGTCGTTGTCGTCATTGTCATCGTCGTCGTCGCCGTAATGCAAAATCACGCCGTGGGAGCCGTCCCCCCGGTCATATCCGACGGCGTACACGTTGTCGAAGGAACTGCCCCAAACGGCGGCCAGCGTCGTCGTCGTCGTGGCGCCGCCGGCGTCCATCGGCGACCACACGGCGCCGTCGTAGTGCAGGATCGTCGCGGCGTCGCCCACGGCGAAAACATCCGCCCCCGAACTGCCCCAAACGCCCCACAACCAAGACTCCGTCCACCCCGAGTCCGTGGCCGACCACGCGACGCCGTCGTAATGCAAGACGGCGCCGGTTTGTTGTTGCTCGCTGTTCACCGCGGAACCCACGGCGAACACATCCGACGCCGAGGTTCCCCAAATGCCGTTGTACTCGCCCGCGACGGGCGTGTTCATCCAGGTCCACGAGGAGCCGTCGCCGTAAAGGATCATGGGGCCGGCGGCAAACATCTCCGTGTCCGAAGCGCCCCAGATGGCATACATATAGGCCGCCGCGTCGCCGTCGATCGTGGACCACGAAAAACCATCGTAGTGCATGATGACGCCCAGGTTGAGGTTGGGTCCGCCGGCCGCGAAAACATCCGAACCGGAGGTTCCCCAAAGTCCGGGCCACGTCGAGGCCGTCTCGCTGGTCATGTCCGACCAAGCGTGGCCGTCGTAGTGCAAAATTACGCCGAGCGGATTGGCGGCCGAGATGTTGCCGGTCGCAAAGACGTCCGAGGAGGAAGTTCCCCAGACAGTATGCAGCCAATAAGTCGTTGAGACCGTCGTCGTCGACCACGTCGCGCCATCGTAGTGCAGAATCAACCCCTCGCTGCCGACGACGTACACGTCGGAAGCGGAGCTGCCCCAAACGCCAGAATACAGATAGCCGGCTTGCCCGGTCGCGATCACCGACCAGTGGGGCGTGAAGTCGTCGTTGTCGTTGTCGTCGTCATCTGCGGAGGAATCGTCGTCCGTTGCGTCGTTGTCGTCGTCGGCAGGGCTGGCGTCGTCGTCGTCCGCGACGCGGGCGGCGCTAAGGCCGTTGCCGCTGCCGGACGAGCACGAGAATAAAAAAATAATGGCAGCGAGGGCGATCAAAAAGAAAGCCCAGGACAAGCGAGAACTCTCCATCGGCTCCTCCTGAAGGACCGGCTGCCGCAGCATTTTCTTTGTTCGATCCCTGTTGCGCACGGCGATTGTCCGGCTTCGAACTGGCGCCGTCAATCCCACTTCGGGCCGCCGGGCGTTTCCGCACGTATGAGCGTGGGGCCGGGTTAAACACGCGTCCAAAGGTCGGTTCGCTTGACTGCGAGAAACGCGGCGCCTACTTATATGGAAAGGGAATCGGTTTCCGTGATGTTCCAGGTTCGGAACAGGCTGACTTTCGGAGGTGTCGCGATGAATCGCAGCAGTTGGTTTCTGTTTCTCCTGTTGACGACGGCGGTGCTGGCCGGCGCGATCGCCTGCGGATGACGACAACGACGACAACGATAACGACGACAATGACGACGACAACGACGATGACTTATCGTCCGACGTGTTCGCGGTGGGCGACCAAGGCGCGATTCTGCACTACGACGGCGCGTCCTGGCAGACGATGGCCAGCGGAACCAGCGTGAGCATTTACGGCATCTGGGGAACGTCGGCTTCCAGTGTGTTCGCGGTGGGCGACGCCGACACGACGCTGTTTTTCAACGGAACATCGTGGGATGTGGAAACGACCGGAACCGCCGCCGAGCACCTGGCCGCGGTCTGGGGAGCGTCGCCTGCCAACGTATTTGCTGTGGGCTCGACCGGCACGGGGGGCTCCTACGCTGGCTTGATTCTGCAATACGACGGATCGTCGTGGACGCCGATGACGGTCCCGAGCGGAGTCGCGAACCTCTACGGCGTTTGGGGATCGTCGTTTGCCGACGTGTACGCCGTGGGCAACGACAACGCCGCGCCTCTGCCCAACGGCGTCGTGCTGCATTACGACGGCGCGGCCTGGACGTCGATGGCCACCGAAACGGTGATGCCGCTCGCAAGCATCTGGGGAACGTCATCCGATTTGTACGTTTTGGGCCGCGATTATAACACCCCGCCCGACGCGGAAATCCTCCATTACAACGGGTCGTCCTGGTCGACGACGATGGAGGACTTGATGCAACTCGCCGGCATCTGGGGGGCGTCAAACACCGACATTTTCGCGGTGGGCATCGAATATTCCACCAACCCCTACAACGGCGAGATCGTGCAATACCAAGGGACGTCATGGACGCCGACGCAGGCCGGCGGAGACTCGTTTATTTACGGCGTCTGGGGGAATTCGGCTTCCGACGTGTTCGCGGTGGGCGAAAACGCCGTGATCCTGCATTACGACGGCGCCTCTTGGCGTTCGATGACGGCTCCGAACGGCACGCCCGAACTTTTCGCCGTCTGGGGAACGCCGCCGTAAGCGCCGACGTTTTCGTTCGACCCGCGGCGGCGCCGCATGGCGAAAAAAATGCGCTGCATTTCAGCTAGTTAGGCCACAAACCGTCGTTCATTGCCGCAAACTCGCCGAAAGTGCGCCAACGCGCCCCATTTTTTGGTCCGGGCGCAGAGCGCAAGAAGTGGCGAATTATCAACTAGTTGGACTGCAATGAAAAATACTTGGAGAATAGTACAAAAAAGAGTTTGACTTTTGTACATGCATCTGGCAAAAATAGTTCCCACGTGGCCACGTGCACAAAGTGAATCGGGCAGCCTGAATTAGTCGTTCGAGCGCGACTGGGGGCTGCAACGGAAGACACGGACCAGTTTCTTCCGGCCGATGCGTGAGCTTTGACGAAAGGAGCGACCGATGCACGTCTCCGAGTTCCTGAGCCGTTTGGATTCGCCGCGAAAAAACAGCCACGGCTGGCAGGCGCGCTGCCCGGCGCACGACGATCGGCAAGCGTCGCTGTCGGTGTGCGAGGGCCGCGACGGCCGCATTCTGCTGAAGTGTTTCGCCGGGTGCGCGGCGCCGGACATCGTCACCGCGCTGAGCCTGTCGATGAAAGACCTCTTTCCCGCGCCGCCGCCGGGCCGCGAGCAGCGGCGGCGCCGCACGCCGGCCGGCCCGCCGCTGACCGTCGCCGCGCTCGCGGAGGATAAATGCCTGCCGGCGGATTTCCTGCGTTCGCTGGGCCTGCGCGACGACCCGCGTTACGGCGTGGTGATTCCGTACCGCGACGAATGCGGCGCGACGTTCCGCGAGCGGCGGCGCAGCGCCTTGAAGGCCGGCGACGGCAGTTCGTGGGCGCCGGGCGAGGGCGTGATCGCCTACGGCCTCGATCGCCTCGCGGCCGCCCGGGCGGCCGGCTCGTTGACCCTCGTCGAGGGCGAAAGCGATTGCTGGACGCTCTGGCATTTCGGCTGCCCCGCCCTGGGCGCGCCGGGCGCGACGATGACCAAAACGCTGTCGCCCGATTTCCTGGGCGGCATCCCGCTCGTGTACATCGTGCAGGAACCGGACGCCGCCGGCGCGCAATTCGCCGCGGAGGTCGCGCGCCACATCTGCTCCGGCTGGATCGGCGAGGTGCGCATCGTGCGGCTCGACGGCGTCAAGGACCCGAACGACCTGCTCCAGAAAACCGGCCCCGCGGGTTTCGCCGCCGCCTGGCAGGCCGCGCTCGCCGCCGCCACGCCGCCGGGGCCGCCGGCGCCGGCGATCGCGCCCTTGACCGACGCGGGCAATGCCGAACGCTTTGCCGCGCAGCATCGGCAGGAAGCGCGCTACGTGCCGGCGTGGCGGGCCTGGCTGACCTGGGACGGCCGGCGCTGGAAGCGCGACGAACAGGCGGTCCACGTGCGCGCGATGGCCAAGCAGACCGTTCGCCGGATCGACGAGGAGACCCGCGCCGCCGCGTCCAAGGAAGAGCGCGCCGCCTTGTGGAAACACGCGATGCGGTCCGAGAGCGCGCAGCGCCTGGACTCGATGTTGCGGGTGACCGAAGCCGAAGCGGAGATGCAACTCGACCCCGAGGACCTCGACGCCGATCCGTTCCTGCTCAACGTGCAAAACGGCATCCTGGATTTGCGCACCGGCGAGTTGGCGCCGCACGATCCGGCCCGCCGCCTCTCGCAACTGGCCGGCGCCGCGTTCGATCCGTACGCGCGTCGGCCGCTATGGGACGACTTCCTCGACCGCATCTTCGCCGGCGACCGCGCGTTGATCGACTACGTGCAGCGCTTTCTCGGCTACGGCCTGTCCGGCGAGGTGCGGGAGCACGTGCTGGCGATCTTCTACGGCACGGGCGCCAACGGCAAATCCGTGCTGCTGGAGACGGTCAAGGGCGTGTTCGGCGGCTACGCCCGGCAAACGGCGCCCGGTTTGCTGCTGGACCAACACCACGAGGCGCACCCGACGGCGACGGCCGATCTGTACCGCACGCGGCTGGCCGTCGCGACCGAAATCGACCATGGCGACCGCCTTTCCGAAGCGCTCGTCAAGCAGTTGACCGGCGGCGACGAAATCAGCACGCGGCGGATGCACGAGAACTTCTGGACCTTCCGACCGACGCACAAGTTCGTCATGGCCACCAACCACACGCCGATGGTGTCCGGGCAGGACGAAGGGCTCTGGCGGCGGCTGCGCCTCGTGCCGTTCAACGTCACGATCCCCGACGCCGAACGCGACAAGCTGTTGACCGAGAAGCTGCGCGCCGAGCGCTCGGGCATTCTGAACTGGCTGGTCGAGGGCTGTCTCCTCTGGCAGCGGCAGGGCCTGGCGGACTCGGCGGCCGTGAAATCGGCGACCGGCGAATATCAAGAGGAGTTCGACCGCCTGGCGGATTTCCTTAGCGAATGCTGCGATCGCGGCGCCGATTGCCGCGCGCCGGCGAAAGCTCTGTTCAATGCGTACGCCGCCTACAGCGACCGGCAGGGAGTCAAACACCCGATGTCCAATACCGCCTTCGGGCGCTGCCTGACGGAACGGGGATTCCATAAAGTGAAGAGAAACGACGGCTATCATCGCGTCGGGCTGGCCCTGAAATCGCGGGCGGACGATTGATTCCGGCCGTCAAAGTGACTGGTTGTGACCGGTTTGCCGGAAGTTCCCAAGAAGCAAACCTATAGGAGCACCGGCAAACCAGTCACAACCAGTCACCGGCGGTCGAACCCGACCCAAGAGATTGATTGCGCTCGGAGCCCGAAACTCGTAAAGCGTTTTAGCGGCTCTTCGCCGACGCCACGAAACGGCCGCGGGCGGCGGGAAGGTGCGACAACAAGGCCACCAGTTGGTCGGCCCAGCGGTCGCCGATCGCCGCGGAAACGGCCGCCCACACGCGGTCGCCGCGGATCGCCGGCCACAGCCCGGGCGGGTTTTTCGTGCGAATGGCCATTTCGACCGCGCGCACGAGCACGCCGGGTTCGAACAGTTGGACGGCCGTCGACGCCTCCTCGCGCGGGTAAACGCGGCGTTCGACGTTGCCGGGGCCGTTGCCGCGCAACGGCGCGACGGCGTCGCCGTCTCGCGGCCGGACCGGCACGGGCTCGACGTACACGACCTGGACGCCGGACGGCGCCAGTTCCTTCGCCATTGCCAGCGAAAAGGCTTTGGCCCCGTCGCCGCACAGGCGGCCGACGATGCGCGGCAGGTTCCGCGCGCCGGCCGTGGTCGGGCAGATGTTGACGATGCGGCCCCAGCCGCGCGTCCGCATTTGCGGCGCGAACGCCCCGATCAAGGCGACCATGCCCTGAATGTCCTGTTCCAGTTGCGCGCACATGCCGCGCAGCCCGGCCGGCCCCGACGCTTCGCCGCAAGCATCGCAACCGGAATTGTTGACCAGCACGTCCGGCCCCAGGTTCTGCGTCTCGCGGTTCATCCGCTGTTTCAACCGCGCGACGGACGCCGGGTCCGACGGATTCGTCTGGATGGTTTTCAACGGCAAACCGCGCGCCTCGCGGCGCAATTCCTCCAGCGGCTTGCGATGCGGACCAACGGCGAAAACCGAACGGCCCTTCCGCGCCAGGCTGAGTGCAAGTTCGCGACCGACCCTGTCCGTGGCCCCGTGAAGCAATATCGTCTGCGCGCCGACCATGTTATCTCCCGGCCCCTGCGAAGGCAGTTCGTTGAACACCAACGTAACCAGATGGCGCGTTGTGCGACATCGGGCAAAACCTGTTTGTCGGGGGCCGAAAACCGGACCTCGGCTCAGGCGACCGGCGGCTGATCCGATGGTTCGGCCGCGCGCCGGATCGGCGCGATCCAACCGGCCGTCGGGGCGACCGGCCGCTGGCGCCAGCCACTTCGGGCACGGGTCTTCCAACTTATCCAAGATCGGGGCTTTTGCATATTTCTAACAAAAGCATAATCTTCGGCAAATAAACGGGCCGCAGTTTGGCTGTTTCCGTGGCGGCCGGCGGACGAGGGAAGCGGCGCAATGCGCAAATTGCTGTGGCGATTGTTTTTTTCGCATTTCCTGATCCTCGTTGTGGCGATGGCCGCGGTGGCGTGGTACGCCTCGCGCACGCTGCAGGAATTGGAGTCGGAAACCGTCGCCGAGGATCTGACGGCGCGCGCGCGGTTGATCATTCCGCGGCTGGCGACCCAATTTGCCGAAACGCCCGACGGCCAGGCGGACGCCTTGTGCCGCTCGATCGCCGCCGACATCAAGACGCGCATGACCTTGATCCTGCCCGACGGCCGCGTCATCGGCGACTCGGACCAGGCGTTCCGCACGATGGAAAATCACGCCGACCGGCCCGAGTTCCAGGCCGCCGCTACCGGCGCGGTGGGCGTGGCGCGGCGCTACAGCTACACCCTGAAACGCGACATGCTGTACGTCGCCGTTCCGGCGTACGACCACGGCCGGCTGGCGGGCGTGGTGCGCCTGAGCCTGCCGCTGCGCAACGTCGCCTCGACGCTGCGCGCCGGTTATTGGCGGATCGCGCTGGGCTGCTTCGCGATCGCCGCCCTCGCCGCCCTGGTCAGCCTGCTGGCCGCGCGGCGGATCGAGCGCCCGGTCGCGGAAATCACGCGCGGCGCGGATCGCTTCGCCCGCGGCGAACTCGGCCATCGGCTGCGGGTGCACGGCCCGACGGAGGTCGAGAATCTCGCGGAGGCGATGAACCAAATGGCGGCCGGGTTGGACGAGCGCATCCGCACGATCACCAGCCAGCGCGAAGAATTGGAAGCCGTGTTGTCGAGCATGATCGAGGCGGTGCTGATCGTCGACGCCGAGGAAACGATCATCCGGCTGAATGGCGCGGGCCGCCGGCTGCTGCTGTCCGAACCGGAAGACCCGGCCGGCCGCAGCCTGCTGGCGGCGACGCGCAATCCCGACCTGCTGCGGTTCGTGCGCCGCACGCTCGCCGCCGCCGAGCCGCTGATCGACCAACTGACGATTCGCGACGGCCAGGACCGCTTCCTGCAGGCCTACGGCGCGCCGTTGCGCGACGCGGACGGCCAGGTCGCGGCGGCGTTGATCGTGCTGCACGACATTTCGCAGATCAAACGGCTGGAGGTCGTGCGGCGCGATTTCGTCGCCAACGTCTCGCACGAACTGAAAACGCCGATCACCTCGATCAAGGGCTTTGTCGAAACGTTGCGCGAGGGCGCGATCAACGATCCGGAGAACGCGCAGCGGTTTCTGGCGATCATCGCGCGCCACGCCGACCGCCTGAACTCGATCATCGAGGACCTGCTGAGCCTGTCGCGCGTGGAACAGGAATCGGAGCGCCGGGAGATTCCGCTGACGCGCGGCCCGCTCAAGGAGCCGCTCGATTCCGCCATCCTGACCTGCGCGAGCAAGGCCGCCGCGAAGAACATCAAGGTCGAAATGATTTGCGACGACGGGCTGAACGCGCCGATCAACTCCGCTCTCCTCGAACAGGCGATCGTCAACCTGATCGACAACGCGGTGAAATACAGCACGCCCGGCGACACGGTGACGGTCGAGGCGACGCCGGCCGGCGAGGAAGTCGCCATTCGCGTGACCGACCGCGGCTGCGGCATCCCGGCCGAGCATTTGTCCCGCATTTTCGAGCGCTTCTATCGCGTGGACAAAGCGCGCAGCCGGAACCTCGGCGGCACCGGCCTGGGCCTGGCGATCGTCAAGCACATCGTCAACGCGCACGGCGGCCGGGTCGCGGTCCACAGCGTCGTCGATCAGGGCAGCGTCTTCTCGATCTTCCTGCCGCGCGGGTAAGCGTACTCTCCCGGGCAATGGTGCCGGGCAATGGTGCTGCCCGGGCAATGGTGCTGCCCGGGCAATGGTGCTGCCGGGCAATGGTGCCGGGCAATGGTGCCAGCCACTTTTTCGGCGCGTGGCGGCTCGGGTCGGAGCATCTGCCATCGGCCGGAGCGTTTGGTCGCAGATTGCCCGGCCGGATGTCGCGTTTCGTGAATTTTCCGCCTCCTACAAAGCTGGAAACGCAGTTTAACGCACCGTAATTTACCGGCGATTTGTGCGTCGGATGGTTTTTCGCCTTTGTTGCAGATGTTTCGGAAGATTCGGCGGGCGCTTGCGATGCGCTTAATCAGGCGCGGGCGGCAACGGGACGAACGGCGGCAGGTAGCAACCGGGCGGAAATTGGTAAACGGCCGCAGGCGGCTGCCGCCAAAACAGGTCGCGCGCGGCTCGAAATGCCTTGACGAACATGTTGTACGCGCCGCGGTGGTCCAAGCGGGCCTCTTTGGTCGCGGCG
>CAZHPN010000180.1:0-12075 GCA_964534375.1 uncultured bacterium | reverse complement strand
AAAAACCGGCCGCCTGTGAACAAAGGGCTTGACCTGGCACATAAGATGTCTCTCCGCCGCTCTTGACCGTTCTCGCGCCGAAGGTTATTCGTAGTCGATCGTTAGAAGGGCGCAGAAAATGGGGAAAACCCGCGACGTACTGCGGAATCTGTATACGATCGACGCCACGAAGCAGCCGTGGATGTGGCGAGCCGCGCTGAACCTGCTGCGGTTTCTCAACGAACTGCTGACGCAATTCGTGCGCGACACGCTGGTCGTCCGCGCCTCCGGCATGGCCTACAACACGCTGCTGGCGATCGTGCCGCTGGTGGCCGTATTTTTCAGCGTGTTCACGTCGTTCGAGCGGTTCGCCGCCTACAAAGGCGAGATTCAGGATTGGCTGTTCAAGCAGATTATCCCGGCGCGCACCGACGAGATCGTCAATTACATCAACCAATTCACGGCCAACACCAAGGCGCTCGGGCTGCTGTCGACGGCGCTGCTGTTCGTCACTTCGATCTTGCTGTTCGACAACATCGAAACCAATTTCAACGCGGTCTGGAAAACGGCGAGCCGCCGCTCGTTGCTCCAGCGGTTCCTGGCCTTCACGAGCGTGATTTTGTGGGGGCCGGTCCTCATCGCGCTGAGCTTCTACGGTTCGGGGAAAGTCTGGGCGTTCATCAACGGCAATCCGTTGCTGGAAATCAGCTTCATTCAGCGCCTGCTGATGAACGTTCTGCCGTGGTTTTTCTCGGTGTTCGCGTTTTTCCTGATGCTTTCGGTCATCCCCGCGGCGCGCGTGAAAAAGCAAAGCGCCCTGGTCGGCGGCGTCGTCGGCGCGACGATCTGGGAAATAGCGAAAGTCGGCTTCACGCGCACCACGGCCAAGTCGATCACCTACAACGCGCTCTACGGCTCGCTGGCGGTCGCGCCGATTTTCCTGGTCTGGCTCTACCTGACGTGGATCATCGTGCTGCTGGCGCTCGAAGTGGCTTACGTCCATCACAATTTCGCGGCGCTGGTGTTGCGCCGGGCGTTCGCCAAACCGTCGGCGCGCGAACGATTGCATCTCGCGGTGCGCATTTTTGCGATGGTTGCCGACGCCTTCCATAAGGGTTCGCCGCCGCCGACGGTCGTCGCGATCGAGGAGCGGTTCAAAGTTCCTTCGGAGTTGACCGGCGAGATTGTCGAGCAGTTGCGGCAGGCGGGCCTGCTGCGCACCACCGAATTGGGCCGCGAGGATGTCGGCTATTTGCCGGGGCGGTCGCTCGAGAGCGTGAAACTCGGGCAGGTGGCGGCCGCCGCGTACGCTAACGGGCAGGGCGCCGAGACGGAAAAAGGCCTGGATGCGATCGACCGGGCGGTTTCGACGATTTTGGAAAAGGGCGAAACGGCCGCGGGCGACGTCTACGGGCGGACGACGTTTCTCGCGCTCATCGAGTCGGCGGCGCGGCCGCCGGAGTGACCGGGTTTTCCACGCTTTTCGCGCCGGTGACCGGGTCGCCGTCGCGGTAGGTGGTGCGGTTGAAGACGCCGGTGAAGTGATCGTCCCACAGCATTTTGTAGGGCGCGCGATTCGGATCGTCGAAATACGAAATGATGTCGATCTTGCCGTCGCAGTTGCGGTCGCGCTCGACGCGTTCGAGGTTTCCCTGGGCGTCATAGTACGCGTAGGTGTCGAACAAATCCTTGCAGACGAGGTCCATGTCGTTGCGGGCGATCACGTCGTGGCCGGCTCGCTCATCCCAGCGGTAGACATTGCGGATGTCGGGTTTGCCGGATCCCGAGCGGTCCTTTTCGAATCCCAGCAAGTGTCCCTTGGCGTCGAAGTAGCTCCATTCATTGGGCTTGCCGCGGCCGGCGCGGTCGACGGCGAACACGGAAATTGCGGCCCGGCGAAAAACCAAGTGCTCGAAGAACCCGAGCGGGCGCCCTTGCTCGTCGAGGAAGGTCCACGTTCCGGGCCGATCGCGCTCGGCGTCGCCCATATCGCCCGGGGGCGCGGATTGGTGGAACTTGCCGTACCCGATAAAGGCGACGGCGGCCAGCAGGGCGGCCAATGTCGCCAACGACAACCCGGAGCGCCAGGGAGCGGTTTTCTTTTTCATGCCAAGCAGCATACGGGAAGCGGCGTGCATGAGACAAGACGGTTGTTGGGGAACTTGGCGAGCGGCGTCGAGCATCGGCGGCCTCAGGGCTGGCAATGGGACCAATAGAACTCATGAACTTATACCTCCTATAGGTCGCATGCGTCCTATGCCTGCGATTCCCAGGTAATTGTCTCGGCCGGCCCCGTGCCGCTTCGACGGGGGCCGCGCCATACGCGCCTGACGCTTCCAACGAGCGCCAACTTGCGGTTTTCCCGCTCCGTTGTTACTGATTTAGCAGCGCGGTTTATTTTGAAGGAGGCAGCGATGAAAATCCGTTGGAACGGTCACTCGAGTTTTACGGTCACAACTGACGCGGGCCTCGTGATTGTGCTCGACCCCTACGAGCCGGGCGGCTTCGGCGGCGGCATCGCCTACGGGCCGGTCGACGCGCGGCCGGACATCGTCACGATCAGCCACGACCATGGCGATCACAATTACATAGCGAACTTCAAGAATCCGTTTCAGAAGATGACCGGGCCGGGCGAGGCCAAGGGCGTCAAATTTCGCACCGTGCCGACCTATCACGACGGCGCCCGCGGCGCGCAGCGCGGGGCCAACCAGGTGTTCGTTTTCACGGTCGACGGCGTGACGATCTGCCATCTCGGCGACCTCGGCCATCCGCTGACGGCGGAGACGGTCGCGGAGATCGGCCCGATCGACGTGCTGCTGCTGCCGGTCGGCGGATTCTACACGATCGATCATTTGCAGGCGGCTGACGTCATGGAAAAACTCAACCCGCGCATCGTCATTCCGATGCATTACAAGACCGACAAATGCAAGTTCCCGATTACGGACGTGTCGCCCTTCACCGCCGGCAAGAAAAACGTGAAGAAACTGGACGCGGATGAGATCGAAGTGTCCGCCGCCAAACTGCCCGCCGCACGCGAAATCCTCGTGCTGCGGCATCACTGCTGATCGGCCGCGCCGATGCTGAAAAAAGTCACGCACATCGGGATCGCCGTATCGAACATGGAAGAGGCGCTCAAGTTCTGGGCCGATGGGCTGCAATCCGCCGTCAAGCATCGCGAAACGGTCGCGTCGCAAGGGGTTAACATCGCTTTTTTGCCGATCGGCGACGTCGACATCGAATTGCTCGAACCGACCGGGCCCGACAGCCCCGTCGCCAAGGCCATCAAGACGCGCGGGCCGGGCGTGCATCACGTCTGCTTTGAGGTCGCCGACCTGCGCGTCGCGGCCGAGCGCCTGCGCGGCCTCGGTTTCGAGATGGTCACCGAATCGCCGACGCGCGGCGCCCACGGCAAGTGGATTCAATTCGTGCATCCCAAAAGCTCGAACGGCGTGTTGATTGAGTTGACCGAGGATGTGCCGGGGGATTGAAGAACGGGATTCGGCGTTCGGGGTTCGGGATTCGGGGACCGGCAAGCCGCAAGCCGCAAGGCGCAAACGGGATTCGGGATTCGGCGATCGGCAAGCCGCAGACGCGCATGTCCCAAATACCGTTCCGCACTCGGAACAATTCGCAATCTCCGGGCCCCAACACCGGGTCCCGGTTCTCGTTTCCCGAGTCCCGCCTCCCGAGTCCCGAATCCCGATTCCCAATTCCCGCGTTCGCCCGACCCGCCTTGATTTGCGTCCCCGAATCGGCATAAATAAGCCGCTCGGCCAACGTGCAGGGCCGCAGCCCCGGAAAATGCAGGTTATTTCCTGACCTAAAGGAGGGAGTTTATGAAAGAAGTGTGGATCGTCAGCGCCGCGCGCACCCCGATCGGGAGCTTTGGCGGCAGTTTGAAAGATGTGCCCGCGATGGACCTCGGCGTCGTCGCGGCGAAGGCCGCGATCGAGCGTGCGGGCGCCGGCGCCGAACTGATCGGCGACGTAATTGCCGCGCAGTGCATGATGCGCAGCGACGAAATCAACATCGGCCGCTGCATCGGCCTGAAGGTTGGTTTGCCGTTCACCGTGCCCGGTTGTACGATTCAGCGGCAGTGCTCCAGTTCAATGCAAGCGTTCGTGTACGCCGCGCAGCAGATCATGCTCGGCGATCTCGATGCGGCGTTGGTCGTCGGCGTCGAGAATATGAGCCGCGTGCCGTACGTGCTGTACGACATGCGCTGGGGCGCCCGCATGTGGAAAAAAGAGGCGGTCGATTCGCTCACCGAAGGCCTCGAAGATCCCCTGGAGCATTTCCACATGGGCATCACCTCCGAGAACCTGGCGGCGAAGTACGGCATTACGCGCCTGCAGCAGGATGAACTGGCCGCGACCAGCAACCAGCGCGCCGTGGCGGCGATCGACGCCGGCCGCTTCAAAGATGAAGTCGTGCCGGTGAAGATTCAGACCCGCAAGGGCGAGGTGATTTTCGACACCGACGAGCATCCGCGGCGCGGCACGACCGTCGAGACCCTGGCCAAGTTGAAGCCGACGTTCAAAAAAGACGGCACCGTCACCGCCGGCAACTCCAGCGGCCTCAACGACGCCGCCGCCGCCGTGGTGGTGATGAGCGCCGAAAAGGCCAAAGAGCGCGGCCTGAAGCCGCTCGCCCGCCTGGTGGCGCATGCGGTCGCGGGCGTCGAGCCGAATCTGATGGGCTACGGCCCCGTGCCGGCGACGACAAAAGTGTTGAAAAAGGCGGGCATGACGCTGAAGGACATTCAGTTGATCGAATGCAACGAGGCGTTCGCCGCGCAGTATCTGTCGTGTGAAAAGCTGCTCGACCTGGATCGCTCGATCACCAACGTCAACGGCTCGGGCATCGGCCTCGGCCACCCGGTGGGCGCGACCGGCATCCGGCTCGTGATTTCGCTGGTCAACGAAATGGCGAAACGCGACCTGACCGTCGGCCTGGCGACGTTGTGCGTCGGCGGCGGCATGGGCAAAGCCGTCGTCGTCGAACGGGTGTAGCCCGCGACAAAAGCGATAGTCGAAGAAAGCTGATAAGGCGCGTCCGACGCGCCTTTTTCGTCACTATCCTTTTCCTTGACACGCGGACCTCTCCCCCGGCCACGCCCGGCGTGGCCGCGCCCCTTCCCGACACAGGGAGGGGCGAGAAGAAACCGTGGCGGTCCCGGGTTGTGGAGGGGTCTGCGCGAAAAATACAAGGCAATTCGAACCGTTTCGTAAGGCAGCGTAGTTTAACGTAGCGCTTAGGCGGCTGCCCCCTCGCGAGGCCGGCGCCCCTAGAGAATCAGCCCGCCGGGCGATTCCGGTTTCGGCTCGTCTTTGGGCGGCGGGAAGCGGCGCACCAACATGGTGTTGAAAAAAGACACGGAGCCGAGCGAACCGAGCGGATTGTCCAGCCGCATGGCGAGCGCCGCACAGGTTTCCGCGGCGACGGCGGCGCCGCGCAGCGCGAAGAGATAGGCGTGGTCGCGCAACCGGTCGGCGTAGGCCTCGCGCCGCGCCGGCGTGAAAAAGCGGTCGACGGCCCGATTGACGCGGACAATGATCTGCTCATCCCGCTGTTTATCGTCGACGAGCAAGCCGCTGGTTTCCATATCGTCCAGCGACAAGCGGAACGACTGGAACGTTTCGTCGTCGACGGCCCACGCCATGAATTCGGGCTCGCGAAACAACTCGACGCTGGCGTCCAGATCGCTCAGGCGCGCGAGCACGGCCTGGGCGTCGACCACATCGTGATAGGGGTGCTTCTCCGGCGCGTCCGCCAGATTCACGCGCGTCATGGCGGTGGTGAAGCCTGCGGGAAACGAGCGGCCCGCGGCCTGTGCGCGGCGCCGCAGTTTCGCCAGTAGAAAACGCGCGAAATCGGGCGCGATCTCGAGCAGCGGGCTTTCGTCGAAAACACGGCGCTCGGCGATGACTTCCCGCGCCTTTCGCCGGCTGGTTTCCTCATCGACAAATTCGAGGACGTGCACGCCGTCGCGCTCATACACGTGAAAAATGCGCGCGCCGCCGCCGCGGAGCGACTCGTGGTACATGATGAGCCGTTCGTTGACGCTGTCGGCGGGCGAGACGTAGCACGGCAGATTCTCGGCCGGGACGAGGGTCAGGCGGCGGAAAAACGGCGTCTTCGGTTTTGACGGCGGTTCGACGCCGGCGCTCTTGAGTTCGTAAAGCAGGCGCTTGAGGCGCTTCTTGACCGCCTTGTCGCTCGCCGCGTCGAGGCAAGCGGCCAGCGTCGCCGCGGCGCCGTCGCGCCGCCGGCCGTGAAAGACCGCCTCGCGAAACGCCGGCGGCAACGCCAGGATCGCCGCGGCCGCGTCGGCTTCGCCGGCGCGGCGCCAGACCTCGCGCGCGAGCGGCAGGCGTTCCAGAAAAGCGCCGTCGATCAAGCCGTCCTTGACGCGGTAGGCTTCGAACAATTCGGCGAACCGCGCCGGTTGCTCCAGCAGTTCCAACAAGACCGGCGCGGCGGCGACGGCGCGCGCTTCTTCGTCGAGAAAGCTCATGGCGACGAACTATAAGGAAAAGCGGCGAAGGTGTCCAATCGGCTGGGGCGGCCGCGGCGACGGCCGGCGCGCTTTTTTCCGCGTCCGACATTTGACACCTCGGTCGTGGAATGCTAACAAAGACCATTCTGCGCCGGCGAGCGGACTGCACGGTCGCCGGGGCGAGTCAAACAAACGGCAATGATGTATTTGGCGCGAATGTCTTTTATCCATAGATATGCATTCCTGCCGCAGGGGATTCGATGACGAATCGCGAGATTCCCGCTCGTAGTGCGCTTGTTCTGGCGATGGTCGCCGCCGTTTTCCTGTCCGCCGCTCCGGTTTTCGCGAGCGGCTTTTTCATTCCGGAGGTCGGCGCGCGGGCCATGGGGCGCGGCGGCGCGACGGTGGTCGGCGGCGACGATCTGACCGCGTTGTACATCAACCCCGCCAACCTGGCCCAACTCGAGGGCACCAACGTTTACATGGATGTTGCCTGGGCCGAGTTCCACACCTACTACCGCCGCGAGCCCTACTTGCCGTCGGTGCACAACATGAACCCGTTCGACCCGGTGCAGTTCGCCGCGATCTCCAGCAACTTCGGCCTGAAGGGGTGGACGTTCGCCTACGGCGCCTACGGCCCCTACGGCGTCACCAACCGCTGGCCGTCGACCGGTCCGCAGCGGTACAACGTGATCGAGACCAACGCCACCGAGGTTTATCAATCGCTCGGCGTGGGTTGGAAACCGATCGATTATCTGCGCATCGGGTTGGATGCCTGCCTGGTCAATCTGGGCCTGGAGAACTACTACGGCTTCACCGTGTTGAAAGACCGCACGCCGGCGTTCGACACGGTGGCGCGTCTGGACGCGAACACCAGCTACGTGCCGAGTTGGGCCGCCGGCGTGGTCATCACGCCCGTGCCGCACTGGTTCGAAGTCGGCTTCTCCTACCTGCCGGTGTTCAACGTCACGGTCACGGGCAGTCTGACGGCGACCATGCCGCCGTTGTACGGGGCGATCCTCGGCCTGAGCAACGACGTGTACAAAGACAAACTTTCCATGCCGTTGCATTTCCCGCCGCTCTACCGCGGCGGCGGCCGGTTTATGTTCGGGGATTTGTTCGACATCGAATACGACGCGTGTTATTTCCCGTGGACGGTGTTGCCGTATTACGATGTGCATCTGCAGAAGCAAAACGTGATCAAGAATTTCAAGTATCCGCTCGAATGGCGCAACACCTGGAACCACCGCCTGGGCACGACGGTCAAGATCGACGAGCACTGGAAGGTGTCGGCCGGCTACCAGCATGAAGACTCGGCGACCCCGCAATCCATCGGCGGCCTCGAAACGCCGCGGCACATCGCCAGCGGCGGCTTCACCGTGCGTTATTTCGGCGTCGATCTCGACCTGTCCTACGCCCACGTGTTCCAAGCGGATGTCGACGTGCCGCCGGTCACGAACTCCAACAGCCCGTTGGACGACGGCCGCGGCCGTTACAAGAGCAGCTACGATTTCTTCGTCAGCTCGTTCAACATCAACTTCGAACGCATGTACTACGCGTTCAACGGGAAGAAGCCGTGGTGACCGACAAGGATAAATGGCGGGAGCAATTCGCACGCAGCCGGAAACTCGAACGTCGCTTCACCACCGTCTCCGACGCCCCGATCGAACCGCTCTATACGGCCGACGATCTTCCCGCGTTCGACCCCGACCGTGATTTGGGCTATCCGGGCGAATATCCCTTCACCCGCGGCGTGCAGGCGACGATGTACCGCGGCCGCACCTGGACGATGCGCCAGTTCGCCGGTTTCGGCTCCGCGGACGACACCAACCAACGCTATAAGTTCCTCCTGGCCAACGGCACGACGGGCCTCTCGGTCGCCTTCGATTTCCCGACGCTCTACGGCCGCGATTCCGACGACCCCCGCGCCCGCGGCGAGGTCGGCAAGTGCGGCGTCGCCATCGACACGCTGGCCGACATGGAGCGGCTGTTCGACGGCATTCCGCTCGACAAGATCACGACCAGCATGACGATCAATCCGCCGGCGGCGGTGCTGTGGGCGATGTACTTGGCGGTCGCGGAAAAGCAGGGCGTGCCGTGGGCGAAGATCGGCGGCACGATCCAGAACGACATGCTGAAGGAATTCATCGCCCAGAAAACGTGGGTCTTTCCGCCCGAGCCGAGCCTGAAGATCATCGTCGATATTCTGGCGTTCGCCGCCGACAACGTGCCGAACTGGAACACGATCAGCATCAGCGGCTATCACATCCGCGAGGCCGGCAGCACGGCGGTGCAGGAACTGGCCTTCACGCTCGGCGACGGCATGACCTATGTGCGCGCCGGGATCGCCGCCGGCCTCGACGTCGACAAGTTCGCCCCGCGGTTGTCGTTCTTCTTCAACGCACACAACGATCTGTTCGAAGAGATCGCCAAATACCGCGCGGCGCGGCGCATCTGGGCGCGGTTCATGAAAGACGAAATCGGCGCGAAGGACCCGCGCTCGTGGCTGCTGCGGTTCCACACGCAGACGGCCGGCTGCAGCCTGACCGCCCAGCAGCCGACGAACAACATCGTCCGCACCACGATTCAAGCGCTGGCGGCGGTGCTGGGCGGCACCCAAAGCCTGCACACCAACAGCATGGACGAGACGCTGGCGCTGCCGACCGAGCAGGCGGTGACGGTGGCGCTGCGCACGCAGCAGATCATCGCGGAAGAGTCCGGCGTCGCCAACACGATCGACCCGCTGGCCGGTTCGTATTTTGTCGAGGCGCTGACCAACCGCATGGAAAAGGAAGCGCTCGACTACATCCGTACGATCGACGAAATGGGCGGGATGCTCAAGGCGATCGACCGCGGTTATCCGCAGCAGGAGATCGCCAAGGCGGCGTATCATTATCAGCGGCAGGTCGACGCGCACGAGAAGATCGTGGTCGGCATGAACAAATACGCGACGCCGGAAGAGATCAAACTCGATTTGCTCTACATCGACGAGGTCGTCGAGCAAAAGCAGATCGAAAGCCTGAAGGCCGTCCGCGCGCGCCGCGACAACGACGCGGTCGACAAGGCGTTGGCGACGCTCGAAGCGACGGCGCGGGCCGGGGGCAACCTCATGCCGCCGATCCTCGAGGGCGTGCGCGCTTACGCGAGCGTCGGCGAAATCATCAACCGTCTGCGGCTCGTGTTCGGCGAGTATACGGACCCGGGCTACTTTTAGTCTGTACGAGCGCCTTTCCAGGCGCGATTCAGCGCGGGCGAGGGCGCCTGCGCCACATTCGCGCCGCTCGTTCGTTAGTCTTGGAGGGCCACATGAACCGAAAAATCCGCATCTTGGTCGGCAAGCCCGGCCTCGACGGGCACGACCGCGGCGCGAAAGTGGTGGCGCGCGCGCTGCGCGACGCCGGCTTCGAGGTCATCTACACCGGTTTGCACCAGACGCCGGAAATGATCGTCAACACGGCGGTGCAGGAAGACGTGGACGCGATCGGTTTGTCGATCCTGTCCGGCGCGCACAACTATCTGTTCCCGGAAGTGATTCGCCTCCTCAAAGAACGCGGCGCGGGCGACATTGTGATTTTCGGCGGCGGCATTATTCCCGAGCAGGATGTCGCGGTGCTGAAGGCCCAGGGCGTCGCCGAGATCTTCACACCCGGCGCGACGATCGATTCGATCGTCTCGTTCGTCCGCAAAATGGCCGAGCAGCGCAACGTGGGGTAGGGCGCGGTGAACCGCGAGCAGTGACGCGGCAAGAAGCTCGGAAAGCTGCGAAGTCCCCCCCATCCCCGACGACGACGACGAAAGCGCGGCGATCTGGGCGCCGATGTTCGCGACGGCGACGAGATGATCCGCGATTTGTTTCGTTTCGGCATTCTTTTTTCTTGCCAGACCGTCCATTCTCTGGTAAACATCGCGCCGGGATTAGGGTGTGCCTAGCTGAGGGATTTCGTTGTTTTCCAATCTGGAATCGAATTGGGGCGGGCGGTGGGTGCTTGCCCCTTTCCTTTTAACGCGGGATTCGGGACTTGGGACTCGGGATTAGGCGCCCGGCGTTCCGCATTCGGCATTTGGCATTCCGCATTCCTCTTGACCGTTTCCCCTGACTGGGCCATCTTACGGCCTGGCGCCGAAGGGAGGGAGCGCGCATGACCCACGATCCAACTTGTATTTTTTGCAAGATCGCGCGGGGCGAGATTCCGGCGAAGAAGGTCTACGAGGACGACAAAGTCTTTGCGATCAACGACATCAACCCGCTGGCCCCGGTGCATATTCTGATCGTCCCGACGGCGCACGTGCCGACGCTGATGGATCTGCCCGACAACCAGTTCGACCTCGTGGGGCACGTGTTTCGGGTCGCCGCGCAGCTCGCGAAGGAACGCGGCATCGCGGCCCAAGGCTTCAAGGTGTTCCACAACGTCAACGATTGGGGCGGACAGCGCGTGTTTCACATGCACTTCCACCTGATCGGCGGCAAGAAATTCAACGAATAACGGGCCCGGTCCGGCCTTTTCCGCAAGGCCGGGGCCGCGGCCGGAAAAATGGCGAACGATGAAAAAATTCCTCCTTTTGGCGATCGTTTTCTGCTTGGTGACGCCCCTGGCGGCCCGCGCGATCCCGCCCGAATGCGCGCCGGACGACGTCCCGTGCCTGATCCGCCAGCTCGACGCCGACAAACCCGCGGCGCTGCACGCCGCGATGGTCCTCGGCGGCCGCGGCGGCGTCGAGGCCGTGCCGCCGCTGATCAAGAAGCTCACCAGCGACGACCCGTACTTGGCGACCGCCGTCCTGCAGGCGTTGATCAAGATCGGCGCGCCGGCCGTGCCGGAGCTGGTCAAGGCCACCCACAGCAAGAACGCGGTCGTGCGGCGCTACGCCGCCTACGCGCTTGGCAAGATCGGCGGGCAGGACGCGTTCGCGGCGCTCGAGAAAGCCGCGCACGATCCGGACAAAGAAGTGCGGCGCCAGACCGCCGCCGCCTTCGCCCTGATCAACGACCCGCGTTCGATGACCACGCTGCTCGATCTGCTCCGCGATCGGTCGTCCAGCGTGCGCGCCGAGGCCGCCGGGGCGCTCGGCGCCGTCGGGGACAAGCGGGTCGTGGCGCCGCTGATCGAATACGGCCTGTGCGATCTGTCTCCGGAAACGTCGGCGGCGGCGACGGCCGCGTTGGCGGCGATCGGCGATCCGGCGGTCGAGCCGCTGATCGAGACGTTCAACGCTCGGCCGTCGTACGCGCGGCAGCGCATTTTGATCGCGCTGGCGAAGATCGGCGCGCAGGGCGGCAAGGGGCGCGACCGCGCGGTGCAGACGGCGGTGTGGGTGATGCCGCACAAGAATGAAAGCGGCGACGTCCGCGCGGCGGCGGCGTACGCGCTGGGCGACATGGATGCGCAGGAAGGCGTGCCGGCGTTGAAACAGGCGCTGAAGGACGCAACCCAGGACAGCAAGAGCGAAGACGCGCGGAAGGTCGCCGCCGCATCCTCTTTTTTTCCCGCGCCGAGCAGTTCGGCATACTTTTTTTCCAAATTGTGCAAACGAGATTTGACCGTGCGATTTTGCAGACTCTTGCGGGCGCTGTTGCGCGAGCGCCGTTCGGCTGATTT
>CAZHPN010000179.1:7420-12169 GCA_964534375.1 uncultured bacterium | reverse complement strand
TCTGTAAGAGCGCCTTTCCAGGCGCGATCTCTTTCTTCTGTAAGAGCGCCTTTCCAGGCGCGATCTCTTTCTTCTGTAAGAGCGCCTTTCCAGGCGCGATCTAACAAATCGCACCCCGAAGAGCCTGCCCCCGCGAAGGCGGGGGGTGCTCTTACAGTTCGGGCCGCCGCGCCTGCGGCGCGGGAATCGCGCCTGGAAAGGCCTGCCCCCGCGAAGAGCCTGCCCCCGCGAAGGCGGGGGCGGGGGGCGCTCTTACATTGCCTGGATTCCCGCCTCCGAGGCTGTCGATTTTCTCCTGGTGGAGGCGTTTTTTTCTTGGTCGGTTAAAACGACGATGATATTGTGCATTCATGAACCCGACATCAATCAAACGAGCGCGGCGGCGGGTGAAGCGTGTGCCGGATACGCAACAGTCCGAGTTGTTTCGCGAACCGCTCCCTGCGGTCGAGCGGCCGTCGACGCAGGTCCAGGCCGACTTCGTCGCGCCGCCGCCGGAGACGATGGGTTTCGGCAGCGTGCCGTTGCGCCGGTACCTGGAGGAAGGCGGCCTGGGGTGGGTGATTCGGCTGCGGGAAGAACTCGAAGCGGCCGACCTTTCGACGTTTGTGGCCCGGTACAAGAATCTGGGCCGCCGCGCGATTCACCCGGCGTGCATGCTCGGGTTGATTCTGTATGGCATTCTCGAACGGCACTCGTCGTTGCGCGAGTTGGAATTGCTGGCGGTGCGCGACGTAGGGGCCTGGTGGCTGACCGGCGGCCAGCACCCGGACCACAGCACGATCGGCGAGTTCATGCAGCGCCACCAGGAGAGCCTCAGCGACGAGTTCTTTCTGACCATCACGCGGCAGTTGTGCGGCAAGTTGCGGCTCGCGCCGGGCGCGGCGGCGGTCGACGGCACGGTGGTCGAGGCGGCGGCGAGCCGCTTCCGCCTGCTGCGGGTCGACGCGGCGCAGACCCGCGCGGCGCAAGCGCCGCACGATGCGCAGGCGCAGACGGTCGCGGCGGTGGCGGTGGAACGCGCGGCCGAGCGGCAAGCCCGCGGCGAAGACCCGCAAGCGGCGCGGGTGAGCCCGGTCGAGCCCGAAGCGCGCGTGCAGCCGCTGAAGAACGGCGCGGTGCGGCCGTCGTACAAGCCGTCGGTGCTGGCGCACGAGAGCGGGATGATCGTCGGCCAGACGGTGACGCCGTCGGACGAAGGGGCGGCGGTGGCGCCGCTGCTGGACCAGCACGAGAAGCTGCTGGACGGGCCGCCCGCGTGCACGACGCTCGACGGCAATTATTGCCACCGCGAGGTGCTGAACACGTTTGTCGAGCGCGACCTCAATGTGTTGTGTCCGAGCGAGAAGGGCGGCACGGGCGGGCGATATTCCAAGGCGGCGTTTCGCTACGACGAGGACCGCGACGAGTACGAGTGCCCCGCCGGCCAACGCCTGCGCTGCCGCGGCGAGGACCGCGATCGGCACGGCACGCCTCGCCGCCGCTACGCCGGGGCGCCGTGCCGCGCTTGCCCGCGGCGCGCCGCCTGCACCACGTCGAAGACCGGGCGCGTGCTCTGGCGTTTCCCGGGCGACGAACTGAAAGAGGCCATGGCGTTGGTGCTCCGGCAGCCGGCCGCGCGTCAGGCCTATCGCCGACGAGCCGCGATCGTCGAGCCGCGCTTCGCCGCGATCTGTCAGCGGCTCGGGTTGCGGCGCTTCCGACGCTTCGGCCTCGCCGGCGCGCGGCTGGAGTTTGCCCTCTATTGCGTGGCCCACAATCTGCAGCACGGCCTGCGCCTCTTGGCGCGGCTTTCCGGTCTTTTCTTGGCGTTTTTTACCGCCCGCAGGGCCTCCTGCCGCCCCCGGGCGGCGCTTCCGCCGCACGTGGAGGTTTTTGTCACAATTTACCGCGCCGCCATCCGCCGCGTCCTCGCCGCTTCGTAAGCGGCGCTTCGCGCCGGGAAAACGTATTTATCGACAGCCTCCTCCGCGGGAATGACGTCTCACGGGGCGGCGCCGCGTCGTCGTCGGGCGCAACGTCATTGTGGATTACGCACAAAATCGACGGTCTCTATTAGACCTATAAGACCCATAAGACCTATAAGTCCTATAAGTCCTATAGGTCCTATGGCGCCCCGGAATCTCCGGCGAGGCCGTTAAAATCTTTGCGCGAAAACAAGAAATCGCCGGTTCGTAGTATAGAGCGGGCCGTTGGCCCATCCGCCGGTTGCCGCGGCGCCTCCATTCGTCACTCGTCACTCGTAATTCGTAATTCGTAATTCGTAATTCGTCCCTCACCTCAGCCTCCCTACTTTTTCTCCACGCCCTGCGTCGCTTCCGCGATCGTCTCCAGCATCTCCCGCACCGTGCGGTGTTGCGCGCGGAAATTGGCTTCGAGCCGGTCTTCCCACTCGTCCAGGCGGCGGTAGGCCGTGCGGGCGCTGAGCCGGCCGTAATTGAGCTGGCGCGCTGGGAGCCGGCCTTCCGACTGCCGTTCGAGCCAGGCGATGATAATCTTGATCGGCGCGATTTTTTCCCATTCCGGCGCGCGCTCCTGCGACCGGCGGGCCATGGCGACGCGGACAAAGGTCAGGTAGACCTCGCGCGTGAAGGCGCAGTCGCACGGGCCGTCGACGTGCTTGCGCATCGTCGCCGCCGGCGACATGTCCGCGCACACGCTGCACGAAAACGTTTGCCGCAGCGCCTCGCCGACGGCCAGGTGCAGCAAGCGCCGCCGCTCGCCCGGGCCCCCGGCGTCCGACCCGCCGGTGAGGGCGACGCCTTGCGTGAGATGGCGCAACATCGCGGCCGTGCCAACCGGCGCGCGGCCGACGTTGCGCTCCATGAGATAATGTTCAACGATGCGCCGAATGTTCATTGGGAACCCCCTTTTGCACCGCAAATGATTTCGACGATGAACCGCGAATGATTTTGGCGATGGCACCGCGAATGATTCGGACGATGGAACCGCGAATGATCCGGGCAGTGGAACCGCGAATGCACGCGAATGCACGCGAATCCGGCAGGATTCGTCAATGAAATGTCCTGCCCGCTGGTCGCGTCGTCCCAAGCGCCCGGCTTCGCGTTGCTCGGTTTGCCGGATCCGTTCCGCTTCGCGTGCATTCGCGTGCATTCGCGGTTCGAAATCGTTCCTTCCGGCCGGCGTTCGCGGTTAAAAACAAAACCTGTCTTGGCAGTTCCGTATTCAACCATTCCTGTTCCCCCGGTCATTGTGATAATTTTCGAACCGCGCGAGTTCGTCGCGGAACGTCAGCTCCGTCATGCCGGTCGGGCCGTTGCGGTGCTTGCCGATGATCACTTCGACCCTGTTCGGCTCGGCCGTCGACTCGTCGTAGGCCCCATGGCGATACAGAAACAAAATCAGATCGGCGTCTTGCTCCAGCGCGCCGGATTCGCGCAGATCCGACGGCCGCGGGCGCTTGTCCTCGCGGCCTTCCACTTGCCGGTTGAGCTGCGACAGCGCCATCACCGGACATTCGAGTTCCTTCGCCAGCAGCTTGAGGCCGCGGCTGAGTTCGGCGATTTCGCGTTCGCGGATCTCGTAGTCTTTGACGCCCCGGATCAATTGCAGATAATCGACGATCACCAGGCCGAGCGCGCCCCGCTCCGCCTTCAGCCGCCGCGCCTTGGCGCGAATGGTGTTGATATTGATGGCGCCGCCGTCGTCGAGGAACAGCGGCGCCTCGTCCAGCCGCGCCGCCGCGTCGACCAGCTTGTGCAACTCGGGGTCGCCCAGCCGCCCCTCGACGATCCGCTGCAGCGGCACGGTCGACTCGCTGCACAGGATGCGCAGGCCGATCTGCACGGCGCTCATCTCGAGCGAAAAGAGCAGCACCGGCAGCTTCCGCCGCAGCGCCACATGAACGCCGATATTCAGGGCGAGGCTGGTTTTGCCCATGCCGGGCCGGGCCGCGACGATGATCAGTTGGCCCGCCTGCAGGCCGCTGGTCCGGGCGTCGAGGTCCGCGAACCCCGTCGGATGGCCGGCCAGCGCGTCGCCGGAGAGCAGCCGCTGGTTGGCGTAATCCAGCGCGTGGTGAATGACCTCGTCGAGCGCTTCGTAGGGGCTGCGGACCGTCTCCCGCGCCACGGCGAACACCGCCTGCTGGCTGCGGTCCAGAATTTGCTCGGCCGCCAGCGGCGCGCCGTCGTCGCCGCGGTTGTCGAAGATCATGCCCTGGATCTCGTGCGTCGCGCCCAGCATCCGCCGCAGCAAGGCCTTTTCGGCGACGATGCGCGCGTACTGCTCGATGTTCGCCGTGGTGTGCACCTCGTCGAGCAGCCGCTCGATGTACGGCGCCCCGCCGCTGTCCGGCAGCAATTCCAGCGCCTGCAGTTCGTTGCGCAGGGTGACCGGGTCGACGTTCTCGCCACGGTCGTAGAGGCCGCAGCAGGCGCGGAAGATGCGTTGGTGCGCCGGTTGGTGGAAGTCGTCGACGTCCAGCAGATCGCGCACCAGATCCAGCGCCTCGTTGCGCAGCAGGACGCCGCCGAGCACGGCCATTTCCGCTTCGGCGCTGTACGGCGGCGTGCGGCGAGTGTTTTCGTTCATGGGATTTGGTCCTCATCGGCAGGGGTGAACGCCGCCGGCGCCGTCTCGCCGCGGCAGAATTGCGCCACACTGGCAGCCTCTCCGCCTCCGGGCCTTTCCACCTCCCCATTCCCCAGCCTCTCAACCTCCCCATTCCCCAGCCGCTCAACCTCCCCATTCCCCAGCCGCTCAACCTCCCCATTCCCCAGCCTCTCAACC